>NZ_JBKXNW010000007.1:0-176441 GCF_047012705.1 Pseudoruminococcus sp. | reverse complement strand
TGCTTGGTTTGGGACCAAGATGCCGCAGGTTCAAGTCCTGTCACCTCGACCATAGTAAAAGCCCTTTGCCGATAGGTAAGGGGCTTATTTCTTGGAAAAATTTATTTTCCAAATCACCTCAAAAAATCCGCCTGACAGGCATAAATGTCAGGCGGATTTTTTTATTTTAGAAAGGAAGAAAAAATTATGCCAAAAACAAAACTACAAAGCCTTGTATTCACTCTTATGATGGTATTCTGTATGGTTTACCTTATGACAGTTTACACAATCTCTGATAAGTCCGGAGGGCTTTCTATGCCTATATTTTGGACTGCCCTAAAGGAAATGTGGATTGAATATGTTATAGTGTTTTTGCTAATATTTTTTGTAATAACAAAGCTTGCACAAAAATTAGCTTTTAGGATAGTAAATCCCGCAACCGATAAAAAAATTTTAATTATTCTTGCTATTCAGTGTTTAACAGTGTGCCTTATTGTTCCAACTATTACGCTCATTGCGGTTTTCATACATAACGGTTTTAGTACAGAATGGTTTATTCAATGGATAACACTTGCGGTAAAATGTTTTCAAATGGCACTTTTCCTGCAAATATTTTTTGTAGGACCTTTTGTAAGATTTTTATTTCGTACAATTTTTAAGAAACAACTTGTAAAATCAGAATAACAAAAAATATGCAATAGGACTATTAATATCCTATTGCATATTTTTATGAGATTTTCATCATAATTTCGGAGTAAAATTCACTTTCAGAGTGAGCCATACCATTATATTTTTCCGCTGTGATAGAAACAGATATAAGTCCTATGCCGCTTCCGTTTTTCTTGTTTGAAAAATATCTATTACTTTGTTTATTCACTATTCCATTAAAGCTGTTAATAACCATAATGTATATTTCATTATTGTTTTCTATATCAATCGAAAGCTTGATGTAACGCTTTTCAGCTTGAATAGACATACAGCCATGAATTGCATTTTCAAGTAGATTTCCAATGATGTTACAGAGGTCTGAATCTTCTATGTTTAATTTTTCCGGTATAAAAGTTTTCCAATTTATTTTAATATTATTTTGTTGAGCAATTTCGGCATAGTAACTTAGTATAGCATTAGCGGCAGAATGTTTACAGAATATATATTGCTTATTTAAGCTGTCGAGGCTTTTATTATAGCTGTTAAGATATTTCACAAGCTCAGCAGTTTTTCCTTCGTTAGCGAGCGTTATAGCTGTATTTGCCGTATGCTTAAAATCGTGCCTAAGTTTTTTAGTATTTTCCATATAGCTTTTCATAGCCTGATATTGTTCCGCCTGTATTTCATAAATATGTAGCTTTTTTTCTATATTTATTTTGCTTACAACAGTTTTTGCAATAAAATAGAAAATAATCTGAAACATACAAAATAATATAAATATTACGGAAATAATAAATACACTAACTTTTGTTATTCTTCCTACACTCATAGTAGAGTAGTCAAGTGGAATCATAATTATATTGCTTGCAGTTATAATTATAGGAATAATGCTTACCAAACGCCATACAGAGTGTATATCAAAGTTTTCAATAAGCCATTGCATAGGTTTTCTTGCAAATATAAAGCAAAATATAACCATAATCAAAGATAAGCCCCATTGAGTTATAAGCCCATAGCAAGAATCATTATAGTAATGACCATAAGGATTTATTTTGCTTTCTACAAGAAAATTTATAAGTCCAGGAAATGACATAAAGGCAATAGATGTCAGAAAGATATATAGAAGTTTAATTTTTTCAACATCTACAAAAATAAAGTACATAATAAGCATAATAGCCATTAGTGGAACAAAAAATATATTTGGATTAAAATTTTCCTGTGTGTCATCAATAGTTCCAAGTATGAAAGAAATCAATATAAGGGCTATTCCTAAAAAGGGTAAAAATTTTTTTGCGGAAATTTTTAAATACTTTGTAACAGGAATAATACATAAAGCTGCTCCAGGAATAATTATACCATATTCAGAAGCAGATAGTAAAAAATTTTGGATGTTTGTCATATTTGCCTCCGTTGTATATCTTCCATTTTTTTATTAAAGCGATATTCAATTAATTCCTGTTCAAGTGAAGACCTTTTTCTTATATTTATAGAAAATGTCTTATCATTTTTCATATAACAAAGATTATGTTCCATTTTAATAACATAGTCAAAATTTATAAGAACTCCTCTGTTGATAACACAGAAACGGTTATCCGAGAGTAGTTTTTCAGAAATTTCCCCAAAGGACATTCTGCATCTATACTCCGTATCATTTATACATATAAGTATGTAATTAGAATCCGAAACAATATTTTGAATATCAGAATATAATACAGGTATAGTTTGTTTATGTGAAATAATATTTATATATTTATCATTTTGAGGAAGTACCTTTATAGCGTCACAAAGTATATTATAGAGTCTTGTTTTTTCAATAGGTTTTAAAATATAATCAAACGAACGGCAAGAAAAAGCGTCAGACATATAGTCTATACTTGAAGTAAGGAAAACAAGAATCGTATTCAGTGAGATTTTTCTCATTTCTTTAGCGGTTTTAATACCGCTAATGCCATCCATATATATATATCCATAAAGACAATTTCAGGCTTAAGCTCATTAAAGCTTGCAAGAAATTCCTCTCCCGATGAGAATTCAGTTATTGTAAAAAAATATTGATTTTCATTCGACCAATCTAAAATATCTTTTTTAAGACGCTCTCTTTCAGAGTTTAAATCGTCTACAATAGCAATGTTCATAATTATCCCCTCAGTCTAATTATACAATAATTATAAAAATTTTTCTATATAATTTTCATATGTACAAACATTCGTACCGAATTTTGTCGATTTGTCACATAAGCCTTGAAAAATATTCCATATAAAGCTAAAATACTACTCAAAGAGGTGTTATTATACTAAATAAAGTAATTAAACACCAAATTAAAAAACGTCTATTTAAAGGAAGGAAAATGAAAAATGAAAAAATTAGCAACTATTCTTTTACTCAGTATGATAGCAACAGTAGCATTTTGCGGCTGTGGTAATTCAAATAATAACAGCAATAGTTCTGCCTCATCAACAAGTGCAACATCCTCATCTGCATCAAGTAAAGAAAGTTCAAAAGAGGAATCTAAGAGCGAGTCTAAGGTTGAATCAAAGGCTGAGAGCAGCAAGGAAGAATCAAGCGTTGCTTCTAAGGCAGAATCTGTTGAGGCATCAGCTGAAGAGGGTACAGCAACTACAGATTTAGCTTTTGTAGGTGTAACATGGAAGTTTGCAGGAGTTATCGGTTCTGATGGAAATGTTCAGACTGCTAAGCAGTATTGTGAAGAACAAGGACTTGAATTGTCAGCTGTAGAATCAACATATGTTTTTAATGAAGATGGTACAGCAGTAGGTTCAGTTGCAGGCGTAGATTACCCGTTTACATATACAGTAGATGGCAATAAAGTTACACTTACATCAACATCAACAGACCCAAGCACAGGTGAAGAAATTACATCAAGCAGTGTTATGATGTATGATGAAGAAGGTAATATTTTTACATTCACAGATGAAGCAACAGGCTTAACAAGTGTTTTCGAACAAGTACAAGCTTAATTAAAATATCATAATACCTAAAAATGCGGAGAGCGATAATCGCTCTCCGCATTTTTATTTAAATAAATCATAAATTAAAAAACTTTCATTTAACTATTGACAAAATTAATTTCATGGTGTATAACTGTACTAATATAACTAATACACTTAAATTACAAGGAGGGGGATAGATATGTATGAAAAATTGATTGTGATAGATAAAATGAGTCATAAACCTATTTATGAGCAAATCATAGAGCAAATACAAAATCTTATTGTTACAGAAGTTTTAAAGTCTGATGAAATGATTCCATCTGTCAGAAATCTTTCGCGAGAATGTGGAGCAAATCCCAATACAGTTCAAAAAGCGTATAATGAACTTGAAAGAGTAGGAATTACTTATTCTGTGCCGGGGGTAGGAAGATATGTTTCAGGAAATGCAAAGGAGATAGTGCAAAAACTTATGTCAACATCAAATTCAGAATTAAAAATAATCGTAGAGAAGCTCAAGTTATCAGGAATGACTGTAGAGGAAATTATTGATAAAGTAAAATTATTTTATGGAGGGGAACAGAATGATTAAGGCTGAAAATGTAACTAAAAAATTTGATGATTTTATTGCACTGAAAAATATGAATTGTGAAATTCCCGAAGGCTGTATCTATGGACTTGTTGGTAGTAATGGTGCCGGTAAGAGTACATTTTTAAGACTTATTACAGGAATATATAAACCCGATGAGGGAGCAATCACCATAGATGAAAAGCCGGTATGGGAAAATCAAGAGGCAAAAAACAATTTTGTATTTGTGCCTGATGAGCTTTATTTTACATCTCAGGCAACATTAAATAAAATGTCTAAGCTATATAATGCTTGTTACAAAAATTTTAGTTTTGAAAGATTTGAAATGCTTGTAGATAAATTCGGGCTTGACCCCAAAAAGAGAATTGCAAGCTTTAGTAAGGGTATGAAAAGACAAGCCGCAATAATCTGTGCCTTATCTTGTCAGACAAAGTATCTTTTCTTTGATGAAACCTTCGATGGCTTAGACCCTGTTATGAGAAATCTCGTAAAAAATCTTATTTTTGATGATATATGCGAGCGTCAGGCAACGGCAGTTATAACAAGCCATAGTCTACGAGAACTTGAAGACACTTGCGACCAACTTACACTTTTACATAAAGGCGGAATTGTATTCGAAAGCGATGTTCAAAATCTCAAAACCTCTCTTTTCAAAATTCAGGCAGCATTTAATATGAATTACGACAAAAAGCTGTTTACAGATAATGGAATAAATGTTCTCGATTTTAAGAAAACAGGCGTTGTGTCTAATTCCATTATTCGTGGAGATAAAGATAAGGTAATCGAAATTCTTTCAGGCTTTAATCCGATTATCCTTGATGTACTTCCGCTCTCACTTGAAGAAGTATTTATCTTTGAGATGGGTGAGATGGGTTATAAATTTGAAGATATATTTGAAAAGGAGGAAGAGAAAGATGAAAAGAAATAAGTTTTTCAGTCCGGCACTTATGCTTGAGGGTATTAAGCAGACAAAGGTTGTAGGAATATGTTTTGCAATAGTTTCTATTTTATTGTCATGTTATTTTCCGTTTTTAAAAATTATGGAATCATCTGCTAATTATTGGAAATCAGATGTCATAATGGATTTAGGAAGTTTTGTATTACCGATATTTGTATTACAATATCTTATGCCTATAGTTGTGGTATTTGTGCTTTTCAATTTTATGAATAGCAGAAAAGCATCAGATTTTTATCATTCTATTCCTCTTAGCAAAACTTGTATTTATGTTACATATACTATTGTTGCTCTTTTATGGAGTCTCGCAGTTATTCTTGTAAGTACATTTTTATCATATATTCTTTACTCGTTTGCTCCTGAAATCATAATAAATTCAGAATTTATATGGACAACAATAATATCCTCATTTATTTTAGCTATGTTAATAACTTCAATAACTCTTGTTGCAAAGGGACTTTCAGGAACCTTGTTTACTAATATTATCATAACTCTCATAATAATGTTCCTACCAAGAATTATAATTCTGTTATATACAAGCGCAGTAAATGCAGCAGTTAAGATTACAGATGTTTCTTTTATGTCTTTTGCAGATATTTATAATAATATTATTTTTGCTCCGTTCACTACAAATCAGTTTATGTATGGGTATATAAAACAAGAAACATTGCCTATTTCAAATGCCTCAACCTTATGGTATAGTGCAATCTTAGCAATAATTTATTTTGTAATTGGCTTTTTCATCAATAAATTCAGAAAATCAGAATCAGCGGGTAAAAGTGCAGCATATAAGGGCGTTCAACCAGTTGTTAGAATACTTCTCGGTTCAATTCCACTTTTGCTTATCAGCACTAACCTTGCCTGTGGCTTAAATGTTAGTGTAGAATTTTGGTTTATAGGAATAGTAATTTCTTTGCTTGCATATTTCTTATATGAGCTTATAACAACAAAGAATGCTAAAAAGCTTCTTACTGCTATACCATTCTATCTTATTGCAATATTGGTTAACGCAATATTTGTTGTTGCCTGTGTAGGAGAGAAAAATTTTATACTCAATGATATTCCAGAACCCTCTGAGATTTCATCAGTAAGTATTTCAAATTATATTGATTATTCAAATGCTATAAATATTGATGATAACTATTATAAATATAAGGCTGAAGATGTTAAATTTAATGATAAAGAACTTATAGACATATTACAATCATCATTGGTAGACACTGTTGAAAAAGTTAAAGAAAGTAATTTTGATGAGCTCACTAGAGATAATTATATGCCATATGATGTAATAATTCATTGTTCATCAGGTAGAGATATAAAGAGAACAATTTATGTCAATATCAATAAATATAATGGTAGTAGTAAGCCATCGTTAGATTCATATCTTTATAAAAATCAAGAATATATGGATATACTATTTAGCTTGCCAACAGATAAAGAACTAAAATCAATAAAAATAGATAGCTCAAATATGGACTTCTCGAAAGATGAATTAAACGAGCTTTGGAAAACCTATAAAGAAGAATTTAACTCGGCAAGTGATAAAAATAAAAGTATACTAAGTTATCGAGATAATAGTGGTAATTATGATAATATATATGGTATAAACAATATTACAAACATAAAAGTAACTGGTTATGTTGGTATGAATAACTTTTCTCAGCACTATCTTGTAAATGCCAATATTACCCCAAAGACATATAGTAAACTAATCAATAAAACTATGTCTAAGCTTATCAAGGATAATATAATAGATACAGTAAAGAAAAATGAAAGTGATGCTGCATATTTCAGATTAGATTTTTCTGATTTAAAAAATACCAATAATAATTTCATTCTTGAATATTACAATGATAATATTGGTGATGATGACCTTATGATGAGCCCATCAGTAGATGGAACACTTAAAAGATATAATGTTAATTATAGTGATTCCGGAATTGATAAAAAGTATATTCCAGAATTACGCAAAATATCAAATATAATTATCAATGCAATATCAGATAATGTAGATGTAGAGAAGGATAATCTTATTCAATGCTCATTATCTACAAATGTAAACTTTGAATATTCATATGATGATGATAGAATAAGCGGATATTCTTTAAATTCACAAAGCGAAACAGTATATGTAAATATTACAGATGAACAGTATGATGAGATAAACAATATATTAAGTAAATGTAGCAAACACACTAATTATGTTGATACTGAAAATTAATTTGCGTATTCCTACATTTTAACATTCCCATATAAAGCAGACGGCACAGTAAGAGAATCAATCTCAAGCTGTGCCGTCTTGCTTCAATATAAAATTACACTAATTGTGTTTAAATGCTTGACGTTTAATAAAAAATAATCTATAATTAAATATATATTACACAATCAGTGTATATTATGCAATACAATAACCCCTTTAATCATATTTGCAGTAAATTAGTTACTAAAAGTGTGTAAGGCATAAGTAAGCGTTGCCGGTTAAAGGAGTAATTTAAAATTAAATAGATAATTCAGTTAAAAAATTCCTCATTAAGACTTTCAGATACTATAACAGAGCGGTTGTATTTTTCAATTTGAGCTAGACGGAGTCGTAAATCTGCCGCAGAATGTATATAGTTATTATGCTCATAAAGCTGAGTTTGTACTTTAAATGGCAATGAAAGAAAGTATTTTCTTGTGCCTGAGCTTGACGATATTAGCTCATGTAAATTGTCATATCGCAAAGAAACCACCTCAGACATATTATTTGCATAGTAGCTTCAACTATACAATATGTTGAAATGATTCAATTTGTGAATTTATGTAAAAATTCGCTGTTCTGCTCTTTTAAGTTTGCTTCCGATAGGCTTATACATTACCATAAGAAATATAACATTAGATACCGCATAAATCGCAGTATGGGGCAGAGAAGAAAGAAGAAAGGTAAGGTATAAATTTATGTCAAAGCTGTTGCTGTACCAAAGGACATTCCAAAGCTCAAGTATTATAGAATAAAGTAATCCTGCAAAGATGCCATATAGCGAAAGGAAAAATCTGTTTTTCAGTTTATTGCGGAGTATTCCGGCAAGGAAGCCTATGATTCCCCAAGCAAGCATTTGAAAAGGTGTCCAAGGACCTTGACCAAAATAAAAATTTGAAATCAAGGCACTGAAAGAACCTGTCAAAAATCCTGCCGAACTGCCAAGATATATTGCAGTAAGTACAACAATAGCAGTAACAGGCTTGAAAGCCGGAATCGGTGCAAAAAGAAATCTTCCGATAACCGCAATAGCTGTCATAACAGAGACAATGATAAGTCGGCGGGTTTTACCTTTCTTTTCATATGTAAAATAGAAAAGTAGGCAAGAAAATATTGCAACTGCCATTGAAACAAAGGAATAAGATTTCTCACTAAAAATACACGCTCCAAGAATAACTGTTATCGGAACAAGCACAAGAGGGATTATATATTTTAAAGCATTTTTCATTTTTCCCTCCATACAAGTGACGATATAGCTTCATCTACGGTGATTATATTTTTATCAAAGCTACGCATAATTTTATTAGCGGCGGTTGTATAAAAACTGTTTTGCGAGAAAAATTTGTGAGGTTCGCCCTCAGAAATGATTTCTCCTCCGAAAAGCATAGCACATCTATCAGCACAGCTTGCAGCAAATTCTATATCGTGGCTTACAACTATTATAGAAATTCCGCTTGATTTTAATTTTAAGAAAATATTGGCTATTTTTTGCTTTAAAATTGAGTCAGCACCCTTTGTAGGTTCATCAAGCAAAAGAACTTTAGGTTTGCTTGCAAGAATCTTAATTAAGGCACAAAGCTGTTGCTCACCACCGCTTAAATCATAAGGATGCTTTTCTAGTAGATGTGTAATATCAAAGCCATAATCAGTAGGATTTGCACCGGTTTCAGCTAATTCCTCTCTGACAGTATCTTTTGCGAAAACAGCCTTTATGTCTTGTGGCAAAAGTGCAAGATTGTTTTTGTATAATGATTTATCCTTATAGGAACTGAGTTTTTTCCCGAAAAGCTTTATATTGCCTGCTCTGTATTTCAAAAGTCCTGCGACGGTATTCAGAAAGGTAGTTTTGCCTGCACCGTTTCCGCCGAGGACAAAAAGTATTTCATTCTCAAAAAGTTCAAGCGACAAATTGTGCAAAATATCAGAGCTATCTTTGCTATATCGGAATGAAACATCTTTAAGCTTTAAAACTGCGTTTTCAGAATGATTTTTTTGCGGAACAGAAAACGGCTTTACATTTAAATTTTCTGATATATATTGTATAGCACCTTTTGTTGTCAAAGGACAAGTCTCATTTTGCTTTAAAAATGGGGTAGAAATTCTTACTGTTGACGGCATAGCCTTAAAAAGATAGGAATTTGTTTTAGCAATTTTACAGATTTTTTCGGGCGAATCGTTATAGATTATCTTTCCGCTTTCGAGAACAAGAAGTCGGTCGCTTATCGGAAGAATATCTTCAAGAGTGTGTTCTGTGATTATAATGGTTATGGATAAGTCACGATTAAGCTTTTTTAGGGTATTGAAAAAGTTTTCTCTTGCAATAGGGTCAAGTTGTGCCGTTGGTTCGTCAAGAATCATAAGTTCGGGGTTCATTGCCGTTATAGAGGCAAGGTTTAAAAGCTGTTTTTGACCGCCGGAAAGCTCATGAATATTTTTATAGAATAAATCTTCAATTCCGAAGTAGCAGGCAGTTTCAGCTATTTTTCGTTTTATTGTGGAATTTTCAAGACCAAGACTTTCAAGTCCGAAAGCAAGTTCGTGATAGACCTTATCAGTTATTATTTGGCTGTCAGGATTTTGCATTACAAAACCGATTTTGCAGACAGAATCTTTCTCATCAAGATTTTCAAGCAAAGTATTATTATAAAGTATTTCACCGCTAAGTTTACCTTTGGGTTGAAGTTCTTTTTTCAAAAGCCTAAGAAGTGTAGTTTTGCCGCAGCCGGTTTTTCCACAAAGGGTAACAAATTCGCCCTTTGAGATGTTAAAAGATATATTGTCAAGAATTTTTTTGTCAGAATAGGAAAATGAGAGATTTTGAACAGTTAATAGATTCATAAACATCACCCTTAGAAACCGGATATATCTTATTATTATAACCTCTTAATAAACTTTTGACAAGTAACTATTCGTGTGATAATATAGTCTTAACCCTCAAAGGAGGTTGATATTTATGGATTATGTATCGTGGATTTTAAGGCTTATTATGCCACTTATTGCACTTGCAATAGTTATCCGTGCTTTTATTTCGCTAAGATATAATCGCAGAAATGAGGGGGCTTTAATAGTTCTTGAGGACGAAGATTCTCAGAAGGTTTATCCGGTAAAATACTGGGAAACATCTATCGGACGAAGTCGTGGAAGCGATGTTCGTCTGACAAATCCGGCGGTTTCTCGTGACCATGCTGTATTATTAAGGCGTGAAGCCGGTTGGTTTGTTACGGATACAGGTTCTAAGGCGGGTGTTACTGTCAATGATAAGCCTATAACGGGTAGAACGGCTGTTTATATCGGAGATAGAATAAATATTGGTGGAACGGTTCTTGTCGTGAGAAGAGCAGATGACTATGGTGATGATTCTCAGGAAGAACGCCTGACAAAGAAATCTAAGCCACCTAAAAGAACAATAGCACCTTCTTTTTTGTTGTTCTTAGTTACACTATTTACAATTATGTTTGCGGCAGAAATTTGCATAAATCTTGAAAATCTTGATGTTGCACCAATAGCTGCAGTTTATGTTGTATTTATGTGGGTGTTTTTTGCTGTAACAAGGATTTGCATAAAACGAGTGACATTTGAACTTGAATCCCTTGCATTATTCTTATCATCAATAGGAATATTGCTTGCGGCGTCACATAATACCAAGACAGGCTGGGTACAGCTTGCGAGTGTGATTATTGGTGTTATTGGATTTTGCTTGTTACTGAAATTTATTGAAATTCCTGACAGGGTTATGAAATGGCGATTGATTATAACAATAGCCGCTGTTGTGGTTCTTGGTTTAAATCTTGCACTTGGAAAGGTTACGCATGGTGCGGCGAACTGGATTATAATAGGTCCTATTTCAGTTCAGCCATCAGAGTTTGTAAAAATAGCATATATATTCGTTGGTGCTTCAACCCTTGATAGTTTGCTAACCAAAAAGAACCTTACCGAATTTATTATATTTACTGCAATATGTATAGGTGCTTTATTTATAATGAGTGACCTTGGAACGGCAGTTATATTCTTCGTAACATTCCTTGTAATAGCTTTTATGCGTTCGGGAGATATTAAGACGGTAATTCTTGCAATATCTGCAGCTGTTTTTGGCGCTATGCTTGTATTGACGGCTCGTCCGTATATCGCAAACAGATTTGCAATATGGGGAAATGTTTGGCTTGACCCTGACGATAAGGGATATCAACAGGTAAGAACGCTGATATATTCAGCGAGCGGCGGCCTTTTTGGAACCGGTGCCGGAACAGGCGGTCTGCAAAATATTTTTGCTTCGGAAAGTGACCTTGTTTTCGGGCTTGTATGCGAAGAAATGGGCTTTATAATAGCGTTGCTGATTGCTGTATCGCTCGCAGGACTTGTACTTTATGCGAGAGCGGTTACAACAAGAAGCCGTTCGTCATTTTATTCGATAGCTGCATGTTCAGCGGCGGCTCTGCTTGTATTTCAGGCATCATTGAACATATTCGGCTCAACAGATATACTTCCGCTTACAGGCGTTACACTGCCTTTTGTAAGTGCGGGCGGTTCAAGTATGATGAGCTGTTGGTGTTTATTGGCTTTTATTAAGGCGGCTGATGAGAGAACCTATGCTGTGAAGCGAAAAAGTCTGAAAAAAGCGACTATGCCGAATGGCGATGATGTCATAGAAATTTGATGGAAATTAACCGTCCTTTGAGGCGGTTAATTTTTTTGAAAATTTTTTAAAATTTTGGGACATTTTGGGTTATGAAAAGATATAACTTATGAAAGCAGCTTTCAAAGACTTGCCAAGGAAGTGAATGTATTGAACGATGACGAATTTACAAGAATAGCTCTGAAATACTCGGACAGCATTTTTAGAATAGCATTTAATTATAGTCGCAATAGGTCTGATTCAGATGATATAGTGCAAAATGTATTACTGAAATACTATAAATGCAATAAGGAATTTGAAAGTGAGGAGCATATTCGTAACTGGCTTTTGAGAGTAGCTGTGAATGAAAGTAAGAAATTATTGGTTTCTCCTTTTAAGAAAAAAATTATTCCACTTGACGAGATGGGAGAGGAACTGATATTTGAGCATAAGGAGGAGAGCGACTTATATTATGCGGTTATGGAGCTTCCTTCAAAATACAGAATAAGCGTATATATGTATTATTACGAGGATTATTCGGTAGATGAAATTGCGGATATTCTTAAGGTGAATCCATCGACAATACGAACACGACTTATGAGAGCAAGAGAAAAGTTAAGGTCTAAGCTTCAGGGGGTATGGACTGATGAGTAACAAAGAACTTTATAAAAACACATTTTCTAAAATTCATGCTTCAAACGAGAAAGTAACGGAGGTAATTAAAATGAGTGAAACAAAGAAGAGAAGAAAGCTTGTATCAAAGAAACTTGTTGCAATAGCTGCTTGTGTGGCTTGTGTTGCATCAGCAGGTATCGTTGCAAATGCTGCAACAGACGGTGAACTTGGAAAGACTGTTATAGGATGGTTTATCAGTCCTGACGGCAAGCAGACAGCTATTGAGGGCGATGTAAGCTATGATGAGAATGGTAATAAGACAACTACTGCAACGCTCGAAAATGGTAATAATCTTACAGTGAAAAAAGATTCTCAAACAGGCGATGAGTATTATGAATACAGTGTAGGTGATGAAGAATCTAAGAATAAGAAATTTATGATTTCTGTTGATGATAGTGGCAAGGCTACTGTTGAGTACGATGATAAGTATTCAGAAGAGGCTGTTTTCGGTGATAAGAATACAACAGGTGATGTTGATGAAACACCATCGAAAAATTCTTCTGATATTGTAAAGTAAATTATAATAACACTCTCTAAAATTTAAACTTTACTAAATTCTATTTAATCATACAAAAAAGGTATGCAATTATTTGATTATAAATTGCATACCTTTTTATTTTTAATGTGTACCTATTCTATAATAAACGGTATAAATTTCAAAACCGTTAGGAATTTGCATTTCTGTGAATTTATCTTTTGGTTTGGTGGTAAATTCGGTATCTAAGATTTTTTTAACCTTGTCGTTTATAGCAGGCATATTCAATTTATTTAGGATTACAATATTTACCTCATCAAGTTGTTTAATAAGATTTTGTGAGAACCAGTTATTTTCATCTTCAAAATTGTAGGAATCTTGAACAAATACCGGTCCTTTGGGAGAGTGTTTTGTTAATCCATAGAAAGTATATGATGTATTATTAAAGCCTAAGAACTGATAGGTATCTTCGTCATAATAATCAAGCATAGCATCTACATATTTTGCTTGAGATTCTGATGAATAATACATATCTTGGCTGAATTTTGATAAGTTTAAGCTTATTTCAAAACTATTGATGGTATTAGTAAAATAGATGAAATATATAAATACTGAAAATATTAACACTAATGTTGTTTTTAATTTTTTCCCGACAAATATTTCTGTAAGTGCTTTGCAACCTTCTATGATTAGCAATGTATAAATAGGTACTGCAAGAACAAAATGATGAGGAAAATAATGGCCTCCAAGACCGATTGAAAATGACGTTGCAAATAATAATTATTATTGAACATATTTTCCATATTCGAAGGGAAAGTTTAAAATTCCTATTTGTAAATATTCTTATTATAATAATCAATATGGATACAAGGATTATTAAAAAAAGTCCCAAATTAAAATCTATTATATTTGTAAGTATCTTATTGATATCAAGCATTCTTTGGAATGGAGAACCATAATATGAGATATGATTTCCAAACATATTTTTAATATATATACTAAAATATCCTGATAGTGTGCCGGTTGCAAAAAGAAGTGTTATGGAAAAAACTGCGCCTATGCACATAGGAATAACTATTTTTGATATGAAATCTCTTATAGATTCTGTTAAAAGAAATCCTCCGGCAACTGCTATTATTGCAAAAGGTTCTTTTGTCATAACACCTCCCATAGCAAATATTGCAGCGAGGAGCGTCCATATAATCAAACTTTTTTTATTGACTTTTTCACCTTTTTTCCAGTTGATGTGCATAATTGCCCAAAAATACAGACATATAAAGGAAGCACCTAATATTTCAGGCTCAAAATATTCAGCACTTTTCATAGCGTAATTCATAATAAGAAAACCTGAAATCAGAACCATCATAGAATATAATATAACCTGATGATTGCTAAAACCTTTGCTTTCTTTTTTCATATATTTTAATATACATATAAAAGGCATAAATCCTATAATTAAAAGAGAAAAGCACATAAAAATATTTACAATTATTACGTTGTCAGTAAGAAGAAAAGATAGTGCGTGCAGAAGAAAAACACATATCGGCTTATTTTCATATAAACCGCTATATGGAGTTATGCCGTTTAACATTCCTCGTGCAACAGCACAGTACATTGGAGAATCCAAAGTATAACCAAGGTTTATTTCAGATATAAATAGATTTATAATATATATAATAGATGTAAATACTGTTGCTAAAACATAAAATAACAAAAAATATTTTTTAAGATTATCTAAAGAAAAAGAATTATTTTTTTAAGATTCATTGTCTGTCTCCTGAAATATAAATATTTAATTATGAAATAAATAGTATTTTTAATGCGTACCTATTCTATAATAAACGGTATAAACTTCAAAACCGTCACAAGGTTGCATCTCTGTGAATTTATCCTTTGGTTCGGTGGTAAATTCGGTATCTAAGATTTTTTTAACCTTGTCGTTTATAGCAGGCATATCTAAATTTTTCATAAAAATTATATTTACTTCATCTAATTGTTTTAATAGATTTTGAGAAAACCAACTATTTTCATCTTCAAAATTGTAGGAATCTTGAACAAATACCGGTCCCTTAGGAGAATGTTTTGTGAATGCATAGAAAGAATTTCTACCATTAAAACCTAAGTATTGATATGTATTCTCATGGTAATAATCAAGTAGTGCGTCTACATATTCTGCATCAAATGTTGCTTGGTAATAGAATGATGTATGATATGTCGCCAATGATTTACTGGATTTTAGAAGAGGCTTTTTAAATAAACTTACTTCATTAAGAAAAACAATAGTTACCATAATAATTGTAAATATAGAAATCTGAGCTTCTTTTCCGCGACATAATTCAGATAGAATTTCGCAACCTTTTATTATTAGCAACATATATATAGGTGTAGCAAAAACATAATGATGAGGGAAGTATTGACCTCCTAGTCCTACACAAAAAGATGTTAAAAAAATACAAATTACTAATGAACATAACTGCCAGATGCAAGACTTAATATTTTTATCTTTTGATTTGTAGATTTTTAAAATTATGAGCAATGTAAATGAGAATATTATTAATAAAAGTATAGGATTGTGTATAGATAAATCAACAAACAAATTATGAATTTGCAAAGCTCTTTTAAATGGAGAACCAAGGCGAGATATATGTCCGTTAAACATATAATATATGTATATATTGATATAATCAGACATAATACCTGTAAAAAGTAGCATAAAAACTGCCATTACTGCACCTATACACAAGGGAATAACTATTCTGGAAATAAAATCTCTTACGGATTCAACTAAAAGAAGACCTCCTGCAACAGCTATTACTGCGAATGGTTCCTTCATCATAACACCACACATTGCAAATATTGCAGCAAGTATAGTCCATATGATTAGGCTTTTTTTATTGGCTTTTTCACCTTTTTTCCAGTTGATGTGCATAATTGCCCAAAAATACAGGCATATAAAAGAAGCACCTAATATTTCAGGCTGAAAAAATTCTCCTCGGTCCATTGAATATGACATAAGAAATAATCCACAAATCAATGATATTCCTGAATATATGACTATCTGTGAACGGCTAAATGGCTTGTTGCTTTTAATAAGATATTTAGTAGTACATACAAATGGGAGAAAGCCTATTATAAGTAGACACAAAAATGTAATGCAATTAAAAATTATTACATCGTCAGTTAAAAGAAAAGATAGAGCATATAGCAAAAATACACCGATAGGTTTATTCTCATATAAACCACTATAAGGACTTATGCCATTTAATATTCCTCGAGCAACTGCACAATACATAGGTGAATCCGGAGTATAATTGTGGTTTATTTCATTTATAGATAAATTGCAAATCATTATTCCGGTTATAAATAATACTATAGCAATATAGACAAATAAAAAACATTTTTTAATTTTATCCGATTTAAAAAGTGAAGATGAACTTTTTAGGTTCATTATAATTCCTCCCGATAAATTATTTTTTTGAAATAAGTACAACAGTTTCTATGTGACTCGGTTCTCCAACAAGTAACCTACTCAACACCCACTGTACAAGGGAATGGTGGAACACCTGTTTTCGCCTTAAAATGGGTATGTCGAACCGATACAAGTGTTGAGTTGCCTTAATGGTTGTATAGGCAAATAGAGTAAATGCCTATTGTGTAAATTTCAAGTTTCTTGGCTAATGCATCAGCCCTACAAACTGGAATTTCGTAACTCATTTAAATATCAAAAAATCCCATTCGTTTATCCTCCTAAAATTCAAAATCTTCACTTTATAACATGTATATCTTTTTCCTTCCACTTATCAAGTACACCCTGGTAATTCTCACCTTTACATTTAACAAAAGATTTAATTCCAATATTGAATATTATGCTATGAATAATGGATTGAATAGGATATTTTCGCCTGTTTTTAATATCCAAATAATATTTACTAGCCAAGGTGCTAACTCTATTATTCAATCTATCATCTGTAATCTCCTTGTTAAACGGTGTATTATATACAATCTTTCCAGTTAATAACGCCCCAGAATATTGCACTAGTTTATTCAATATCTTACTAGTATCATTACTTCCATAGTTTTCACCAGTGGCAACACTTATAGCGTATTTTCCATACAATAACTGTTCAATGACAAAATGGCCTCTATCAATAAATACCTTTAACATTCCCGACACATTACTTGCATAAGTCGGACTTCCAATTATCAAGCCATCCGCTGTCGAAATTTTGTCCGAAAGCATTTCAGCATCATCATTAATATGGCATTTTCCATTCTTATAACAAACACAACAGCCTATACACATTTTAATCTCTAAATCTACCAAATCATAATATTCTATTTTCACATCATCATATTCAAGAAGTTTACCTTCTAACATATGTAAAATCTTTGATGTTGCACCTTTTTTTCTTGGTGATCCATTTATTATTACAATATTCATATTACTCCTTTTCACTGCACTTCAACTCCGCAAATTCAAATTTGTCTAATTCTAAAAATTAGAATTTTTTCTCTCTACTGTGGGTTCAGATATGTAATCGGATTCTGTGCCGACTGATTCAACTTCAGTCCGGCTATCGACTTTACATATCTTATATCCACAATAATTATTTATGTACTTTAGTCAACAGAACCACGCTCTCCACATGACTTGTATGTGGAAACATATCAACCGGTTGAATCTTTTTAACCTTATAGGTGCTATTTTGAGTTAGATAATATAAATCTCTTGCCATAGTTTCTGGATTACAGGAAATATATACTACTGTTTTTGGTGACATTTTAATAAGTGAGGAGAGAAATTTTTTATCACTGCCAGCTCTTGGAGGGTCCATAAAAACTACATCAGGTTTTTCGTCATCTTCTGCAGCTGCTTCCATAAACTCTCCTGCATCGCCTTGATAAAATCTGATATTTTTAAGGTTATTTACTCGTGCATTTTGTATAGCGTCTTTGACGGCATCTTTATTAAGCTCTACTCCTATTACTGAGCCTGCGCCATTTTTAGCAGCGACAATGCCAATTGTACCAATGCCACAATAGGTATCAAGTACAGTTTCATTGCCTTTTAGTTTGGCAAATTCTATTGCCTTGCCATAAAGTACTTCAGTTTGTACGGGATTTATTTGATAAAAGCTTTTTGGTGAGATTCGAAATTTACAGCCACACAAAATATCTTCAATATATCCTTTGCCATAAAGAATTTTTTGCACATCGCCGAGCACGAGATTTGTTCTATATGGATTGATATTCTGAACAATAGTTTTTATTTCGGGAAATTCTTTAGTTATAGCTTTGACAAAATTGTTTTTTGAGGGGAAAACCGGTGTCCCTGTGACAAGAACAAGCATAACTTCATTTGTCGCAAAGCCTCGTTTGATAAGAATATGCCTTAAAAAGCCTTTTTGTACATCTTCATCATAGGTTGTGAGCTTAAAGGATTTAAGCATTTTACGAACAGTAACGATTATTTTATCGGCTATGGCATCCTCAATCATACATTCATCAATACCAACTATGCGATGAGTACCTGATTGATAAACACCTGAAATTATTCTGCCGTTTCGGTCAGTTCTGAATGCAGCTTGAACCTTATTGCGATAATGAAAAGGATTTTCCATTCCTATTATTGGTTGAATTTTGCAAAATTGCGAAAGGAGTTTTGAAATTTTTTTCTGTTTTAGGGCAAGTTGTTCCTGATATGTGAGATTTTGAAGTTGACAACCACCGCATTTTTTATAAACAGGGCAACTTCCTCTTTTTATATTTTCTTTTGTGTTACTCATAATAATTCCTCTTGTAACTTAATAAAATTTCTTATTGCTTTGGTTATATAAAATAAAAAGCCGAAATCCTTTGTTTCCGTAGGATTTTCGGCTTTTGGCGTTCCCGAGGTGATTCGAACACCCGACCTATCGCTTAGGAGGCGATTGCTCTATCCAGCTGAGCTACGGAAACAACTGTACCAATAATTTTATCACTATGCTATCATTTTGTCAATATTTTGCATAAAATAAAATTTTAAGATACAAAAATCACCGATTGAAGTTTAATAGTTCAATCGGTGATAGATATGTTTAATTATTTAATTTTGATTTCTCTTATCCAGCCTTCCGGAGCTTCAATTTTGCCCTGCTGGATACCTGTAAGTGTTTCATAGAGCTTCTTGGTAATAGGTCCCATTTCTTCCATACCGCTTGGTAAGCAAATTTCTTTGCCGTGGTCAACAATCTTACCGATAGGAGAAATGACTGCTGCTGTACCACAGAGTCCTGCTTCTGCGAAGTCTTTAACTTCTGCAAACTCAACCTCTCTATGTTCAACCTTGAGTCCGAGATAATGCTCAGCAACATACATAATTGAGCGTCTTGTGATTGAAGGAAGTATGCTGTCTGACTTTGGCGTAACAACTGTATTATCCTTTGTTATGAAGATAAAGTTAGCGCCGCCTGTTTCTTCAACCTTTGTATGAGTTGCTGGGTCGAGGTACATATTTTCGTCAAAGCCTTCTGCATGAGCTGTAACGATTGCATGGAGGCTCATTGCGTAGTTAAGACCAGCCTTGATATGACCTGTTCCGTGTGGAGCGGCTCTATCAAAATCACTGACCTTAATTGTAACCGGCTTTGCACCTTCCTTAAAGTATGGACCAACAGGTGTTGCGAAAACTCTGAACTGATATTCAGTTGCAGGCTTAACACCAATAACAGGATTTGTGCCGAACATATATGGTCTTAAATAAAGTGTTGCACCTGAACCATATGGTGGAACATATTCGTTATTTGCTGCTACGACTTCATCAATAGCTTCAAGGAATCTTTCATTAGGAAGAGCAGGCATTTCGAGTCTTTTTGCTGAAGCTATCATTCTCTCTGCGTTGAGGTCAGGACGGAATGTAACAATTCTGCCGTCTACTGTTGTATATGCCTTTAAGCCTTCAAAAGCTGTCTGTGCATATTGAAGAACACCGGCACATTCGCTGAGAACAATATTAGGGTCTTCTATAAGACCGCCTTTATCCCATTCGCCATTTTTAAAATTAGTAACATATCTTTTTTCTGTTTGGATATAACCGAAGCCGATATTAGCCCAATCAATATCTTTCTTTGCCATTTAATATCACCTTGTTTTAATCTTAATTTTAACAAATCTCTTTGTCTTTTGGAAATTTACCAGATATTATTATATCACTGATAGCTTAATAATACAACTTTTTCTTGAAAAATTTTATAAGAAAAGCTAAAAAATATTATTTTTGGGTGTAAATAGGAGTAAATATGAAGTTTTTTTATTGGAATTATTCATAAAAGAAAAAATAAAAGAATAATATTAAATAGAGCTTTAAATGTTAATGAATTGATATTCTTAAAAAATTTAATATATATAAAGATATGAAAATTATTTATATAACTTATATTCATAAAATTAAATATTTTTACTTTTTGTATACACAATAGTGCGTTTAATTGCAAATATTTGTAGAAAATGCGAATGGATTTTTCTACCCTGATATTGTATAATCTAACCATTACAATATTACACTTTCATTAGAAAGTTTTTAGGAGGATTTATTATGAATCAACAATCAGCAGGCAAAATGTTAAAGGTTACAGGTATTCTTTCAATTATCTTTGGAGCAATTTCAATCGTAGCTTCATTGATGCTTCTCTTTGGCTCTGTTTTATTGGCAACGGCTACAAGTGCTATTGCAGATAGTGCAACTACTTCGGCTGTTGGCGGAATTCTTGCTATTGCAGTTATTATAGCTATCATAGCAAGTGTTGCAGAGTTTGTTGCTGGTATTCTTGGTGTAGTTAATGCTAATAAGCCGGAAAAGGCAAATATATGCTTTATCTTTGGTATCATAAATGTTGTTATCGGCATTATAAGCATCATTCTTAACATCTCATCAGGCGAATTCAATATCTTATCTATTGTTTCTGCTCTTGCACTTCCTGTTCTTTATACTATTGGAGCATATTTCTTAAAGAACAGTGCAAATAACAATGTAATGTAATTTAAACATATACATAGTTAAAAACCTCCCACATTACTACGATGTGGGAGGTTTTTTTATTGATGTATTTTAGTTTTTTTGAGAAGGATTACCGCTATTAGATAAAGACTTGTTAAAAGTAATGTAAAATTGTATTTGGATTGAAGTAATAATAAAAATCCAAGTACTGTACAGGGGAATAATATTATAAGAGAGGATATGAGCATTATTCGTTCGGTGGCTTTTTCGGATAGCTTTGATGAAAGGATTAAGTACAGTGCCTGACCGCCATCGAGAGTATCTACAGGCAGAAGATTATATGCAAGCAGAAGTATATTTGCTCCCGCAAGAATTATCAAAAAATTATATTTAAAAATAATATAAAGTACAAAACATACTGAACCCCAAATTATATTCATCATAACTCCGCCAAGAGTGATTAAAAGTTCTTGATAGAGTGGACGATTAAATTTTTTGTGGTCAATTATGGCAACATCAAAAAGACTGATCTTGATTTCTTTTGGAAATGAATTAAAACGCCACATAAAAAATAAATGACCTAATTCATGCATAAGGGCAGAAAAACAACCAAGCATTACAGTTTGTGAGCTATCGAGAAGTATTATTGCTGTCATTACACAGCATAGTGGAATACTTACTATTATAGAAAGATTTCCAAGTTTAATTTTCATAACTACTTACTACTTTCGGATGAATTATTGCTTGTTCCGAAGATAGAGAGATTATTATTTTCACCACTCATATAGATAGAATCATAGTAATTTTTTTCATACCAGTTGATTATTCCATTGCAGAAATCACCGCCTATAAGCTTTATTACAAGCATAAATAGCAAAGCAGTGCCACAGATTATTAGTTGAATTATAATCAGTAGTTGTTTGCCAATTACGATTTTCTTTTCTTGAATAGGTTCTTCTTCTATGGGAAGTTCTTCGTATTCATCATATAATTCTTGCTTATCGGAATATTCTGTCATTTCATCACCTCGTCCATTTATATATAAATATGCTATTGAAGTGATAAAAATGAGAAAAATAAAAAAACTCACAGCATTTAGCGGTGAGTTTTTAGAGTGGTATGTAGTAGTTTTAATCATTGTCCGGAATGTCGTCAAACGCTTCTTGTGCGTCCTTTATGCCAAACATAACCTCAATAATTGCATCGCCAAATTTATTAAACATATATGCCGGAATCATTATGCTATCTTCAATGACTTCTCTCGATGGTATGCAATTTTTGCAGTTTGTGGCGGTTTTATAACGAACCTCGCCATCTGAATAATCAATTTCAAAATTTCCGAAAATTAAGCCGTAGTTAATCATTGCAAGAAGTTTTGCCATTTGGTTTTTATTAGGTTCGTCGCAGTTAAGGTTGATAAGTCCATATACCATATATTTATCTTCACGAATATCTATAATAATTTTACATTCTTGCAGACGATTGTTAAGATTGACGCCGCAACGAATTACATTATTTTCTTTATCGAGCGTATAATGCCATTCGTCATCTCTAAGATACATTTCAATAGCAGATTTAATTTCATTTAAAGAAGACATAGTTAAATTCACCTCTGTAATATAATATTAAAATTTCATAAAATGTTACCTTGTATTTTATCATTAAGTATTATAAAAGTCAAGAAACGGACAAAAGGGCAAGCTATTAGCTTACCCTTAATTATACGGTTTATTGAATTTAAATTTTGTCAATAATAGAGGTAATCATCGTTTTTATCAGGATTTTCTGTTTGACCACAATAAGGATTGTTTATGATATTGTAACCAAGACCGCCGAATGTTCCACCTGTGCTTTGGAAAGTTCCTGGTAAAATTAGCTGGTGATTTTTAGGGTAATCGTTATCGAGAGGGTCAAACGGTACTCCCGGTAGTTGTTCGATTTTCTTCTTCTTTTTTTCAATTTCGATTGATTTCTTTCTTTCGCTCATAATTTTCCTCCGATATTCCGAAAGGGATTAGCGGTTTTGCTCCGCATAATATATAATCCCCAGAAGATATGGGAGTTATTCATAGATAAAATTAAGAACAAAATGTAAAGTTTATCTGAAATTATGACAAGTATGCTTGACATATTGAGACTTCGGTGATAAAATACGCATATAGTAAGAAAATGCCGTCTGCATATATTGCAAACGGCGGAATTACTTATTCTTCGGTAACTTCATTATCCTTTTTGACAAAAACATCTTTTGGAGCACCACAAATAGGGCAAGTCCAATCATTTGGAAGTTCTTCAAAAGGAATTAGTGGGTCATCATACTCATACTTGCATATTTTGCAGGTGTAAATATCTCCGGCCGGTTCTTTATCAGGAACATAGGTTGGTGCGTACTTTGGAGATTTTCCTTTTATAACATCATGATAAAATTTATATGTCATAGGTGTTCCGGTGATTTTTTCACTGCCTGCGGTAAGTTCGCCGATGAAGATAGTATGTGTGGTTGTTTCAATAGAATCACGAACCTTGCATAAAAACCAACAGCATATATCTTCCTGAATGACAGGAACACCTTCACGCAAAATTTTATGACGGACATTCTGCAGTTTATCGCTTTCGCGACCAGAGGTGAAGCCTAAAGCACCGATTATTGCACCTGATGTATTTTCTGAGAGAACAGAAACAGTAAATTCGCCCTGTTTTTTGATACACTCATTGGTGTAATTTGCGTGGTTTATGCTTACGGCAACCATCATCGGAGATGATGTAATCTGAAAAACAGTATTTACAATACAAGCAGTCGGATATTTTTCTCCTTTAACTCCGACTGCATATAGTCCGTATGAAAGTGATTGGAGTATTCTATTATTCATAAAAATGCTCAACTCCTTAGTAATAAAGGTGATAAAATTTTATATATTACATATTTTACCACAAAATCTTCTTTATTACAAGAAGTTTTGTATATTATTACAGACAAAATTCATCATAATATTTGTATTTTCCAAAATCTATTGAAAGAGTTTGATTATACAAAGAATTATGCCATATATTACAGACGCAACTGTGCCATAAACTATTACAGGACCTGCAATTATAAACATTTTCGCACCTAAGCCAAGAACATAACCCTCGCTTTTAAATTCTATTGCCGGCGAAACGACAGCGTTAGAAAAGCCTGTAATAGGAACTATACTACCTGCGCCTGCAAATTTTGCAAGGTCGTCATATACTCCTATGGCAGTGAAAAATGCACCAAGGAAAATCAATGTTGAACTTGTTGCGGCTCTGGAATCAATTTCTTGCAAGCCAAAACTTCGATACATTAAAAATATACTGTGTCCTATGGTGCATATAGCACCGCCAACAAGAAAAGCACAGATGCAATCCTTGAGCAACGAGCTATTTTTGGAAGCTTTATCGGTCATACTTGAATATTCGGTTTTAGTAACCCTCATAGAAAGATACTCCTTTCAAAAAGAATGTTGGCATTATTCAACAAATAGCCTTTATAGCCTATATTTTCCCCGAAAAAGCTCTTTATATTCGCAAAAAAATGTAGTATAATAAAATGTGCGCTTTGAGAGGTGTATTTCAAATTATTAAAAAGCATGAGTTTGATAATAATTGTTAGTTCATAATAAATTTGAAAAAGTATCAAATTCAATATTTATTTTTCAAGCCCCCTGCGAGGGTTTTGAGAAGGATAAAGCATTTCGCTCTCTGCGGAGAGTGACCAAAGGCTCGGCCGTGGGCGGCTATCTTTGGAAATTGCGAGCCTTTGAAAAGGCTTGAGCGAGACTTTTAATTGAATATATTTGGTGGTATTTTAATTGAGTAAAATTGTTTATCTTGATAATAGTGCAACAACAGTTGTCTGTGAGGAGGCCGCTAAAAAAGCCTATTATATGATGACTGAAAAATACGGAAATCCTTCGTCGCTTCATACCCTTGGTTTTGAAGCTGCTAAGGAGCTTGAAGCGGCACGAGATATTATAGCAGATTCTCTCAGTGCTTCGCCGACAGAGATTTTCTTTACTTCTGGTGGAACAGAGAGTAATAATACAGCAGTTTTTGGGGCGGTTAATGCACTAAAACGCAGAGGAAATAAAATCGTTACAACGGCAATAGAACACTCTTCGGTTATAGAAGCTGCAGAAAAGCTTAAAAAGGACGGTTATGAGGTTATATTCCTCGAACCCGATGAATCTGGTGTTATTCCAAAAGAAAAGTTTGTTAATGCTATAGACTCTGATACAATTTTGGTTAGCGTTATGGCGGTAAATAACGAAACAGGTATTATTCAGCCTATAAAATTAATCAGCAATATAATAAGTAAGAGCGGTTCGCCTGCTTTACTTCACTGTGATGCTGTTCAGGCTTTTGGAAAAGTTAATTTGAAGCCTCAAAAGCTTGGCGTTGATTTGATGTCTATAAGCTCACATAAGATACATGGTCCGAAAGGTGTAGGCGCTTTATACATCAGAAAGGGTGCAAGAATTGTACCGCTACATTATGGTGGAGAACAAGAAAGGAAAATTCGTCCCGGTACGGAATCACTTCCTATGATTTGCGCTTTTGCGGAGGCCATAAAGGCTTTGCCAAACATTGACGACCAGCACGAAAAGATTTTAGATCTTTGGAATTATTGCAAAGAAAAGGTTTCGGAAATTCCGAATGTATATATAAATTCTCCGAACGGAGTTTTGCCGTATATATTAAATATATCAGTAGTTGGGGTTCGCTCAGAAACAATGCTACACTATCTCGCAGAGAGCGGAATATATGTTTCGAGCGGTTCAGCTTGTGCTAAGGGCAAAAAAAGTCATGTTCTGACGGCAATGGGATTATCCCCTGAAAGGATAGATTCCGCTATAAGAATTAGCTTTTCGAGATTTAATACAAAAGATGATATTGATATATTTGCGGAAAGACTTGCTGAAGGAATGAAAAATCTCGCAAAATCAAAATGAGTAAGGAGTATTTTATGAAAGAAACAATACTTATTAAAGTTGGAGAAATAGCTTTGAAGGGTCTTAACAGAAGAAGTTTTGAAGATGTTCTCATAAAAAATATTAAACGCAGAGTTAATTGCATAACTCCTTGCGAAGTTAAAATTGCACAATCTACAATAGCGGTAACACCATATAAAGATGATGTCGATTTTGATGAGATTGAGGAATGTATATCTAAAATCTTTGGTATAGCAACATATTCAAGAGCTTGTATCGCAGAGAAAAATATGGAATCTATTCTTAGCTGCGCTAAGGAATATCTTGCGGAAACACTTAATGAGATAAATTCCTTTAAGGTTGAATCTAAGCGTTCTGATAAGAAATTCCCTTTGACATCGCCTGAAATAAGCCGAGAGGTTGGCGGTTTTCTTGCAGAGGAATTTCCACATCTGATGGTTGATGTACATAATCCTGATTTGGTTGTAACAGTAGAAGTTCGTGATTACGCGGCGTTTATTCGTGGAGCAGCTAAAAAGGGTGCCGGCGGAATACCCGTAGGAACAGGCGGAAACGCTGTTATACTTATTTCGGGCGGCATAGATTCTCCTGTTGCGGCATGGACTATGGCTAAGAGAGGTCTTTCACTTACGGCTGTTCACTTTGCAAGTCCTCCATATACAAGTGAAAGAGCAGAAGATAAGGTCGTAAGACTACTCAAAAAGGTAGCAGAGTATAGCGGCCGTATGCAGATGTATACGGTTCCATTTACTAAGATTCAGGAACAGATTAAGGATAATTGCCCTGAGGAACTTTTTACTATAATAATGCGTAGATTTATGATGCAAATTTCTGAAAGGATTGCAAGAGAGAAAAATTGCGGTGCTTTGATTACAGGCGAAAGTCTTGGTCAGGTGGCAAGTCAGACTCTTGGTGCAATAGGCTGTACTGATGAAGTTTGCAGACTTCCTGTTTTCAGACCGCTTATAGGTATGGATAAGGAGGAAATTATTGAAATTTCGAGGAAGATTGATACTTTCGATATTTCAATAGAGCCATTTGAAGATTGCTGTACGGTATTTACACCAAAGCATCCAAGAACTAAGCCTGTACTTAAATATGTTGTAGATGCGCAAAATAAGCTTCCTGTTGATGAATTGATTGATGAGGCGGTTAAAAATGTAAGGGTTACAGAGATTTCTTTCTGATAGTTGAGATTTGTTGCGACTGAAAGGAGTTTTAATAATGAATGCTGAAATTTATCTTTTAAGGGGCGGAAGCGCTTCATCGGCTTGTGGAAAAGAAAGCTTTAACAGACAGATGAAGGCTCTTGCTGAACATAATGTTTGCGTTCTGTATAAGACTGTTGTTGATAATAATGAAAACAGCTTAAAAGAAGCTTTGAAGCTTTCTTTTGGAGATGATGAAGGCATTGATGTTATAGTTATTGCTGATGCTATTGAAGAAAGTTCAAGGCAAAATGCAGAAGATTTCTTCTCTATATTTGAGGTTAAAAATAAAGATATTAGAGAAATTTCTGCGGAAGTGGATATGTCTATACTTAAAACAGGGATTGATAATTCCGAGATTGAAATAAGCAGTCATTCAGAGGAGAATGAATCTAAAGCTGAGAAAAAAACTGTAAATGTATATTCTGCAAGAGTAGGCGGCAAAAAAAATGGAATTAAGATTGTTATTCTTCCGAAAGCTGAATCTGCGGGAGTTGAGTTTTCAGATTTACTTTATGCTGCAATATATAGTTCTTGCATAAAGAATAATCAAAAGAGAGCATGGTGGAAAAACTTTATTCCGATAAAGGGAGATAAGCCGCTTGAAGTTGTAAGAAAATCTATTCTTATGCTTGCTATTGCAACTTTTATTGTTTCGGGCACATTGCTCTTTAATGAGCTTGTTATTAAACCTATGGTAGCAGATAACACTAAAAATGGAGTTAAAAGTCTTTTGACCGAGGCTACCGGCGGCGGTGACAGTGATGACGATGATTATAATACTGTCGCACCAAAGCGAAAGAAAATCGTTATAGGCGAGAGTGAGGTTTTGCCTGATTTTGAAAAGCTTCTTAATGAAAATAAAGATACTGTTGGTTGGATTAAAGTCCCTAATACTCAAATTGATTATGTTGTTTGCCAATCGCAAGACCCTGAACAGCCTGAATATTATTTAAAGCGTGATTTCTACGGAAATTACAGCGATTATGGAACGATTTTCCTTGATTACAGAAGTCCGCTTGACGCAAAGAACCTTATTCTACACGGACATCATATGAATGACGGAAGAATGTTTGCAAATTTGCTTTACTACCAAGATCTTAATTTCTATAAGGAAAATCCTGCTTTTACATTTAATACTATATATGAAAAAGCAAAGTGGAAAATTATCTCTATATATAAGACTAATACACTTGAAAGTCAGGGCGAATTTTTCAATTATCTGAGAGGAACTTTTGAAACTGAATCTGATTTTATGAATTATATATATCAGGTTCGCGCAAGGTCTATTATAGATTGTCCTGTTGATGTTAATGAAGATGATACACTTGTTACACTTTCAACCTGCGCATATGACTTTGATTCGTTTAGATTTGTCGTTGTTGCAAGGCGTGTTCGCGAGGGGGAAACAGCAAAGGTAGATACATCGACAGCTAAGATGGCGTCGAATCCTGTTTATCCTGATTGTTGGTATGAAGCATATGGTGGTAAGAAGCCTGTTTTGACAAGTTTTGAAGAGGCTCTTGCTGCAAAGCAGATTACTTGGTATAATAATTCTCATAAGAAAAAATGGAGTGCATCAGAAGCTCAAAAGGAAGCTACCAAGAAAGCAAAAGAAAAAGAGAAGAAAGAGGAAGAAGCTTCAAAGGCAGCTGAAAAGGCAGATAAGCTTAAAAAAGCAAAGGCTGAACTGGAAAATGCAAGTTCTTATCTTGATGTAGCAAAAGAAAACTATAAGGGCGCTAATGAGGTATACTCTGATATAAAATCATTGGCGAATTCTGCAAAAAATGCATCGACTGAGGCATATAGCAATGCAAGTAAGGGAATTCCAAAGGCTAAATCTGAAAGCACTATAAATAGTCTTATTAAAGATATGAAAAACGCAAAATCTAAAAATGACCAGGTTATAGCCTCAAATATGGATAAATGGAAGGAAGCTATTGAAAAGCAGTGCAATGATGCGATAGAATATATAAATGCTGCTTTGAAATATTCCACAGATAAGACGATAAAAACTGAGGCGGCGACCTTAAAGAAAAATGCGGAGGATTATAAGAGTAAAATCCAAAGTATTATGGACGACTTGGAAAAGCTTATTTCAAGTGCAAAAGATAGGAACAATAAGCTTGATAATATGATTGATAAGGGTAATGCGGCTATTAAAAAGCTTAAAGCTCAGGAAAGCAGTAAGCCTCAACCAAGTCCAAAGCCAGAATCAAGCCAAGAATCAGAACCAAGCAGCAGTAAGCCAGAATCAAGCAGTAAACCAGAATCAAGTGTAGAACCTGAACCTGAACCAGAATCAAGTACGGAAGAAACGACACAACCGGAAGAGCAGACCGCATAAGAGGCGGCATAATATAAAGTAACGGAGAGATTTATTATGGATTACGAACTTATATATTACACCGCAGGAAGAACTGCTGAGGTGGAGCGTGTTCTTGATAAGAACCTTTCTCAAATGGGACTTTCACATTCGGCGGGAGAGGCGGCAACTACTACATCTGAACTTGCTAACGCACTTGCAAAAAGCCTAAAGAAAAGCCAGCTTATATTTGTTATTGGTGGACTTAACAATGGCTATGACAGTACGGATAAGGTTCTTTCTAAGATTCTTGTGACTAATGATTCTAATGTATTTTCTAAGCGTGTTGACGGAGAGAAAAACAGCGGATATATTATCAGGGCGATAGGTCAGACTATTGTTATTTTGCCTGATGAGCCTGATGAGGTTTCTAACATTTTAAAAAATGGAATTATATCAGATTTGGCAATAACATATTCTTTAAAGGCACCTAAAGAAGAAGCAGACAATGTAGAGGATATTATGCAAAATCTTGATGAAAGCCTTTCAGGGGTACGAAGAACTCGTCTGATTTCGGCTCCGCCTAAGCCTAAGCTTTATAAACGCAGTCGCAGAGCAAAGGTTATTATAGGAATATTGATTGCATTGGGAGCGATTCTTGCTATATCAGCCGCAGTTATTGCAGTTATTTACTATTTTATTCCATATTCAACAAATGCTTAACATATTAAAAAGCGTAGAAAAGAGGTAAAGTCTATTGCAGGCTTTACCTCTTTTCTTATAGGAAATGGATCTATTAGAAAGAAAATATCTTATTATAACAGTTAATAATCCCCTGAAAAATATCAAATTCAAGGTTTTAGCTAAGATTTGATTTTTAGGGGTCCTTGAGATGGTTCCCTACGAAAAAATTCCGGCGGAATGTTTTTCTGCCCTCCTGCACTTTGAGGAGTATAAAGAGTTTCGCTCTCTGCGGAGAGCAACCAAAAATTCCGCTTTAAGTGACTACCTTTGAAAACTGCAAATCTAAAATAGTTTGATTGATAAATAACTTAGACGCGAATAGCAGTTAAGAATTTATCAAAAAAGTTAGAACGCACCTTGGGAGAGGTGGCTCAACGCAAAAGGCTCAAACAAAATTTTTAATTTCTATTAAACTTACATTATATTAGTGTTACAAAATTGCTATTTACATAGCCTTGAAGTCCGTTATAGGTTATGAGATACCATGAACCCTCTGTACCTAAAATTGTAAGAATTGCACCACGAGGTGCTTGACCTATAACTTGAGCACTGGTTGATGGTTGATTTCTTATGTTGAGAGCGGTATTTTGTGTTGTAACTCTGCCTTGACTGGGAGCAGTTGGTTCTTCTTCAAGCACACCGAGAAAATCAGTTACAGATGCGGATAAATTTTCGGCTATGGCGGAAATGTTATCACGAATCCATTGTGCCTCTTCCGGATTATCATGATAACCTACTTCGATAAGAATAGCCGGTGCTCTCGTTCGGACAATTTCTGCAAGCGATGTTGTAGGAATGGTTTTTACAAGCTCAGGATATGGATAAACCAACTTATAGTTATTTGCAAAAATTGTTGCGGCTCGAGTTCCTTGACTACTTGCGGCTGAATAATATATGTCGGCTCCTTTGACATTACCTGCATTTGATGGAGGAGCGGCATTTGAATGTATAGCAAGATGAAGATTGTAATTTCCTGCATTAGATTGTGCAATAGCCTGAGAAAGAGTTTTTTCGGGACTATTTCTGCCGACCTCGATTCCACTTGAGGTTAGAATAGGAACCATTTCATCGGCAATTAAATTCATATAATATTCTTCGTTTCCGCCATTTACATAGGGATTGTATTCTTGAAGCGACGGACTTAGAAAAACACTTGGCATAAAATCTCTCCTTTAATCTTATAAACTATAATATGAATATTAGCCTGAAATGTTTATTATTCTATTTTTGAGAGAATTTCAGCAGCACTTTTATTATGTGGGCGTATGAAACGATGCAATTCGTGCAAATCGTCTTCACTTTTTATATGGTTAAGTTTTTCTGAACAGTCAAAACTTGCGCGGAAACCTAATTCTTTGATGATGTCCGGAGAACTTTTAGAAATTGCACCATATGGATAGATAAAAGCCGTTGGGGTTATGTTTAATTCGGCTTTCATTCTCTCATTAAATTTTTTCAAATCTTCTGAAAGATTTTTTCGATATTCTTCATCGGATTCACCGATTTTTTGGCTTGCACCAACTCTGCCTATTGATGCGTGCATATTATATGTATGGTTTTGGATTTCTACTAAGCCTGAATCTGACATTTCACGAAGTGTATTCCAATCAGCTTGTGCATATGCTGGATTTTTATCTCCGTTTTTGCTATATTCATAAATACACTTTCCGATAGGTGAAAGAATCATTTTTGCGTTATATTTCTTTAATAGTGGAAAAGCATAGGTATAGTTATTAAGGCAACCATCATCGAAAGTTATCATAATTAGCTTTTCAGGAAGAGCTTTGCCATTATCAAAATATTCGAGCAAGTCGGCAACAACTATTGTTTCATAACCTTTTTCTTTTAGATATTTAAGGTCGGATTCAAATTAATTGGGAGATATTACATATTTGTTTTGTGCGGAGTTATCTTTTCTTATGCCGTGATACATAAGTATGGGTAATTTGATTTCTTTAGCAGATGATGTAGATGCTACAAGACTTGTTGGTTTTGAACCAGCAAAAATACATATAGTTATTGCACTTATAATGCAAATTGCAATAGCAAAAGGCAAAATTAAATGCTTTAGTTTTAATGATATAAACATAGGATATACGCTCCTTGGCTATGTTGTTAAATTTATATTCAAAGGAAAAAGTTATTATGATTTTTTGACAAAATAAAAAATTATAAAAAATTACGAAAAAGACTTTACAAATTGAAGCTTATATGTTATATTATAAAAGAAATCAGTAATGATTATCATTTTTCAGAGGTCTGGTTATGAATCGTACAAATTACAGTGCCAAGCGTGAGGCTATATATAGTGCAATATGCTCGACAAAAACTCACCCTGACGCAGAATGGATTTACAATAAAGTTAAAATTGATTTTCCAAATATTAGTCTTGGAACAGTTTATCGTAATCTGGTTATGCTAAGGAATGAGGGGAAAATTATTTCTCTCGGGGTAGTTAAGGGCTGCGAACGCTTTGACGGAAATGTTCGTGAACATTCGCATTTTATATGTACTGAATGTGGAAGAATAATTGATGTTAGCAGAAACTTTGCTTTGCATATAAGCAATCTTGATGAACTTGTTCAGAAAGAGCTTGGCGTAAAAGTAGAAAGTCACGACCTTGCTTTTTACGGAAAATGTGATTTGTGCAGAGAGGGTCAAGAAAAATAGCGTTCATTATCCAGAAGGATATGATATAAAAACAAATTATATAATTGGAGGTAATTTTAAATGAAAAAGTTTGTATGTCAGGTATGCGGTTATGTTTATACAGGTGATGAGGCTCCAGAGCAATGCCCAGTATGTAAGGCACCTAAGGAAAAATTTAAGGAAGTTAAGGGCGAGGCTTCTTATGCAACGGTTCACGAGGTTGGCTGTGCTAAGGGAGTAGACAAGGTTATTTATGATGACCTCGTTGCTAATTTTAACGGCGAATGTTCAGAGGTAGGTATGTATCTTGCAATGTCAAGAGTTGCTGACAGAGAGGGTTATCCTGAAATCGCAGAAGCTTTCAAGAGATATGCTTTTGAAGAAGCAGAACATGCAGCAAAGTTTGCAGAGCTTCTTGGTGAAGTTGTAACAGACAGCACAAAGAAAAACCTTGAGATGCGTGTAGACGCTGAGGCCGGTGCTTGTGCAGGTAAATTTGAGCTTGCTAAACTTGCTAAGGCTCAGAACCTTGACGCTATCCACGATACAGTTCATGAGATGGCTAAGGACGAGGCAAGACACGGTGCAGGTTTTGCAGGACTTCTCAAGAGATATTTCGGCGAATAATTTAATATTAAACTAATTTGGGTTGGCACATATTGTGTCAACCCATTTTTTATGACTTTAAAACATTAAAAATTTACACTCTTGTTATAGTTACTTAAAATTTGTAACATAGTTAAAAATTTATTGACTTGTTTTTATAAAGATGTTATTATAAAAGTATAATAGTTGAAACGGGGAATTTCCGATGGCTTAATTTATATCCCGAAAATCCTAATATTCCATTGTTGAAAGAAAAAATATAAGGAGGAATTTATATGAGTAAAAGGGTAATGGCAATTTTGTTGATGTCTGCACTGGCATTTTCACTTGCTTGTGGCTGTAAAAATAATGGTACTAAAAGCACAAGCAGTACGGCTTCTAAAACGGAGAGTTCTATAAGCTCAAGTACAGAAAGTAGTAAGCAAAGTGAATCAAAAACAGAAAGCAGTAAGCAGAGCGAATCGAGTATTGATAAAGATTATGAAGAAATGATGAGCTATGTAAATAAACTTTCTCCTGAGCTTACATATGAGCAGGTACTTGAAATTTTGGGAGAGCCTGATGAAAGATATGGTTCTGGAATAAATAGAGATTGTTATAATTTCGGTAAATATACTTTAAGAATAATAGACTTTAATGCTGGTGCTGAAATATATAATAGTGAAACTAAAAAAGCTACTACAATATATTATAGTGGACTATAAATTTAAATAACTGGAGAGGGGACATTTATATGAGTAAAAGGGTAATGGCAATCTTGTTAATGTCTGCACTGACATTAGCAATTGCTTGCGGCTGTAAAAATAATGATACTGAAAGCACAAGCAGTACGGCTTCTAAAGTAGAAAGTTCTGTAAGCTCAAGCACAGAAAGTAGTAAGCAAAATGACTCAAAAACAGAGAATAGTAAGCAGAGCGAATCGAGTATTGATAAAGATTATGAAGAAATGATGAGCAATGTAAATAGGCTTTCACCGGAACTTACATATGAGCAGGTACTTGATATTTTTGGAAAACCTGATGAATATTATAGACCTGATGCAGATTTAGGTTCTGGATTAAATATGGATTGCTATAATTTTGGTAAATATACTCTAAGAATAATAAACTTTAATGCTGGTGCTGAAATATATAATAGTGAAACTAAAGAAACTACTAAAATATATTAAATAAATGAACGAAAATATATAATATAACAATCTAAATAAATTATAAACTATAAATTATGTGAAAACTGCCAAAAACAAAAAAAGCTATTGACTTTTTAAGACCACTGGTATATACTAACACTTGTAAACAGCAATGGCGCTGTAGAACGACAAAAGGTTCTACAGCGTCATTTTTTATTCAGAAAAAACTTACAAAGGATAGGTGTTGAGTAATGTCAAGTGTACCTGAGATGTTTGGAAGTCTTGTTTTCAACGACTCTACTATGAAAGAAAGATTGCCTAAAGATATTTATAAGGCATTCAAAAAGACTATTGATGAGGGAAAACCTCTTGATTTGACTATCGCAAATGCAGTTGCTAATGCTATGAAGGATTGGGCAGTAGAAAAGGGTGCAACCCATTACACACACTGGTTCCAGCCTATGACTGGCATTACTGCTGAAAAGCATGATAGCTTTATCTCTCCTGTTGGCGATAAGGTTATTATGGAATTCTCTGGCAAGGAACTTATCAAGGGCGAGCCTGACGCATCAAGCTTCCCATCAGGCGGTATCCGTGCTACTTTTGAAGCAAGAGGATATACAGCTTGGGACCCTACTTCATATGCGTTTATTAAGGACGGTTCACTTTGCATTCCAACAGCTTTTTGCTCATACACAGGTGAGGTTCTTGATAAGAAAACTCCGCTTCTCCGTTCTATGGAGGCTATCAATACACAGGCTCTTAGAATTCTTAAACTTTTCGGCAACACAGAGGCTAAGAGAGTTATTACAACAGTTGGTCCTGAGCAGGAATACTTCCTCATTGATAAGGAAATGTATAAAAAGCGTAAAGACCTTATCTACTGTGGAAGAACACTTTTCGGTGCAAGACCTCCTAAAGGTCAGGAACTCGAGGACCATTACTTCGGCGTAATTAAGCCAAGAGTTTCTGCTTATATGAAGGAGCTTGATGAAGAGCTTTGGAAGCTTGGCATTCTTGCTAAAACAAAGCATAACGAAGTTGCTCCTGCACAGCACGAGCTTGCTCCTATTTTTACTACATCAAATGTTGCAACTGACCACAATCAGCTTACAATGGAGATGATGAAGAAGGTTGCTGACCGTCATGGTCTTGTTTGCTTGCTCCACGAGAAGCCATTCGCAGGCGTAAACGGAAGTGGTAAGCACAATAACTGGTCAATGTCCACAGACCTCGGAGAGAACCTTCTTGAGCCAGGCAAGAAGCCAAGTGAAAATAAGCAGTTCCTTCTCTTCCTTGCAGCTGTTATCAAGGGTGTTGATGAATATCAGGACCTCCTCAGAATTTCTGTTGCAAGTGCAGGCAATGACCACCGTCTTGGTGCTAACGAGGCTCCTCCTGCTATTATTTCTATCTTCCTCGGTGATGAACTCAAGGATATTCTTGATGCTATCGAGGTTGGTGAGGAATATCACGCACAGGGCAGAGCAATTATGGATACTAAGGTTTCTGTTCTTCCTAACTTCTATAAGGATACAACAGATCGTAACAGAACTTCACCATTCGCATTTACAGGCAATAAGTTTGAATTCAGAATGGCTGGTTCAGCTGAAAACATCGGCTGCCCTAACGAAATGCTCAACACAATCGTAGCAGAAGAACTTGAGCAGTTCGCAGATGTTCTCGAAAAGGCAGACGATTTTGATAAGGCTGTTATCGACCTTGTCAGAAAGACATATCAAGAGCATAAGAGAATCGTATTCAATGGCAACAACTACTCTGAAGAGTGGGTTGAAGAGGCAGAAAGAAGAGGTCTTTATAACCTCAGATCTATGCCGGAGGCTATGCCTCATTATGTTGCTGAGAAGAACCTCAAGCTCTTTAAGAAACACGGAATCTTTACTGAGGCAGAGGTTCGTGCAAGATATGAGATTCAGCTCGAAAACTACTCTAAGATTATCAACATTGAAGCTCTTACAACACTTGATATGGCTAAGAAGGACATCGTTCCTGCTGTTGTTAAGTATTTGAAGCTTCTTGCTGATTCTGCAAGTGCAATGAAGTCTATTGACAGCGATATTTGCACTTGTGCAGAAACAGAGCTTCTTAAAAAGCTTTCTGCACTTCTCACAGACTTTACTAAGAAGATTGATGTTCTTGATAAGGCTGTTGTTGGTGCTAAGGATTACACAGATGTTCAGGAGCTTGCTAACTACTATAGAAATTCTGTATTTGCGGCAATGCAGGAGCTTAGAGCAGTAGCTGACGAGATGGAATCAAATATGTCTGCTGAATACTGGCCATATCCATCATACGGAAAGTTGCTTTTCAGCGTCTGATTTAGAGCTACATATAAAAGGGGTAACTCTATATAAATGAGATGATAAAATGCGGAGTTTTTGCTACCGCATTTTATTATACAATATTTTGGAATTTTTAATATTTAAGAATTCTAAAAATGAGAGGGGAAATAGATTATGGGCGAATATTCTGCTGTAAATACCATATGGGTATTAGTGGGTGCGGCACTTGTTTTTTTCATGCAGGCAGGCTTCGCAATGGTCGAAACAGGTTTTACGAGGGCAAAAAACGCCGGTAACATCATTATGAAAAACTTGATGGACTTCTGTATCGGCACACCACTTTATTGGCTGGTTGGTTTCGGAATAATGTTTGGAACATCTTCGGCATTTTTCGGAAACATTGACCTCTTTGCGGTAGGAGGTTACAGCGGTGCATATGACAGCATACTTCCTGACGGAGTTCCGTTATATGCATATATGATTTTCCAGACAGTTTTCTGTGCAACATCAGCAACAATCGTTTCCGGTGCTATGGCAGAAAGAACTAAATTCAGTGCTTATTGCGTATATTCAGCAATCATCAGCTTGATTATTTATCCGATTTCAGGTCACTGGATTTGGGGCGGCGGTTGGCTTGCACAGCTTGGTTTTCACGATTTTGCAGGTTCTACAACAGTTCATATGGTTGGCGGTGTTGCAGCACTTGTTGGTGCAATCTTCCTTGGACCTCGTATTGGTAAGTATGGCAAAGACGGCAAGCCAAGAGCAATTCCAGGTCATAGCTTGACACTTGGTGCTTTGGGTGTATTCATTCTTTGGTTCTGCTGGTTCGGATTTAACGGTGCTTCAACTGTTTCTATGACAGGTGATGACACAATCGCAAATGCAGGTTTGGTTTTCTATACAACTAATCTTTGCACAGCAGTTTCTACAATTACAGTTATGTTTATTACTTGGGTTAAATATAAGAAGCCTGATGTCTCTATGACATTGAACGGTTCTCTTGCAGGACTTGTTGCTATTACTGCCGGTTGTGATACAGTTGAACCTTGGGCTGCTGCTGTTATCGGTGTAATTGCAGGTTTCGTAGTAGTATTTGGTATTGAATTTATTGATAAGGTTTGCAAGGTTGATGACCCTGTTGGTGCAGTTGGTGTTCACGGCATGTGCGGCTTTGTCGGAACAATCTGCGTAGGTATTTTCTCTAATGGCTACAGCACAAAGGGAAAGGGTCTTGTATATGGTGAATTCGAATGTTTAGGCATTCAGTCACTTGGTGCGGTTGTAGTTGCACTTTATGTAGCAGTTGCTATGACAATCGTATTCTTCGTAATTAAGCACACAATGGGACTTCGTGCCTCAAGAGAAGAGGAAATTAAGGGTCTTGACATTACAGAGCATGGCTTGGTAAGCTCTTATGCAGACTTTATGCCGAATGTATCTTCTGTTGCTCTTGATGATACAGATGCCGACGCTGGCGAAGTTCCTGTTAGCGAGGCTGTTCCTGTACAGGTTGCATTTACTCCTAAGGAAAAGAACACAGTCACAGCTTCTGATGTTAAGCTTTCTAAGATTGACATTGTTCTCAAGCAATCTAAGTTTGAAGACCTCAAGAATGCACTTAATGAAATCGGTGTAACAGGTATGACAGTAACTCAGGTTCTCGGCTGTGGTGTACAGAAGGGTAAGACTGAATACTATCGTGGTGTTGAGGTTGAGATGAACCTTCTTCCTAAGGTTCAGGTTGAAATTGTTGTTTGCAAGGTTCCGGTTAAGGCTGTTATTGATGCGGCAGTAAAGGCACTTTATACTGGACATATTGGCGATGGTAAGATTTTCGTATATGATGTTGAAGATGTTGTCAAGGTAAGAACCGGTGAAACAGGTTGCGACGCACTTCAAGGCGAAGACGATATCTGATTATCGTATTTAGGGTACTTACATATACTTTTTTGAATAAATTTGCGGTAAGCTTGCTCTTGGGTTACTACTCAAGGGCAAGCTTCATTTTTGCAGAATATTTTGTAAAATATTTTGAAAAAAGCCTTGACTTTTTATTGATGGTTTGGTATAATATCATTCGTTGACAAGAGATGTCAGAAAAACTTGATATTTGCGAGTGTGCTGGAATTGGCAGACAGGCACGTTTGAGGGGCGTGTGTTTTACGACGTACGGGTTCAAGTCCCGTCACTCGCACCAAAAAATAGACCAAGTATTTATTCAATACTTGGTCTATTTTTTGAGAAAGTATTTTAAAGCAAATATGGCAATAAATTATTTTCAAAAAAATCGAGCATATCACCTACATCATTAGTGTTACGCCACATATAATAATTTTTTGTATAATCTTGAAACCAGTATGCAATTTCTCTATTTCTTCGTGGATCACGAGTAATATCACCTACTATTACAAGCCAAAAAGGAAGTATTTCTTCTGAAAGACCACCAGTTTCTCTAATTACTTTCATTAATCCTGGAGTAAAATACTTGCAGCTACGTTCATGAGCATTTCCTCTACCAGCTTGCATATTTGTTGTTTCAACCCAACCGTCTTGTCTTTTTATTTCACCAAAAAGAATTTTACCATTAGTGAGATTGCGAACAGCAAAGTCCATACTAATACCCCATTTGTATTTCACCTTACCATTAGCATTTTTTGCTGTAACATCAATGTCATAGATTTTGCTTCTTGTTTCAGGAGAAAGCGGATATGTAGAATAAATATCTCCAAATTCATTAGGATGCCTATCAACAAGAAATTGATTCGGATATGCTCCATTTAACGCAGATTGAAGGGATGTCTGGAACAATTCTTCGATTTTCAATGCTTTTGCACCACTTATAGTTTGCCAATTTGCACGTTTTCTTAATTCTTGTGTTGACATATTTATTCTCCTTTTTTACAAACCTCTGAACAATTCCTCTAATGAAATATTAAATCCATTTGCAATTTTTTTGATATTTTCAAGAGAAATATTTCGTTTACCACTTTCAACAGAGGCATAGTACGTTCTATCCATATTAATTAGTAATGCAAATTTTTCTTGACTAATGTCTTTGTTCTTGCGAAGTTCTTTAATGCGTTCTCCAAATTGTTTCTTTAACATCATGCTATCCTCCTTTTTAAATCATTTTATAGTATATGATGCAAATAGTTCAACGGTTTATGAGTCACACTTTTGTTGACGTTTTGATTTCTATATGATATAATAATAAAAAATGTGAGAGGTATATTAGAAAATGAATGAAACATCAGTTACTGGATATTCAAAATATAATCCTGAAGCTCAAAAAAGAAAAAAAATAAACCCTTTGAAGGAACTATATCCTGAACTTCCATGTGAAAAATATGATATAATATATGCTGATCCACCTTGGGACTATGGTGGAAAAATGCAATATGATAAAACGAGCATTAAGAGTGAAAATATTGGTTTTCAACATGATGTGTTTATTAGTGCCGCTAATTTTAAGTATCCAACCCTAAAACTTAAAGAATTGAAAGAATTAGATGTTGCCTCCATTTCTGCTGACGATTGTATTCTGTTTATGTGGACAACTGGACCACAAATGGCAAATTCTATTGAACTTGGTGAATCGTGGGGGTTTAAATATAAAACTGTAGCTTTTGTATGGGATAAACAAGTACATAATCCTGGTAGATATACACTTTCACAAACAGAGTTTGTTTTAGCATTTAAGAAAGGACGTTTTCCAACACCTCGTGGTGCAAGAAATGTTCGACAATTGGTTTCTATACATCGCAGTGTTCATAGTGAGAAACCAGAAGTAATTATTTCTGGTATTACAAAAATGTTTCCTGAACAAAAAAAGATTGAACTTTTTGCACGCAAAAATTATTCTGGTTGGGATAACTGGGGATTAGAAATTCCAAATAGCAAAATTAAAATTATTTCAAAAGGAGATCTAATTTAATATTCAAAATTAAATCAAAAGTTTTATAAAACTTTATGTAATATAAAATCGAAAAATATAATTGAACAAAACCTTTATCATTAAGTTACTTTTATAGCCGAATTATTATAGTGATTTTTATATATAATTATTGAAGTATACACAGACGCCCTTACAGCAATTAAACTGTAAGGGCTTTTGTATATAACTTAGAATTTATGATTGTGTAATGCCTTGACAAATTGCGGGTCAAAGTGATTTACGATTTCGCTATGTCCTATATCCATAGATGCGATTTTGTCCATATCTTCTTGTGAAAGTGTGAAATCGAATATATCGAAATTTTGCTTTATTCTATCTTTGTGTACCGACTTAGGAATGACTACAACACCTCGCTGAATATTCCAACGCAAAGCAACCTGCGCGGCTGTTTTATTGTATTTTTTGCCAATCTCTGTGAGAATTGAATTGCTGAAAAAATTGTTTAAGCCTTCATTGAAAGGTGCCCAAGCTTCTGGAATTACATCATATTCTTTCATTGTTTCGAGGTTAAGCTTTTGTTGGAAGAATGGGTGCATTTCTACTTGGTTAATCATTGGCTTTATCTCGAATGTTTCGCAAAGGTCTGCCAAAACATGAGGATAGCAGTTAGCCATACCGATTGCCTTTAGTTTGCTATCTTTGTATAGCTTCTCTAAGCCTTTCCAAGCGTTGATATAATCGCCCATAGGCTGATGAAGTAACATAAGGTCAATATAATCTACACCAAGACGCTCAAGAGATAATTCCGTAGCTTTGATAGCTTTATCATAAGAAAAATCTTGAATCCATAGTTTTGTGGTGATGAAGATTTCTTCTCTTGCGATGCCGCTTTCCTTTATAGCATCTCCGACAGCTTTTTCATTCATATAAGCCTGAGCTGTATCAATCAATCTGTAACCAGCTTTGAGTGCTGTTAATACAGCTTGTTTTGCGTTATCATAATTTGGAATTTGAAATACTCCAAAACCAAGCATTGGAATTTTTATACCGTTATATAATTTTGTGTATTCCATAGTGATTTTCCTTTCTTTAGTTAATATAAGTTTGATAATAGTTTTTAGTCTGTAATAGTTTTGAAAAGACTTGAGAACAAAGATGCTCCGTCAGGGAACCCCCTGCGAGGGTTTCCTACGAAAAACATTCCGTGGGACACACTACATAAAGAAGGTGTCCCACCGGACTAAGATAATTCAGGTTTTATGCTGTTTTCTTTTGTTGTTGTTTTTCTGCCATATGGCGTTGGTAATCGGCTTCCAAATCTTCCGGTCTGAGCGGCTTGATGATGCCTACGCCGTTGTAGTAGATGTCGATAATTTGATAACGCTTGCCGTCGAGGTAGTGAGCGGCTGATACAACGATTTTGTCGATGAACTCGTGAACAAGCTCACCTGTCAGCTCGGTCGGTTCGGTGATTCTCTTTACCTTTTGAACAAATTTTTGCAGATTAACCGTCTTATCGGTTTCGGCTTCAAGATAGCTCTCCATTTCGGAGAGCTTTTCTTTTAGCTCTTTCTGCTCGGCTTCGTAGGTGTTGCTCAAGGTTTCAAAGCGTTCATCGCTCAGCTTACCTTTGATGTTATCCTCATAGATACGCTGTATCAGTTTGTCAATCTCGGCTATACGCTTCTTGGCTTTTTCAAGCTCTCGGCGTTTGGATGTCAGCTCTTTCTTCTTGTCAGCGTCGTAACTTTCAAGCTGCTTACGGACAAATTCTTTCTCAAAAGCCTGAATGTTTAGAAACACTCGCCGCATACTTTCAAGAACAAGGCTTGTCAACGTTCTCTCGCCGATGTAGTGAGAGGTACAGGTGTCTGGATTCTTGGAATAGCTTGAACATATAAAGTGCGGTGGGTCTCGCCGTTCCTTCTTGCCTGACTGATAATACATTTTCTGTCCGCAATCCTCGCAGAATACCAATCCCGAAAAGATACTGACCTTGCCTGTTCGTGTTTGACGGTGTCGGCTTTCCCGAATCTTCTGAACAAGAGCGAAGGTATCACGGTCAATGATGGCAGGATGGGCGTTCTCGAAGATCACCCAATCACTTTCTGGTCGGTTAACTCGCTTCTTATTCTTGAACGATTTGTTTGTGCTGCGAAAGTTTACGATGTCGCCGCAGTATTCCTGACGCTTCAAGATATTTGCTATCATTGCAGGACACCAGTGATTCGGAACAGATGGTAGTTTGCTACTCTTTCTGCCGATGCTGTTCCAATACTCCGTCGGAGTAAGAACTCTCTCGGCGGTTAGCTTCTTGGCTATCTGCGATGGCCCCATTCCCGATACGCACATTTGAAATATCCGCTTGACAATCTTTGCCGCAGGCTCGTCGATTATCCATTTGTACTTGTCGTTTGGATCTTTCATATATCCATACGGCGGATTGGAGGTCAGTGGCTTGCCGGATTCGCCTTTGCTCTTGAATACCTTGCGTACCTTGTCGCTGGTATTCTTTGCGTGCCACTCGTTAAACCAATCCTGCATAGGTACAAGGTCGCTGATTCCGTTTTTGGTGTCGATATTGTCCATTATGGCTATGTAGCGGATACCCATTCGGTCAAATTCTTCTTCCAACAAGGAACCGACTACCAATCGGTTACGTCCGAGACGGGAATGGTCTTTGACAATCAGCGTTCCGATTTTACCTTCTTCACCGAGCTTCATAATCTCATTGAAGGCAGGTCGGTCAAAGTTCGTGCCTGAGAAGCCGTCGTCTATGAACAGGCGAGTATTTTTGAAACCGTTTTCGGCAGCGTATTGTTGTAAAATTTCTGTTTGATTTTTGATTGAGCCCGATACGCCTTCGTTCTCGTCATCACGAGATAGTCGGCAGTACAAGGCGGTTATTTTGTCTTTATCTGACTGTTTACTCATTATGCTTCTTTCCACAGTCGGATAAGTCTTGTAGGATGATTTTATTATATCATATCCGACTGTTAAATTCAATACTTTAAAGTGTTAAATCGAATCTTTTTCTACAAGGTTTTCAATTCTCTGTAGAATTGTCTTGTCGGCGTTCTCATCAAAATGCGTCCTGACTACATATGTTGTGTTGTCAACGTCCTGCGTGTAACGCAGGGGCTCGACGAATTGCTCGTACTTGAAGTAGTTCATACGCTGCTTGGCGGTCATCTGACTTAGCTTGTCATAGTAAGAGTTAAGCAGATTATCGAGAGCGTCGTCTAATTCTGTCCGTATGTTGAGACGATTACCGTGTTCGTCGTAGTATCTGATCATAAAGTGTCACCTTCCTTTCTTGATTATGGTTTTCTCACAACAGGTCTTAGGGTGTCCCTAACAAGTGCTGAAATTCCGAGGGGATTTCTCAGCAACAACCGCTTGTGGAAACAAACGGTCTGCTTGCTGAGATAATACACGGCGGTTTCGGCAAGCACTGTTTGTGGTTACAAACAGTATGCTTGCTGAGACGCATCTCGGAAGTTCAGCAGTACCGTTCGGCTCCTGTGGGAGTACGAATGGTCTGCTTGCTAAGATTGTACATTCATATCTTAGCAACCGTGTTTGTTCCGCCTGTGGATACAAACGCACTGCTTGCTAAGATTCTGCATTATTGATCAGCTTTCTAAAAAACTGTCAACAGATCTGTCACCCTAAATGTCACTATGGTTGTCTGAGATTGAAAATCTCGATGATTCTTCTTTGGTTAGTCCGTCTGAAATATATCACTATACCGTCACGACATTTTAAGCGGTACCAGTATTTGTTCAGCAGTTTGGTAACCGTATTCGGCGGCGTTGTGGTGTCATTCATTTCGGTAAGTAGGTCGGTAGCCGTTCCAAGCCAATGAGTTTTTTCGTTTGTAAATGCTCTCAGCTTTCCGAAAAAAGGGTGCTCTTCGGTCAGGATTGGATAGCCTTCACGGATGGGCTTCGCCATAGCGGCGGCTACGACATCATCTTCTTTTGCCATCATTTCCTCCTTTCTGCCACCGTTACGGTGACGTTTTTATAAATAGTTCCCTGCTCAGTTCGCCGCAAGCGGCAACGAGCGATGGGTTTACGAAACAATACAAAAATTATTGTTCCGTATGGGTTTGCCGCTTTACCCGAATGTCGTTCCTGCGCCGGATTTTCACCGGAGCGTCGTATCGCTCGCTTACGGTCATCGCAATATCATATCCCATTCGGACGGTCATTCAGTTGTATTTTGACACGACAAAAAGCCAAGTCACACAAGGCTCTTTCCTCAACTTCAAAAGGGTAAACTACCCCCTTGGTTGAGAAGCCTCATGTAACTTGACTTTAAATTTTCCGATTAAATTTTTGAAAAATTAAAGCGCTTATTTGTACTGCCGTTCACTAAAATAAGCTAAACTCAAATGACTAAAAACAGAACGGAGCCGGCACTTCTGTCAGCGTACCGATACCTTATAGCGCATCTTTGGCTTTGCGCTGCCCGCAGGTGATGTTCCTGCGCTCGTCAGCTCTTTACACTCATAAGTTCATCACTATTCAGTTGCCGCACACAATCTGTGAACAGATTTGTGTACAGTAATAATTATAACAAACATTCGTTTGGTTGTCAAGCGAATTTAGAAAATTCGTTCGACAAATGTTAGCGCATTTAAGATGTCACGTCTAAACAAGCAGTGCGTTTTTACTTCTACCGAGAAAAACACGTTTGTTAGGGACACATAAGACCTATAAAAAATTCTCTTTTTCGTTTTTATGTCTGTTAATTTGTTTTATTATATGATATGATAGAATTATCAATCATCAAGGGGCGATAGTATGAGCGCTAAGAATCAATTTGACTGGATAGCATTTTATGAGGAGTTTGCAGATAAGCTACTTGCATATAAGGACAATCGGCAGGAGCTGATTGAAAAAATAAAGCAGGTTTATGAGGTTACAGGGATAAAACTGCCGACACTCGAACGCAACGAAAATGGTGATAATGAGATTGTAGACATTGATCCATTTACAACGTTCGGCTTATTCAATAAAGGAATCACTAACGCAAACAGAGTTAAAATCATTACAGCCATAAAGGATTTGTTTGAAGTTTCTTCGCCTGTACCTACATACTTTGATGGTATTCCCGTGTTGAACAATCAGATGGCTACATTCTATTGGTTTGGCAACGGTCGTGGTGAACACGATATTGATAATCTTTGGGATGTTTTCGATTATGCTATCGCACTTTCAAAGTCAGACTCACCTGAACTCAGAGAGAAGTTTTCCGATTCATTTAATACTTCCCTTTCCCAGAAGGGCGTAAAGTGGAATTTGTCAATGGGCTTATACTGGATTCGTCCCAACAGATTTTTGAATTTGGATTCTCGCAACAGATGGTTTATCATAAACAACGACAGCATGCCTGAATCTGTTGTGGCAAGGGTAAAAAATCTGAAATCTATGCCCGAAGCAGAAGAATATCTCGCTATATGTGACGAGTGCCTTTCCTATATTCATTCCGATAATTCTCCCTATGATTCACTTTCCGCTTTATCATTTAGCGCTTGGAATGTTTCCAAACAGGACGACGGATATGAAAAACTGACGGAAGATTCATCGTCAAATTCCGGCGCTAAATTCTTGCGCTGGTTCAGACCTCTATTGCAGGCGCTCAAAGATTTAGGCGGCTCTGCGACTCCGAAAGAAGCACGAAAGAAAATTATAGAAAATGAAAAGTTGACCGAGGAAGAAACAAGTGCGGTCATCGGCAAAACGCAAACGCCTGAATTCAACAACGATGTTGCTTGGGCAAGGCAGTACCTTGTCAGAGGAGGTTATTTAGATAACAGCACTCGTGGCGTTTGGAAGCTCACTGAGAGCGGTTGGAGTGTTAATATGACTGATGAATTAGCGTCAGAGATATTCAAGACAATCGTAAAAGAAAATCAACAGGATAAAGAAGATAAAGGCTCAGCTCTCGCTGATGAAGATGTAAATACAAAGCGTTATTGGATTTTCTCGCCTGGCAATAATGCTTCAAAGTGGAGTGAATGTACCGAGAAAGGAATTATGCTCATCGGTTGGGGTGAAATCGGTGATTTGACACGTTTCACTTCAAAATCGGAAATGAAAGCTGCTATGCAGGACACCTACGGTGACAACAAGCCTTACCGCAATGCAGCGCTTGCAACTTGGCAGTTTGCCAACGAGATGAAAACGGGCGATATTGTTTTTGCAAAGCAAGGTATGTATAAAATAATCGGTCGTGGTGTTGTTGAATCCGGTTATATGTTTGATGATAGCAGTGATGATGAGTATAACAACATTCGTAAAGTAAAATGGACAGATATCGGCGAATGGGAGCATCCCGGTCAGGCGGTAATGAAAACGCTGACCGATATTACCCAATATACTGAATATGTTGAAAAGCTCAATGCGATGTTTGATACAGAAGATGATGATGATGATATCGAAGTCGATGAAACACCGCTGAATACCTATACCAAAGAAGATTTCCTCGCAGACGTTTATATCAGCGAAAAGCAGTACGACACTTTAGAAGGACTGCTACGAAAGAAACTAAATGTTATTTTGCAGGGCGCTCCGGGTGTCGGTAAAACCTACGCCGCTAAACGTCTTGCTTATTCGATGATGGGCGTTAAGGATCCCGAGCGTGTACAGTTGGTGCAGTTCCATCAAAGCTATTCCTATGAGGATTTCGTTGAGGGTTTCCGCCCGTCAAGCACAGGAATGAACTTTGAGATTAAAAAGGGCGCATTTTACAACTTCTGCAAAAAAGCGTCCGATGATAAAGAAAACGAGTATTTCTTCATCATAGATGAAATAAACCGTGGTAATCTCAGCAAAATTTTCGGCGAGCTGTTTATGCTGATTGAAGCCGATAAGCGTGGCAATGATATACAGTTGCTATATTCTTCGGATAAGTTTTCTGTTCCGAAAAATGTTTATATTATCGGTATGATGAACACAGCTGACAGAAGTTTGGCGATGATTGACTATGCGCTCCGCAGGCGTTTTGCGTTCTTTGAAATGAAGCCTGCGTTTGAATCCGAGGGCTTTAGAGAATATCAATACGGATTGGAAAACGATAAATTCAACAAACTGATTGATTGCATTATCAGCCTGAATCAGAAGATAGCCGACGATGATTCTCTCGGCGAGGGCTTCTGTATCGGTCATAGCTATTTCTGTGATATTGAGGAGATCAAGGAAAACACACTGACCGATATTGTAGAATTTGAAATCATCCCCTTACTCAAAGAGTATTGGTTTGACGAGCCTTCCAAAGTTAAAGAATGGTCTGACCGTTTGAGGAGTGCTGTCAAGTGATCCCGATTCAAAATATCTACTATATGCTCTCCTACGCTTTTCAAGTGTTGAACGAGCAAGGATATAAAAGCGTGGCGACAGAACATTTTGAGAATGTGGCGGATTTATGCGCCGCAATACTGATTAAAGGCTTGTCAAAGCAACTCAAGCGTGGCTTGATGAAGGACTATATCCCGAAGCGTGAACCGCTGACGGCACTGCGCGGCAAAATGGAAATATCGGAAACACTGAAAACAAATTCCATTATCAAGCGGCAGGTTGTGTGCTCCTACGACGAGTTTTCCGAAAACGCCTATATGAACCGTATCATCAAGACGACAATGTTGTGCCTGATGATAGCGGACGTTGACAAGAGCCGCAAAAAGGAAATGAAAAAGTTGTTGGTGTTCTTGTGGAATGTTGAGCCGCTGCCGATTTACAGTATCAACTGGAATCTGCGCTATGACCGCAATAATCAGACGTACCGTATGCTGGTTTCGATTTGTTATCTGGTTTTGAAGGGCTTGCTGCAAACACAGTCGGACGGCACGACCAGGCTGATGGACTTCCTCGATGAACAGCGTATGCACCGCTTGTATGAGAAGTTTATTCTGGAATATTTCCGCAAGGAACATACGGAACTGACCGTCGGCGCACCGCAAATCCCGTGGCAGCTCGACGACGATTTTAGCGATATGCTGCCGGTTATGCAGTCGGATATCGTGCTCGAAAAAGACGATAACATTTTGATTATCGACGCTAAGTATTACGCCCATTCCACACAGCAGCGGTTTAATAAGGCAACAGTCCATTCGGCAAACCTGTATCAGATTTTTACCTACGTCAAAAATAAACAGGAAGAACTGAAGGACAGGCAAGTAACCGTTTCGGGAATGTTGCTCTACGCCAAAACAGACGAACAAATTGTCCCCGACAACACCTATCAAATGAGCGGCAACCAAATCAGCGTGAAAACGCTGGATTTGAATTGCGGGTTTGATGAGATTCGGGAGCAGTTGGATAGTATTACAACAACCGAGGTAATATATGACAGAATTTGAACGTTTTAAAATAATACACGATGAAATATTTGCAAAAACATATAAAGATACCCTTTATGTATTCCTATGTGGAGGAGCTACTGATAATTGTATTAGAGACAACATACGAATCCATTTAGAAACAAACGGTATACAAGTACTCTATCCTGAAGATTTGTTTATGGAAATGATGAATAAAAACAGAAAATCCAATCTGCTTGATTATGAAAACATATTAGCTAAAAGTGCAGACTCGATTTTACTTATTTGTGAGAGTATGGGTTCAGCAGCAGAACTTGGTGCTTTTGTGCAAAGCGAACAAATACGAAATAAACTAATAATTGGCATAGAAAAAAAGTATCGCCGGCAACATAGCTTTATTATGGATGGTCCTGTAAAAAAACTTCAAACTATAGATAAAGATAGGATACTGATTTTTGATAAATCAAATCTATCGCAATTTAAAAATAGTGTTATTACTCAATATAAAGGATTAAGCAGTAAACGTAAAAAATTCTTTTTCAAAAACACTTGCCCCGATTTCACAATGCTACCTGAATATATTTCTTTTATTCCCTTAATCTTATATTTCTATAAAGAGTATAATCGCAAACAGCTATATAAGAATTTAAAAGAATTAATTAGAAATAAATTTGGCATCCCGAAAGATTATAATGAACTATTCAATGCTTCTTTAAGGTATTTGCATAAACTTGGTATTATATCTGTAAACGGGAATATTAACATAGAAAGGATTATAACCGATCAAGTTTTATCTTTATCAGAAAAAGGATATGTTTCAACCGATAATTTTTTTAGAAAAAGTAACATTCCGTATAAAAATGAGTTGCACGACAAAATAAGATGTGATATACTAAAAGAACAGTTGAATAATTAAAAAATTGTCTCTTTTAGTTTTTACAATATAATGTGTGTTTACATATTTTATTGTTTTGGACGGTGATTCGTCTGTCCTTGGTTTAACGCTTACTCACAATTCGTGATATAAAGCATTTTATTAAAGCACTTGCTTCAATAAAATCTTTATCTCCCGAAAGACTTATGGTAAAAGAGGCAATTTTTTATGCAAAAAAACAATTTACTTCTCATTAATTCTTTAGATATTCCCTATTTTGAAAGTTTAGAAGAGTTTTCAAGAATAATTGGACTAAGCACCAAACTAATCTTTCTTTTAACAAATAAATCAGAAAACTATTATTCCTTTAAAGAAATACCAAAAAAGAACGGTACAAAAAGAAAAATAGCAATTCCTTCTTACACGTTAAAAATCACTCAGCGATGGATTTTGAAAAATATTCTTAATAAAATTCGCCCAAGTGATTATGCAATGGCGTTTAGAAAAAGCTCAAACAATAATAAGTTTGATATAAAAAAGAATGCCTATTATCATTCGGATTCATTATATGGTCTATCAATTGACTTGAGTGATTTCTTTCCGAGTATTACTGCAGCAAAAGTATTTAGTGTTTTTAAAGGCATAGGCTATAACAATACAGCATCAGCAATTCTAACAAACTTATGTACGCTTGAAAGTAAACTACCGCAAGGCGCAGTTTGCTCACCGGCACTATCTAATCTGATATGTATGAGATTAGATAGAAGATTGTTTGGTCTTTGTTCGAAAAGAGGAATACTTTACACAAGATATGCTGATGATATGTATTTTTCTTGTGATAATAAAGGACTTTTGTTAAAACTATTTCCTATCATAGAAAAGATAATAAAAAGTGAAGGGTTTCTTATCAATCGAGATAAACTTCACTATCATACGCCTAAAAACAAACATCTAATCACCGGCGTTGTTATATCTCATTCGAACGACACATCTGAATTAAAAGCTTCGAAAGAATTTAAGCGAAAAATTAGAGCTGAGATTTTTAGATGTATTATGACAGGAAATTATGATAATGCTGCACATATTAAAGGGGAAATTGCTTATGTTTGTTTTATTCAAAGTGAAAACATTCAAGATTATAAGCAATCAATAATCCAATACATAAATCGCACATCAAAAAAGATTGAATACTTTTGCGAATTAGTTGATGCCTACAATGAAAACTTTTTTTACGATGAACAGGAACCCTTAGTATTTTTGGATATTAATAAACTTGAAGTTGATTGCCCTGAAAATGATACCGAGAATTATGACCAGTATTTGTTTGAAACAATCGAAGCGATTTTTCAATACCGCAAGGAATACATAAAAAACAATAACCTTACAGATATCTGTAAATACCAAAACTGGCCAAAAATCATAACAGAAAATGAATTTGATGCTTCAAGTGAAGAAACGCCTTTTTAACACAAACTAACGGCACATCGTCCAGCTAAATGAACAATGTGCCGTTATTGCTTGTTTTGTTATACCTAAATGTAAATTATTTCATTGTTTACTATCTCTGTCGCTTGATTGCGTATATTATTCATACGCTTAACCCACAATAGCTGATTTTACCCTTGAGGTGTTCGGTTATGCCTTCCTTTTCGGCAAGCTGTTTTACAAGCCTATTAAACATTTCAGTAGCTTCCTCGTCAATATCGGCGAGGTAGGCTGTGAGCTTGCAACTTGTCAGCAGGTTTGTATACAGGATTGGACGGTGATGTTTGATATACTTCAAATGCCGCTTTCCCCAAATACCGATTTCGACCTTTGGCTGTTCGGGTAATTTCAGGTCTGGGAAAAGGTAATCGCCTTGCTGTGTGTATGTAATCTTATTGTTCATAATCTTTGTCCTCCATAATAGTCGAAAAAGTTAGCTTCAAAAAGTCAATGTTTATGCGGCTTTGCAATAGCAGATTTAGAGGGGTAAGGTATTATCATTGCCACCCTCAAAAACCGCAAATATACCGATTACGGACATTTGCTGACCACCTTGATTTTTTTGATTTTAGCGTTGGCTGCCTTAATCAAGACTTCATCAACAAGGTCTGTATAGCTACCCTCGACAATCAGCCTATTTCTCAAATCATTCAAGCTGATGATCAGCAGCCGCCTTTCTTCACTATTAAGGTAGATGTGATATTTTGTCTCCTTCATTTGTAAAACCTCCGTAAGTTTAGAATATATCCTACAAAATCAAACTATCCGACTGTTTTACATAATACCTTCTTTATCGCTAACATCCCGTTGGAATGTTTTTCTACCCTCCTGCGCTTTGAGGAGTATAAAGTGTTTCGCTCTCTGCGGAGAGCGACCAAAGGCTCTGCCGTAGGTGATTACTTTTGGAAACTGCAAGCTTTTGAAAAAGCTTGAGCAAAACTTTTAAGCTGAAAAATTAGACGCGAATAATAAGTGTTAATTTAATAAAAAAGTCGAACGCGTCTTGACAGCGGAGGCACTTCGCCTCGAGCGAAACTTTTAAGTTATATTTAATAAATGTTAATCATTAGCGTGAACATCAAAGGCATTGATTAAAAATTCTGCAACACCGGGTGCATCTGGGTTATGACAGCCTTTTCCGGTATCAAGGTTACGCATTTTATTCATTTCATTATCTGTTAATGCAAAATCAAAAATATCCATATTACTCTTGATTCGCTCAGTATTAGTTGATTTTGGGAATATAATTGCTCCCTCTTGATACTCAAATCTCAAAATGACTTGTCCAGCATTTTTATTATGTGTTTCTGCAATTTCCTTGATGACAGGGTCGTTCAGCATATTTTTATTTCCTTGACCGAGTGGACCCCAAGCCTCAAGCTTAACATCAGATTTTGCCATAATTTCTCGGATTTCTTTTTGCTGATAGTATGGATTAAATTCAACCTGATTGACAGAGGGGAGAGTATCAAATTGTGGTATAAATTGATTCCAGATTTTTGGAGTCATATTACTTACACCAATAGAGCGGATTTTTCCTTCACCTTTTGCTTCTTCCATTGCTTTCCAAGCAACTGGTACATCACCATAAGGCTGATGAATGAGGTATAAGTCTATATAATCAAGTCCGAGCTTACGCAAAGAAGCTTCAATTCCTTTTTTTGCAGGTTCATAACCATAATCCTGCAACCATAGTTTACTTGTTAAAAAGATTTCTTCCCTTGGAATACCGCTCTCTTGGATTGCTTTTCCGACTTCTTGCTCATTAAAATATGCAACAGCGGTATCAATATGACGAATACCGAGTTCAAGAGCTGTTCTGACAGCTTTATAGGTACTGCCATCTGCTGGAATTTGAAATGTACCGAATCCATAAACAGGAATTTCTACACCATCGTTTAATTTTACAGTTTTAATTTGTAACATAATGTTATCAATCCTTTCTGACTAAATATGGGTTTATAATAGAACTTAAAAATGTATCGCAAAATTCTTTTGTGCGTGCTTCAAAACTATACGCACCGCCTGACATATCCCAACAAAGCATTTCACCATAAAGTATATCTATTAGTGTATGAGCGAGTATGGAAACTGGGGTATCCGCTTTTAGCTCTCCTCTTTTGACACCGCTTTCAATAATTCCTTTTATGGAGCCAATATCTGTATAAAGTTTATTTTTGTCATCCTGATTTTCTACAAGGTCTGGGTCTACGGTATTGCGAACCCATTCCTGACAAAGCTTAAGACTGCTTTTTTCTATATATCCGGAAAAATTTATCATAAAGAATACGAGTCGCTCCATAAATGTACCATTATGATTTTGTGCTTTTTCAAAAATTTCTTGAAACATTTCACGACTAAGTGCGAAAACTACATCTTCTTTACGCTTAAAGTAGGTATAAAATGTACCGTTTGAAACCCCGCAAGCTTTTGTAATTTCAGCAATGGAAGTGTTGATAAGTCCTTTTTCACATATAATTTTTTTTGCCGCATCTAATAATTTTTTTCTTGTTTCAAGTGCGGCAAGTTGTCTATTGGTCATGTTTTCGACTCCTTTTATTCGATGAACTCATTATATCATATTCACTGAATATAAGTCAATGACTTTGAGTTAATAAAAAATTTGCGTGATTTTTTAAAAAATTCTTGACAATTTAAATACTTCTTGATATAATATTACTCGTTGATAAGACATCCTAATATTTGCGAGTGTGCTGGAATTGGCAGACAGGCACGTTTGAGGGGCGTGTGTTTTACGACGTACGGGTTCAAGTCCCGTCACTCGCACCAAATAAACACGATAGTTTTGATACGAGAGTATCTGAAACTATCGTGTTTTTACTACATGGTAGAAAAAATCGCAAATTTGCGGTATATAATTTAATTAAATTAAGAACAACAAATCGAAATTTCATAAACAGGAACGAGGCTAATATCATGTTTTCCAACAAGGATTTGCGGAACTTAATCGTTCCGCTGTTTATTGAACAGTTTCTTTTAATGTTTGTTGGTATTGCAGACACTTTTGTGGTTAGTTTTTCCAGTGAAGCAGATGTTTCTGGGGTTTCGCTAGTGACATCCTTCAACACTGTACTAATTTTCCTGTTTACAGCACTTTCCTCTGGTGGTGCGGTTATCATCAGCCAATATATTGGAAGTAAGAGAGAAAATATGGCATCCCGTTCAGCGGGGCAGCTTCTGATGATTTCCATGGTCATTTCTGTGGCTATGACTATCCCGATTTTGTTATTTCGTATGCCACTTTTGAATCTTTTGTTCGGTAAGATTGAGCCAGATGTTATGACAGCTTGTGAAACATATCTGTTTATCACAACATTGTCACTTCCGTGTCTTGCTATTTATGACGCAGGCACAGCATTGTGCCGCAGCATCGGAAAAACTAATGTAACTATGTACATATCTATTGTTGCTAATATTATCAATGTTATTGGCAACTGCATATGTGTATTTTGGTTTAGGCTTGGTGTAGCAGGTGTAGCGTATCCTTCGCTACTATCTCGTGTTCTGTCTGCCGTAGCGGTGACAGCGTTTTGTTTCCACAAGCAAAATGCAGTACGGTACAAGTTGGCGGATATATTCTGTTGGGATGGTGCATTGCTGAAGAAAATCATGGGGATTGCTTTGCCAAATGGTATAGAAAATGGAGTACATCAACTCGTAAAGGTGGCACTATCCAGTATGGTAGCACTGTTTGGCACATATCAGATTGCAGCTAATGGCGTGGCACAAAGCATTTGGTCGCTTGCAGCAATTATGGGCTTGGCTATGGCACCAGTTTATACAACTGTTATTGGACAGTGTATGGGTGCAAGAGATATTGACGCTGCTAATTTCTATTTCAAAAAGCTCAATAAAATTACACTGGTTTTGTCTATTATATGGAACGCATTGATTTTTGCTATTACACCACTTATTGTACAATACTCAGCTATTTCACCAGAGGCAAAAAATCTTGTAATCTGGTTGGTACTCATCAACAACATATTTAATGCCTTGGCTTATCCATTTGCTGGTTCACTTGGCAATGGACTTCGTGCTGCTGGTGATGTGAAATTTACGATGATTGTATCTATTTCTTTAACTGTTGCTGCACGATTGCTATTCTCGGCATTATTTGGGTTGTTGTTTGGTTGGGGTGTTATCGGTGTGGCTATTGGTATGAGTATTGACCTTGTGTTCAGAGGTGCAATTTTTATCCGCAGACTAAAATCACAGAAATGGACACAATTTCAGGTGATTTGATTGCCAAACATTATTAAAAGTATAATTTCAATGAAACTGGTAATGTAAATTGTGTTCGTATCCAGAATTGAAAAGTTAATTGCATAAGCAATGAGCTTTTTCGTCAATAAATTTTTATTTGGAGAAAATAAATATGAATCAATCCGAAAGACAACTATATTTGATAGACGCACTTCTCGGTGAACAGCCTATGGGCAGAGGTGCTTTTATACCTCAAGGAGAAACTGAGCGTTGGAATTTTCTTCGTTCACTTTTTAATATTCGTATGCCTAAGAGAGCAAGTGAGGAATTTCTTGAGATTCAGGACGAATTTTTGCAGGAAGAAATCCGCAGAAAGGGTATAACTGATATTTCTGAGCTTGAACCTATAATTGAAGATATTTACTTATGGAAAGGCGACATAACAACCCTTAAATGTGGTGCAATCGTAAATGCTGCTAATTCCGAGATGCTTGGTTGTTTTAATCCTAACCATTTGTGTATTGATAACACGATTCATACTTATGCGGGAATACAGTTGAGGCTTGAATGTAATAATATTATGAAAGCTCAAGGTCATAGCGAACCAATAGGGAAGGCAAAGATTACATCGGCTTATAATCTTCCAAGTAAGTATATTATTCACACTGTTGGACCTATGATTTTTAATAAGGTTATGAAGAAGGATTGTGACGCACTCGAAAGCTGTTATCGTTCTTGCCTATCGCTTGCTGACGAATATGATGTAGACAGCATTGCGTTTTGCTGTATTTCTACGGGTGAATTTAAATTCCCAAATAATATTGCCGCAGAGCTTGCAGTGCGAAGCGTAAAAAGATATAAAGAAGAAAGAGGCAGTAAAATTAAGGTTATTTTTAATGTATTCAAAGAAAATGATAACCAAATTTATAAAAAATTACTTGAAGATAAATAAATGGAGGTTAAAGCTATGAATGAAACTATAAAAAATATGATTGAAAGAAGAAGTATAAGAAAATATACTTCTGAGCCAGTTCCACAAGAGATTATTGATGAAATAGTTGAGGCTGGAACATATGCCGCAACAGGCAGAAATGCTCAATCACCAATTATTATTGAGGTTACTAACAAAGAACTGAGAGATAAGCTTTCTGCTCTTAATGCAAAGATTATGGGCAAAGAGGAAGGATTTGACCCATTTTATGGTGCAAATACGGTTTTGATTGTTCTTGCTGATAAATCAAAACCAACTTATCTTTATGATGGTTCTCTTGTTATGGGAAATCTTATGCTTGCTGCTCATTCTCTTGGAATTGGCAGCTGTTGGATTCATAGAGCAAAAGAAGAATTTGAAATGCCAGAGGGTAAGGAAATTCTTAAACAGCTTGGCATAGAGGGCGATTATGAGGGCATAGGACATTGTATCTTAGGCTATACTGAAGGCGATATGCCAAAGCCACATAAACGCAAGGATTCTTATGTTTATAAAATAAAGTAAGTTTAGAGTAAAGATTAAAACAGAATATTTCAGAGAAGGCAGTCATGAAATATAAAATGACTGCCTTTTTATATTAATATTAGTTTAAATAATAATTATTTTATAATAATTTTGAAAAACTATCAAGTTCAAAGCTTTAGTTAATATTTATTTTTCAGGGCATTCCTTGCGATTTAGAAAGTATAAAGCATTTTAAAGCTAAATTTTTTAATTTCTATCGAATATTAAGTGGTATTTGTGCAGGACCGCTTATAACTTCACCGTCTTTAGAAAATTTTGAGCCGTGGCAAGGACAATCCCATGTTCCTTCTGCTTTATTTTCTTTTAGTCGACACCCTAAATGTGTACATTTGCGTTCTTTTTTTGTGAAAACTCCAAAGCCTAAGCCAACAACAGACTGCCCTATATCAACAAATAAAGACTTTGTGCTTGTTAAATGGAATCTTTGTGGGGTGAAAAGTTTTTCAAAATCGTTTGCTTTGTCAAAAATCATATCTGCAATAATTTCAGATGCCAGCATCGAACTTGTCATTCCCCATTTATTAAATCCGCTGATAACAAACAGATTCGGCGAATGTATGCTATATCTTCCTATAAAAGGTATGCCATCGTGTGTCATACAATCCTGTGCAGACCAGCTATGACAAACTTTTCCACTGGGATAGTCATAGCCTGTTTCTCTTTTAAATTCTTCTGAATTTTGCAAAACTTTTTTTCCGGTACGGTGAGATTGACCTGAAACTACAACTGCATCTCCAAAGCTTCTGAATGAATTTCCTCCATCAATTCCATAATACATACCTCTAAGCTTAGGAACATTCTTAACTTCTTCAACATGAGCTTGTTCTCTGTGTTGACGCATAAAATACATTCCGGGATAATTTATAATCGGATAATTTGTTGCCATAACAATATAATTCGCACGAACCTTACCGTTTTTACAAATCGCATAATTAGGCTCTATCTGTAAAACCCTGCTGTTTTCATATATTCTTAGTTTATCGGATATATACTTTGCAAACATCATCGGATTAAACTGTGCCTGAAAATCAAGTTTAAGAGCTGCTTTAATCTTAAATGGCAAGTCTGTATCATAAACCATCGAGGTATTAACTCCAATCTTTCGAAGAACTTCTGATTCGTTCTCAAGGGAGCGTTCATCATTGATAGCATAAAGATAGCTTGGAGCAATCTCCATAGCACACTCGATATTTTCTTTTTCTATAAGCTGTTTAAACTTCTCAACAGCAGAAAGATTAGCCATTGCATAGCGTTTTGCGGCAGATTCGTTAATCTTATCATATAAGCGTGAGTAAATTAGACTATGCTGTGCAGTAATTTTCGCAGTAGTATGCCCTGAGACGCCCGACATTATCCTATTTGCCTCCAAGACAACAACATTCATTCCACGATTTTGAAGTTCATATGCGGTCAGCAAACCCGCAAGCCCCGCTCCAATCACGACAGCATCAGCAATTATATTTCTTAAAAGTTGTGGTCTTTGCTGTATTTTCACTGTTCCCCAAGAAGTATCCATAAAATTCACCTCATAGCTTATTTTATGGATATTATTGCCGCAATAATAGTTTTATATACAATTCTATAAGGATACAAAGAAAAAAGCCTAACGCAATGCGTTAGGCTTTTTTCTGGCGGAGGACAAGGGATTTGAACCCTCGCGCCGGTTTCCCGACCTACTCCCTTAGCAGGGGAGCCCCTTCACCACTTGGGTAATCCTCCAATGGTAAATAAAACGAATAAAATAATAAAAATTGGCGGAGAGGAAGGGATTCGAACCCTTGGTCCCTTTCGGGATCACTAGTTTTCAAGACTAGCTCCTTAAACCACTCGGACACCTCTCCATTTATCTTCGCCACTGTTGTGACTGCGAGAATTATAATACCACATAAGCTTTCAAATGTCAAGCTTTTTAAAAAAGTTTTTTCGATTATTTTCTAAAATTAGTATAAATTTTGATAAAAACTTAAATAATGTTAGTTATATATTTAATTTATAATAATTTTGAAAAATTATTAAGTTCAAAATTTTAGGCAGAATTTATTTTTCAGGGAATCCCTTGCGTGGGGTTTCTGATGGCGGTCTTTGCTCAATATCGGCGAAAGCAGTTTATTGCTACGATTAAGAAATTACCAATGAACTACCGATTAGGGCGGACTCTGTCCACCCTTTTTGGAGAAAGAGATGTTAAGGGCTTTTGAAAAAGCTTGAGCAAAACTTTTAATTATCTTAGGAAAGTTTATTAGCTAAGCGTAGGGACTAATTGTGTTCGCCCGTATGGATATAAATAACAAAAGGAGCGAAAATAATTCGCTCCTAAAAACATCATTTTTGTTTTTTATCTTTTTTTATTGGTGCTTTAACATCATAAGGCAATTCGGGCAAATCTTCTGTTGTAGTCCATTCGCAATCTAAGATATATCTTGCCATTTTAAAGTTTGTTTTGAGATTGCTGTACATACCCTTAAATGAGAAAATTAAAATATGCTGTCTTATAATTGAATAGATATTAACAAGCTTAAATTTTGTAGTTATTCGCTTAATTTCCTTTTCAAAAGAAGCATACTCGCCATTTCTTCTCAAAAAATTGCTGATAATCATAACTGAATAAAGCAAGTCGTTTATCTTTTTAACATTCATTGTGCTAAGAATACTACCTTGACGCTTAACATAAAAATAAAGACATTCTCCGACAACAGCAAGCTTATTTGAGTAGAAAACTGTTTTCGGACTTGTAGCAACATCTTCAAAGTACATAGTAGGATATGTAATCTTGTGTTCAGTAAAAATTGTGCGTTTATATAGCTTATTCCACGCATAGCTATGAAGTCCGTGGTCGCTGATAATTCTTGCCACAGCCTCATTATGTTCCATAACACAATCTTTAACAATAAACATCTGATTTTTTTTCATACCGTTCTTATCAATATAATAAGTAAAACCGCAGTATGACATATCAGCATTATTTTCCTCACAAGCATTATAAAGCTTTTCAAGATAAGTTGGAGCAATAAAATCATCGCTATCAATAAAAGCTATATATTTGCCTACTGAATGTTCTATTCCAGTATTTCTTGCCGCACTAAGGCCGCCATTCTCACGAGTAACTATTTTAAATCTTGAGTCATTCGCAACAAATTCCATAGCAATTTTAATGCTTCCGTCAGGCGATGAATCATCAACAATAATAGCCTCAAAATCAGAAAAGGTTTGAGCCTTAATAGAGTCAAGGCATCTTCTTATATAAGGCTCTACATTATAGACAGGAATTATTATACTGATTTCGGGATTTTTAGTTTCCTGCATTATAATACCTCCTGCCTGATTTATATAAAATTTATTTACGGCTTATACTTTTTGACTTGTTTTCTGCCATCAATAATTCTCTTTATACAGCCCTTTTTCTTTGAACTATGGCTTGCCTGAATATTCAAAATAGGTACAGACCAGTAGACGTGTTCGGCGTGAACCTTAAAGCAATCCTTATATTTATCATAAAGATTGTTTTCCTCAAGGAATTTACGCAGAAATTCTACTGTATAGATATAGTCATTAATTCTCTTATCACTCATAGATGATTCAAGGAAAGTTTTAGTTCTTCTTGAATAGTAATAAGCTTTCTTATCTACAACAACAAGTTTATTTATTTTGCTGAAAGCCTTTGTGCAAAAAAGAATATCTTCATAATACATATCCCTAAATTGGATATTATTCTTTTTAAGCAAATCCGCTCTCCAAAGCTTATTCCAAATAAAGAAACGAATTTCGTTATCCTTGAGTAAATACCCTAAAGCCTCATCTCTACTGTATTCTCCTGCTTTAAGGCTTTTAATAGGCTTATTTTTAGCGTTTTGTTCATAATGAATATTAAATCCACACATAGCAATATCTGCATCACTACGCTTAATAGCTAAATAAAGCACTGCAAGAAAGCTATAAGAAACATAATCATCAGAATCTATAAAAGCAATATATTCTCCAGTGGCTTGTTCCATAGCAAAGTTACGGGTTTTAGACGCACCTAAATTTTCTCTTGAGAAAAGCTTAAATCTTTCATCTCTTTTAGCAAATTCCTTTGCAATACTTGCACTACCATCAGTAGAGCCGTCATCAACCATAATAACCTCAAAATCCTTAAAGGTTTGCTTTTCAACAGACCCAAGGCAACGACTGAGATATTTTTCAACATTATATATAGGTATAATGATACTTATTTCTGGCTTATTTATATTACCCATAAATCATTCACCACTTTTTTTTCCTATCTCAAGTTCTTCTTCAACTTCTTCAATTTCTTCCTGCATCTCAGCGACAAGCTCTGTTGCTTTCTTTTTGCCCATACCAGAGAATGGAGCTGAAATGAATATTGTTCCATAATAAGTAATAGTTCTCCAGATAAGAATAGCTGATTTCATAGTAGTTTCATCAAATATGCCACTAAAGAATCCGGCGAAGCTAAGTTCCGCTGCACCTGATGCGCCAGGAAGAGGAACAAGACTTGAAACCATATTTACAAATGACTGAGCACTAATAATATCAAAAACTCCGACATTGATAGTATTATCTGGACTTAATGCACGGTAAACACAATATGGAACAATATATATAGCTGTCATTTGTATTATTGTAAGAATATAATTTACAGCAAGAAATCCTTTATGTTTAGAAAGTTCCTTGTTACTATTGTGAAAGTATATAAGTTGTTGTTCAACCTTGTTGAGAGTTTTTTCAGGATTTTTAATAAATCTAAGTTTGTTTCCTACCTTGCAGAACCACTTGATAAGTCTAAATGTGATTTTATGTGAAAATGATACCAGTATAAGGACAAATATCATAGCAGCTTGCACAATAAAGCCTATTGCAGACATAACCCAAAGGAATGGACTTAAACGTTCTGCAAAGAAGTTAAATTTTAGAAGTATTACGGCTATCGTATACCCTGTCAAAGTGAACTGCCATACAAGAAACTTCTGAACAAGTGCAGAGGTTGCTTTTCCTGCGTCAACGCCATAATGCGATAAAATCATAATCTGCATAGGCTGACCTCCGGTAGAACTTGGTGTAACTGCACAGAAAAATTGTCCGGCTAACGCAGCCTTTATGCTATGAGTTATTTTAACACCGTTAGTTGAAAGGGTTAAAAATCTATGTAAAATTATTGCATCGATTACAATATTAAGTAAATGTGTGCCTATAGCAAGCATAAGCCAAAAAATATTTATTTGTTGTGAAGAATTTATAAGTTCTACCAAACCGCCCTTAGAAAAGCAGAAATATAAAACCATAAATCCGCATAAGCCAAAAACTATAATATTAAAAATAGTTTTACCAGATATTTTCTTCTTTTTTGTATTCAATTTTTCAACCTCCATATTAGTTTTAATTATATTAAAACTGCCCTTGACAGAAATAGAAATATCATTTTAAAACTTCTTGTAAGATAATACAGAAGTAACTAAAACTTAAATTGAATCTCCCTAAAGGTAAAAGGCGACTGATTAAAATAATAATCAATCATTCGCCTATAAAATATATAATAATCACACAATACATAAAAGTCAAGTTACAATAAATTTATAATATATAAGTGGCAAAAATCCATTAAAATACGCAGTATTTAATGAAGGTGTTTTCACTAAATACTGCGCATAAAAATATTTTTAATTTTTCTTATGGTTGAATGTTGGAACAATTTCAGAGATTAGCTTGTCTATGCCATTTTTATCATTTTTGAGTGCGGCTTTTTTTAGCTCAACAAGTTTTTCATTGAATTTTTCAACATCAAGTTCTATTGGTTTGCCAATGAAGATTTTTTTATTGGCAGTTTTTTTCATACCTTCTTCATTGAGAAGAATTTCTTCATATAGTTTTTCACCCGGTCGCAGACCAGTAAATTCAATCGGAATATCCTCATATGGCTTAAAGCCGGAAAGACGAATTAGATTTTCTGCAAGAGTTAAAATTTTAACAGGTTCGCCCATATCAAGTATGAAAATTTCTCCGCCCTTGGCAAGTCCTCCTGCGGTTAAGACGAGGGAGACAGCTTCAGGAATGGTCATAAAGAAGCGAATAATATCAGGATGAGTAACTGTAACAGGACCACCCTCTTGAATTTGTTCCTTGAAAAGTGGAATAACAGAACCATTAGAGCCAAGAACATTACCAAAACGAACAGCAACAAATTTAGTTTCGCTTTTTTTATCCATAGTCTGAACAATCATTTCACAGATACGCTTTGTTGCACCCATAATATTTGTAGGATTTACGGCTTTGTCTGTTGAAATCTGAACGAATTTTTTGACATGGTATTTATCAGCGAGCAATACAAGATTTAATGTGCCGAAAACATTATTTTTGACTGCCTCCTCAGGAGTTGTTTCCATAAGAGGAACATGCTTATGTGCTGCGGCATGAAAGATAACATCAATTTTATTTTGGCTAAAAAGGTAATCGAGCTTGCGTTTATCACGAACAGAAGCAATTTGTGTATCAAGATTTAGTTTTTTGTGATATTGACGGATAAGCTCTTGCTGAATTTCATAAGCATTATTCTCGTAAATATCAAGTATTATGAGCTTTTTAGGAGAAAGTTTTGCTATCTGACGGCAAAGCTCAGAACCTATTGAGCCGCCACCGCCTGTTACAAGAACAGTTTGTCCGGTAATATAAGCGCCATATTTTTCGGTATCAAAGACAACAGGTTCTCTGCCAAGTAAGTCTTCTACTTCTACTTGGCGGATTTTTGATGTGACTGACGCACCATCTTTGATAAGTCCATATACATTTGGAATAATCTTGACTTCAAGGTGAGTCTTTGCACAAATATCAAGTATGCGTTTCTTATCTGCAAGATTTATCTGTGATATTGTGAAAAGAATAACTTCGATATCTTCACGTTCGCATATTTCCGGAATATCGTAGGTTGAACCTTCGATTTTAACGCCGCCGATTCTGCGACCGATTTTTTCGGGGTCGTCATCAACTAAGCATATTGGAACATATTCATTCTCAGGTGATTTAGCAAGCTCGCTGAGAACAGTTGCAGCACCTTCGCCGCCGCCAACAATCATAAGTCTTCGCCGATTTTTATTACTGGTATTTTTTCGCTCGATGATTTTATTAAGTCGATAAACCAATCTGAATATAAATGTAAGAAAGGTTGAAAGGAGCGACATTATAATATAAATTCTCGCACCATAATTTAATCGGTTTTCGTCTGTGCCAATTATCATTGTAAATGACATAAAGACAAGGTTGGCTGTTAAAGATGCTATGGCTGCATAGAAGAAGTCTTCTATATCGGCATATCTCCACATTTTGTCATAAAGCTTGAAACATAGGAATACGGCAGTGAATATAACATTTATAAAGAGAAGACCCCACATGAACGGTTCTTCCCAGCCCTTTAGAACAAAGCTGCTTTTGTTGACTACGAATGATATATAGTAAGAAACATTCCAAAGACAGAAGTCACATAGAAATAGTAAAAGCTTTCTATGCGTTTTGAGCTTTTTATATAGTTTATTCATTTTTTATCCTTACTGCGAAAGAATGGGTATCTTTCAACTAATTTGGTTTTAATTTATCTAAAAAGTGTAAACTTAAAATTTTACGCTACTTAATAGAAGTATATAACGAATCTGAGCAAAATTCAATACTTTTACAATAATTACACACCAAATTGGATTTTTAATATACTTTATAGAATTAAAACGCTTGTAGGCTATTATATAATCTTATAAGCAATAGACTGCATAGCAATTTGTATAAGATAAAATATAGAGGGATAAATATAACTTGCACTTCATGCTTTACTGATAAATTTAATTTGAGCAATTTTCAAAAATTATTTTGATTTATTGAAAGTTTTGTCTGTTTACTTTTTATGTCGGATATTGTATAATAACATATTAGAATTTTATTAAGTTACATATATATTGTGCCACTGTGTCTTGATTTATTACCTTGGCCTGGAAGGGGAATGAAGCAAAATAATGATGAAAATAGGATTGGATATAGGTTCTACAACAATTAAATGTGCTGTTCTTGACGATAATAATAAGCTGATATATAAAAGCTATGAGCGACATTATTCTCAGATAACTGAAAAAATTGCAGAAATTCTCGAGAATATCCGCAGAAATGTTAAGGGTGCTGAGAATGCTTATTTCGCAATGTCCGGTTCAGCAGGAATGGGCGTTGCTGAAAGCTGTGGAATAGATTTCGTTCAAGAAGTTTATGCAACTCGTGTTGCGGCAAATACATTTATAGAGAATACTGATGTTATTATTGAGCTTGGTGGCGAGGACGCAAAGATTCTTTTCCTTTCAGGTGGCATGGAAGTCAGAATGAATGGTTCTTGTGCCGGTGGCACAGGCGCTTTTATCGACCAGATGGCAATGTTACTCAATGTTCCTATGGACGAACTTAATGAACTTGCAAAAGAATGTGAAAAAACTTATACCATAGCATCAAGATGTGGCGTTTTCGCAAAGAGTGATATTCAGCCATTACTTAATCAGGGTGCTAAAAAGAGTGATATTGCAAAGAGTATCTTTGTGGCGGTTGTTAATCAGACTATTGCAGGTCTTGCACAGGGCAGAGAAATTGCAGGAAAGATTGTATATCTTGGAGGTCCGTTGACATTTTTGCCTGAGCTTAGAAAGAGCTTTGATGAAACCCTGAAAACAACAGGTATCTGCCCGGAAGATTCGCTCTATTATGTTGCTATGGGGGCGGCTTTGTGTGCAGATGAAAGAATAAACTTTGATGAGATTATCGAAAAGGTAAAGCATTACAGAGGAAGCGGAAACTTTGCTTTTAATAAACCTTTATTTGAAAATGAAAGGGAACTTGAAGAATTTAAGGCAAGACACGCAAAAGCAACTGTTGCAACGGGTGAACTTAAAGGATATACCGGCAAGGCATATATAGGAATAGATGCCGGTTCTACTACACTTAAAGCAACGGTTATTTCTGAAGATAAAAAAATTCTTTTCTCGCAATATCAATCTAACAGCGGTAATCCTGTTCCTATTGTTAAAGAAATTCTTGAAAAGATTTATGACATTAATCCAGACATAAATATAGTTTCTTCTGCTGTAACCGGATATGGTGAAGAAATTATCAAAAATGCTTTCGGAATAGATATAGGCGTTGTTGAAACAATAGCCCATCTGACAGCCGCAAAGAACTTTATGCCTGATGTTGAGTTTATTATTGACATCGGTGGTCAGGATATTAAATGTTTTAAAATTCATAATGGTGCAATCGACAATATCTTCTTGAATGAGGCTTGTTCATCTGGTTGCGGTTCGTTTTTGCAGACCTTTGCAAATGCTCTCGGGTATTCCGTTGAGGAATTTTCTAAGCTTGGACTACTTGCAAAACAACCTGTTGACCTCGGTTCTCGCTGTACTGTTTTTATGAATTCATCAGTTAAGCAGGCACAGAAAGACGGTGCAACAATAGAGGATATTTCTGCCGGTTTGTCAATCAGTGTTGTTAAGAATGCACTCTATAAGGTTATAAGAACTTCATCGGCGAGCGAGCTTGGAAAGAAAATTGTCGTTCAAGGTGGAACATTTCTCAATGATGCGGTTCTTAGAGTATTCGAGAAAGAAACAGGCAGAGAGGTTATTCGTCCTTGTATTTCCGGTCTTATGGGTGCTTATGGTGCGGCTCTCTATGCTATGAATAAATGCAAAGGTGAGGGAAAAAGCACTATTATAAAGCGTGAAGCTTTGAATGGCTTCTTCCATAAGATTGTTACCACAAATTGCGGACTTTGTAACAATAACTGTCGTCTTACTGTTAATACTTTCAGCGATGGTAAGAGATATATTGCAGGAAACCGCTGCGAGCGACCTATAACTAAGAAATCTCCTGATAATAGCTTTAATATCTATGAATATAAGAGAAATCTTCTTGATAGCTATAAGCCCGTAAATGGTTCAAGGGGAAAAATTGGTATCCCTATGGGACTCAATATGTTTGAACTTCTTCCTTTCTGGCATACTTTCTTTACAAAGCTTGGCTTTGAGGTGGTTCGTTCTCCATATTCAACAAGAAAACTTTATTTGAGCGGTCAGCATACTATTCCGAGTGATACTGTTTGCTTCCCTGCAAAGCTTATGCATGGTCATGTTCAGTGGTTAATTGATAATGGAATAAAGACAATATTCTATCCTTGTATGTCATATAACTTTGATGAGCATATGGGCGACAACCACTATAATTGTCCTGTTGTTGCGTATTATCCTGAAGTTATTCATGCAAATGTACGAGATATAGAAAAGGTAACCTTCTTCTATGAATATTTAGGAATACATAGAAGAAAGGAATTTCCTTATAAGATGCACGAACATCTCGAAAAGTATTTCGGAAGAATTGATGTTAAAGAAGTTAAGGCGGCGGCGAGAGCGGCTTATGACGAATATGAAAACTATCTTGCAAAGATTCGCGCATATGGCGAGGATATTATCAAGAGGGCAGAGGCTGAAAATAAGCCGATATTTGTCTTGTGCGGCAGACCTTATCACGCTGACCCTGAAATAAATCACGGAATTGACAGAATGATTGCAAGCTTTAATGTTGCAATAGTTTCTGAAGATGTAGTAAGCAATAAGGTCGATAAGTTCCCGACAACCGTTCTTAACCAATGGACATATCATTCAAGACTTTATTCCGCGGCAAAGTATGTTTCTACAAAGCCTAATATGAATCTTGTTCAGCTTGTTTCATTCGGCTGTGGTGTTGACGCTATTACAACCGATGAGGTTCGTGGAATATTGGAGCAAAACGGCAGGATATATACCCAGATTAAAATTGACGAGATCACCAATTTGGGTGCAGTTAAAATCCGTATCAGAAGTCTTTTAGCTACATTAGACGAGAATTAAATTGATTATAATTGCTTAGTGTAGGATTTTGGAATTAAATCGAAATTTGAAGTGGAGTTATGGCATCAAGTAAAGAATATCTACAATTTATTTTAGAACAGTTATCATCATTAGAAGAAATCACATATCGAGCAATGATGGGAGAATTTATTATCTACTATCGTGGCAAGATTGTGGGTGGCGTTTATGATAATAGATTACTTGTAAAACCAACAAAATCGGCAATTTCTTATATGCCAACAGTTTCGTATGAGTTGCCGTATGAAGGTACGAAAGAGATGTTGTTGGTAGATGAGGTTGATAATAAAGAGTTTTTGACAGGCTTATTTGACGCAATATATGATGAATTACCAACACCAAAATCTAAAAGGAAAAAATAGAGAAATTTCAGTTTATATGACTTAAAATATATCTTGACAGTGACCTATCACAGAAAGGAATGGTAATATAGACTGGCAAAAATTCATTTCTCGCTGATTAGAAATGTTTTTATTCAATATGGTGCAGCTGCATTAGACGAGAACTGAATCAGTTTATTACAGATGAATGTTTAGTGCAAAGTTTTTGAATTAAATCTAAATTTATGGAGGTAATACAATGGAAAACAAGTGCGTCAAATGCGGAGGAGAATTGGTGACAGGTCACTTGATAGCTGGGACATGGCTCGTTGAATTTATTCCGTTATGTGATGAAAAGAAACTCAAGCGTAGGCATTTAAAGGTGATTTGTGATACCTGTGTTGAATGTGGGAACATTGAGAATATTCGTGTAGAAAAGCCTGAAACTTTGAAATAAGTTCCAGTTTATTTGACTGAAAATAAATTAAAATATATCCTGACAGTGACCTATTACAGAAAGGAATGGTAATATAGACTGGCAAAAATTCATTTCTCGCTGATTAGAAATGTTTTTACTCATTATGGCATAGCTACATTAGACGAGAATTAAATTGATTATAATTGTTTAATATAAGATTTTTGAGTTAAATCGGAGTTAGTGGGGGTATTGACAATGAAAGGGATAATACTTTATACATCTAAATATGGGGCGACAAAGCGTTATGCTGATTGGCTTGTAGAAGAAACGGGATTTGATTGCATAGAAACCAAGAAAGCGAAAATAAAAGATATAATGCAATATGATGTAATTATTCTTGGAGGAGGAATATACGCTTCAGGAATTGCAGGTTTATCTTTTCTCAAAAAAAATATAGGTCAGCTTAATAAGAAAAAGGTGGTAGTTTTCTGTGATGGCGCTTCACCTTATGAAGAAACAGCATTTCAGCAAATTGTTTCTCACAACTTCAAGGATTCCTTGAAGGGTTTACCTTGCTTTTACTGTAGAGGTGGTTGGGATATGGAGGCAATGAGCTTTGGTGACAGAACTCTTTGCAAAATGTTACAGAAAGCTGTTGCAAAAAAGAAACCGGAGGATTGTGAAATTTGGGAAAAAGCTTTAATGGAAGCAGGAGATAAAAAGTGTGATTGGACTGATAAGTCATATATTGTACCTATTTTGGAAGCAATAAGCTAAATTTCAGTTTGTCCGACTGAAAATAAATTAAAATATATCTTGGTAGTGACCTATCACAGAAAGGAATGGGAATATAAAATGGCTAAACTTGTTTATGATAAAGACGGCAGACTTATTTTTACTAAGGAAATGAAAAAGGAGTATACTATACTTTTGCCGATGATGGCAAAAATTCATTTCTCATTGATTAGAAATGTTTTTACTCAGTATGGCTATAAGAATGTTCTGCTTGAGGACGACGGACCTGAGATTGCACAGGTTGGCTTGAAGTATGTACATAATGATACCTGCTATCCTGCACTTCTTGTTATCGGACAGTTTATCCATGCTCTTCAAAGTGGTAAATACGATATAAACAAAACTGCTCTTATGATTACACAAACAGGCGGAGGATGTCGTGCATCTAATTATATCCATCTTTTGAGAAAGGCTTTGAAAAAAGCGGGGTTTGAAAATGTTCCTGTTATCTCTCTAAATGTTTCCGGCTTGGAAAAGAACAGCGGCTTTTCTCTTACAGTTCCTATGATTAGAAAAGCTCTTGCCGGTCTTGTTTATGGTGACGCTCTTATGCTTTTTAATAACCAAACAAAGGCTTATGAAATAAACAAAGGTGAAAGCGATGCTTTGGTTGAGCAGTGGATTCAAAGACTTTCTGATGAAATGGAAAAAGGTGATGGCTATTCATCGTCACATCTCAAGAGAAATCTTGATAAAATAGGTGAGGAATTTGCTCAGATTCCGCTTAATAAAGTTAAAAAGATTAAGGTTGGAATAGTTGGAGAAATTTATGTTAAATATTCTCCGCTTGGTAATAATCATCTTGAAGATTTCTTACTTGAGCAAGGCTGTGAGGTTAATGTTCCGGGTATTATGGGCTTTGCAATGTTTAAGGTTGATAACAGACTTGAAGACTATAAGCTCTATGGCGGAAATAGAATAAAGTTTAATGTTCTTAGTGAAGCTATGAAGTACCTCACTAAGATGGAAGGCTATATCATAGAAAGTGCAAAAAATCATGGTTTCCATGCGCCAGCAAGTTATGCAGAAACAAAAGAAATGGTTAATGGTTTGATTGGATATGGCAATAAGATGGGTGAGGGCTGGCTTTTGACAGCAGAAATGGTTGAGCTTATTGAGAGCGGATATGAAAATGTTGTTTGTGCTCAGCCTTTTGGTTGTTTGCCAAATCATATCTGTGCAAAGGGAATGGTTAGTGCAATTAAAAAGAAAAATGAGAAGGCTAACATCGTTTCAATAGACTATGACCCAGGCGCACCAAGAGTTAATCAGGAAAACAGAATTAAGCTTATGCTTGCTGTTGCCAAAGAAAACCTCAAGTCTGAGGAAGAAAATAAGACAAAATTCGAAAAACAGGTTGTAACAAAATAATCTATAAGCATAGCGTGAGTTTAGTATAAATTAAAAGTTTCGCCCAAGCCTTTTCAAAGGCTTGTAGGTCAAAGGCAATGCCCTTGTCGTCGTCCGCAAACGGCGAAATGCTTTATACTTCTTAAAGCACAGGAGGGTAGAAAAACATTCCAGTGGAATGTTTTTCGTAGATAACCCTCGCAAGGGGTTCCCTGAAGTATATTGATACTTTAAATTTAATGTTTTTTAAGAATTATTACGAACTAAAAACTATTATCAAACTTGTGTTAAAGTAAAAATCCACCGATAAGGCTCTTTTGGCTTTATCGGTGGATTTGTTATTTATTTAAAAATTTTATTCTTTTTTAAGAAGTCTTTTATAGAGCAATTCAATAAAAAATGCTCCAAGTGGTGCAGTGATTAGTATTGAAAGTACGGCAACTGTCAGAACTATATTTCCACAAGAAAGTCCCATTGTAAGAGGAATAGAGCCTATTGCAGCCTGAACTGTTGCCTTTGGGCAGTAAGCTATCATACAGAATATTCTTTCTTTTTTGTTTAGCTTTGTTTTTATAAGGCATATAAGTACACCAATCATTCTGAATACTAATACTCCAAAGATAAGTAAGATTGCCATAATTCCTGCTGAGAAAGCATATTTTATATCAACTGTTGCACCAACAAGTACAAATAACATAAGTTCAGCGGCAACCCATAGCTTTGAGAATTTTATGGATATTCGTTTAGATGCGTCTGAACGGATTTTTTGTAGAGAAATGCCAATACCCATTATAGCAATTAGTCCTGAAATTGGAACGATTCCTTTAAGGCTATTTTCTAATGTAACAAGCAGGAATGATATACTCAAAATTATAATTACTTTGATTGAATCTCTCATATGTACTTTTTTGAAGAAAAATCCAAGAATTATTCCTATTAAGATACCAAGTCCTATGCCTAAAATTATTGAAATTGGTACTTGTATAAGGCTTATAGGAGAAAAGCTTTCTCCTTGTGCAAGTCCTGTGAAAGATGTAAAAAGTACAATTACAAATACATCGTCAACAGATGCTCCAGCCATGATCATTTGTGGGATACTTTTATCCTTGCCATAGCCAGTTTCGATTAACTTTAGCATTTTTGGAACTATAACTGCTGGTGAAACTGCGGCTACAACTGTACCCATAATTAAGGCATCAAGTATTGATATGCCTAAAAGTGTTGGTGCAAGCAGAACCATTCCTATAATCTCAAAGCAAGCTGGCACAAAGCACATTAGAATAGCTGGTCTGCCTACTTTTTTAAGGGAATTTATATCGAGATTAAGTCCTGCACGAGTGAGTATGATTATCAATGCTATTTGGCGTAAATCTGATGAGATTGAAAGAACAGATTGGTCGATTAGGTTTAGTGCGTATGGACCTAAAATTATTCCTGTGATAATCATACCAAGGAGTGGCGGAAGCTTGATTTTTTGAAAAATTGAACCAAGCAGAAGTCCGCATAAAAAGATGAGAGCTAAACTTGTAAGCATAAAAACCTCCAAAAATTTTATTTTAGGGAACAAAAAAAGCCAATGACTCTGCAAAAATGCAGAAGTCATTAGCTTAATAAGCGGTTTTGGCAAAGCCAAGGGAGAACCTCATTCCCTTTATTAAAATTATTTTAGCATAGCTTTTTCAAATTGTCAAATGCTTATCTTACAGTTTAGGCTTTATATAAGTATAAGTTATGAAATAATTAATGTGAGTTTGATAAAAATTAAAAGTTTTGCTCAAGCTTTTAAAAAACTTGCAGTTTCCAAAGGCAAAGTCTTTGGTCACTCTCCGCAGATGGCGAAATATTTTATACTCCCTAAAGCGCAGGAGGGTAGAAAACATTCTATTGGAATGTTTTTCGTAGTGAACCCTCGCAGAAGGTTCACTGAAAGATAAATGTTGACCAAAACTTTGATTTATTATGAACTAACAGATATAATCAAACTTATGTTAATTATATTTAAAAAGTTATCACAAACAAATTTGATCATTGTGATAACTTTTTAATTTTTTATCTTGGCTCTTTAGTTGAAAGGAATTTTAATTCCTTATTATAGAGAGTAACGAAGAAAATTACCGAAACGATGATTGATAGTATTTCTGCAAGCGGAAAAGCAAGCCATACATATGTTACGCCGAAGAATGAGAGAACATATGCTATTGGAAGAATAAGACAAAGCTGTCTGAGTAGGGAAATTATAAGTGAACGGATTCCTCTGCCAACAGCTTGGAATACTGTTGAGAACATTATACCAACTGCCGCAGGTAAGAAACATAGGCTGATTAGTCTTAATGCAGGAATTCCTATGGTATACATATCATCTGTTGCACTGAACATTGCTAAAAGCTCTCGTGGAAATATCTGAAAAATTATAAGCCCTATGCCCATAATTGTTAGAGCTATGAAAAGTGAATATTTCAAAGCTTTAAGAAGTCTGTCTTTATTCTTTGCTCCGTAGTTATAGCCCATAATAGGCATAACGCCATGTGTTAGGCCAAAAACCGGCATAAATATAAATGATTGGAGCTTATAATATACACCGAGAACATTAACGGCAGTTATGGAAAAACCTGTGAGGATTAGATTTAATCCAAAAATCATAAATGATCCTATGCTTTGCATAACGATTGATGGTAGACCTACTCTATATACATCTACAATAACTTTCCAGTCTATTTTTTTGAAAAAGCTGAAATCAATTTTTACACAGTTTTTTCTGATGAAAAGTACAAGAAGTGCAAAAATCATTGAGAAAATCTGTCCTATAACAGTGGCAATAGCCGCACCTTTAACACCTAAATCAAAAGTGAAGATGAAAATAGGGTCAAGGATAATATTTGTAACCGCACCTACAAGCTGAAATGCCATAGGAAATACTGTATTTCCTGTGCCTTGCAATGTTTTTTCTATATTTACTTCTACGAAAATGCCAATAGAAAAAATAAATACAATGCTAAGATATTCAACGCTATATTGATATGTTTCCGGGTCGTTTGTGAAAACGGAAATCAGTGGGTGGACTGCGAAAATTCCCAAGAACAAAAATATAAGCCAAGAAAAAATTCCTAACATGAGGCTATAAGTTGCTGTTTTATCGGCCTCATGTTTTCTGCCTTCACCAAGTCGCCTTGAAACAAGCGAATTTATTCCTATGCCGGTTCCAACGGCAACACTTGTCATAAGGAATTGCATAGGAAATGAGAGATTGACAGCACCGAGAGCGGCCTCACCTTTCATAGAAACAAAAATACTGTCTACGATATTATACAATGCTTGAACGAGCATAGAAAACATAGCAGGCAGTGCCATAGACATAATAAGTCTGAAAAGAGGTGCTGTACCCATTTTATTTTGTTTTAATTCATTTGTCTTTTCCATTCTTTCTCCTTTTGAGTTTTAAAAAATATTTTTACAATCCTCAACAATTATACAACTTTAAAATTGTCATTTCAACCGCAGTATATGGTATATAAGTATAAAAAGATGGTAAAAGTTAAAAATTAGTTATTTTATATGAAGTAATCGAGAAATTTAGAAAAAAACTAATTAAATTGTCGAAATTATATTGAAAAATAAGAATAAAAATGTTATAATTTAATTGTATATTGAAGGTTTCAATATAACCCTTATGAAAGGAAAATTCTCGAAACGGAGAATAATATTTGATTATGTCTGATAAAGTTAAAGAATTTTTCGTTAATACCCCAAAATATAATGAGGATAAGGATTTTGAAGCTTATTCATCAATAACACTTGCGATAAATTTGTTATTTATAGTTAACGTTTTACTACATTCTGTCTATCTTGTTGGTTTTTCTGTATTGAGTCTTAACAATCTTGCAATTGTGGAAATAATAGATGTTACGCTATATGCGGCAGGGGTAATATTTATTAAATATGTAAAATGGTCTTGGATACCGTGTCTTATTTATACAATACTTGAAACTTTTGTTCATCAAATTATGTGTTTATTACTTTTTGGTAAAGAAACAGGTTTTGAGTGTTTATTCATACCCATAATTATAATTTCTATGTTTATAAATGCAAGTAATAGAATACTTGCTTATTTAAGAGATATAGTTGTAATTCTTGCTTGCTTTGTTTTTGTTTTTTTCTCAATAATTATGAGAGATTACGCTCCACAATATACTATTATACACCTTCCGGATTGGTTTGCACTATCACTTTTTATACTTAATTCTCTTGCAAGTTTTCTGATTATGGGAGTATTTACACATAAAATATTTCTTTCTCTCGAAAAACTCAGAAAGTCTCTTAATTCTAAGGTTGACCAAAAGGAAACACAGATTGATACCTTGCAGAATAAAATTATAATTAGCTTTGCGGATATTATAGAAGCTCGTGATGGCAGTACAGGTCAGCATGTTAAGCGTACAAGCGAGTATGTGGAAGCTATTTTATATGAGCTTAAAAGAGAAGAAGATTTTGACGATATTCTTACACCTGATTATATGCATAATATAATTCTATCTGCACCACTTCACGATATTGGTAAAATTACTATTCCTGATGCCATATTGAAAAAGCCGGGCAGACTGACTGATGAGGAATTTGAAATTATTAAAATGCATACTGTTAATGGAAAAATGCTTCTTGAAAAATCTCTTGGAAATCTTGAAGACGAGGAATTCCTTAATATTGCAAAGGGTGTTGCGGCATATCATCACGAGTGTTGGGACGGTTCGGGATATCCTTATGGACTTCGTGGCTCGGAGATTCCGCTTGCTGCAAGAATTATGACAATAGCCGATGTTTTTGATGCTATTGTTTCAAAAAGGTGCTATAAAGACGCTATGAGTTTCGATGAAGCTTTTGATTTGATAAGGCAACAGCGTGGTAAAAAGTTTGACCCTGTTATTACAGACGCTTTTCTTGAAATAAGAAAACAGATAGAGGTTATAGCAAGAAATTATAGATAGTTGCCATTTTATGAGCGTTGACAACTTTAAAAATAAGTGTTAGAATTATTAAAATAAATTGTTTAGAAAAATGAATGGAGTGACGCACTTCCTGTCGCTCCATTTTTTGTGCTATATTGTGATTATTGCATAGCGATAGTTTAGTCTTGCTATGCCTTATATAGTTGGAGGAATGAAAAATGCCTATAAGAATACAAAGTGAGTTGCCGGCTTATGAAGAATTGATTTCTGAAAATATCTTTGTTATGACTATGGATAGGGCAAGCACACAGAATATAAGACCTATTCGTATAGCTATACTTAATCTTATGCCAACAAAAATAGAAACTGAAACTCAACTTCTAAGGTTGCTTGGAAATAGTCCATTGCAAGTGGATATTGAACTGATGCAAGTTGCATCTCATGTTCATAAAAATACACCACAGGAACATCTTACTAATTTCTATAAGACTTTTTCAGAATTGAAAGATGAATATTTTGATGGAATGATTATCACTGGTGCACCAGTAGAGAAACTTCCTTTTGAGGAGGTTGACTATTGGGAGGAACTTTGTGATATTATGGAATGGTCGAAAACTCATGTCTTTAGTACATTGCATATATGTTGGGGTGCTCAGGCCGGACTTTATTACCACTACGGTATACCGAAATATGAATTTGAGGAAAAGCTTTCTGGTATTTATAAGCACAAGGTTACAGAAGTTTTCCACCCTCTTATGAGAGGCTTTGATGACAGATTTCTTATTCCACATTCAAGATATACAGGTGTGCACCGTTCTGATATAAGAAAGCATAAAGAGCTTATTATTCTTGCGGCATCTACTCTTGCAGGTGCGGCTATTATTGCAAGCAGAGATTTTAGAAGAGTATTTATACTTGGTCATGCAGAATATGATAGAAATACTCTTGCTAACGAGTATTTTAGAGATTTAAAGCGTGGTTTAAGACCTGAAATACCTTATAATTATTTCCCTGCTGATGATACTTCTGCATTACCTCCGATTACTTGGAGGAGTAATGCAACACTCTTTTATACAAACTGGCTTAATAATGTATATCAGGAAACACCTTATAAGCTTGAGGATATTCAAAATATTCCGGTTGGAATTTATGAGTAATAATATATTTATAGAACTGCTTGACTAATTTTTAGTTGAGCAGTTTTTTTACTTGACGAATACGAACTAATGTTCTATAATTAAATTAAGGAGATAAATTATAGAAAGGGTAAAAAAATGGATAAACTTATTATATCTTTAGAAGATTTAAGCGACAGACAGCGTGAAATTGCTGAGATTGTTGGAATAGAAAACTATATTAAGCTTTCAAAACGTTTTGGTGGCGAAGATTCGATTTATATACAGAAATATTCTGAGATTATCAAGGTAGTGCGTAATAATGAAATTCGTACAAAGTATAACGACGGTCATAATATTTCTGAACTTGCTAAAAAATATAATCTTTCTGAAAGGTATGTTCGCAAATTGTGTCATACTAAAATTTGAGCGGAACGATATTTAAGAAATAATTCCACTTCAATATTTCTACACAAATAGTGTATCATTAAATTGTAAGGTTTAGTGATACACTTTTTTGTATTTATTTTAGATTAAGGAGAAAATATGAAATTAGAAATTACACGAGGTACAACGATATCGTTTATTCTGATTATTCAAAATGATGATGGGACGATATATCATCTTGAAGATGGAGAAAATCTTATTTTTGGAGTGAAATTTGATATAGAAAGTGATGAGTATCTTATAAAAAAGGTAATTACAGCAGAAAACAGAGAAGAAAATGGTTACTTGATTTCGCTTAAACCTGAAGATACTCAAAAGATGGAATTTAAGGATTATCGCTATGATATAGGCTTACAAACGAATCAAGGGGAATATTATATGATTGTTTTATGCAGTCCTTTTATTGTTAATAAGGCTGTTACTGCAAAGGAGTGACATTTTTATTGTTAGGAATAATAAAAAAACAAGGCGAAATTCTGGGTAAGCTTGAAAAGCTTAATGAAAAAATAGTATATAAAAGTGACCACAGAATAGTGACTGAGGATTTTGGGAAAAGAATTATGAGGACAAAAGTGAATGTAACACAAATTGTGTATGAAAGTGAGGAAACAGAATGAGTTACATAAATAAATCAATAAGCATATACGGCACGGATAAAGACTTTATAAAAGCCGTTGTCGATGAATTAACATCAGCAGACAGCAGAATAGTTTGCGAAACAGACATTGACGCAGAGTTTGCAAATGAGGATGCATCACACAAGGTGACGGTAATTTTTGATATGAATGGTTGCTATAAACTAAGATTTGTCAGAGAGGCAAAATCTCAGTCGGTAAATTATTGGTATATGGAACAGGTTGTAAACGATACCGTTACAAACGGTGCAAAGGTATATTACAGTAATACACTTTATAACATTGATGCTGTGGCAACAAGAACTTGGAAAATGATTTTCGTATCGAATGATAACGCAATAGCTATGATATTTGGAAACTATAATTCTGATATGACAAATAGTTACAGTTACAATGTTTTTTCTTATCATGAAAATGGTTTTAATGTCGTATCGTTAATTCCAAATGAACCGGCTGCGTCAAAGCCGGCATTATCGGCAGAACTTTTGAGGACGGACGAGAGCAACAAAAATGAGGTTTATAAGATAAGTGTGAATCGCTTGAATTACTCAAGGGGTGAAGAAGTTGAAATCATAGGGAGTAAGGTGCTGTTTAAAAGCGATATTGCGGAACACGATATGAAAAATGTATGTGATTGCTCTAATGTTACAGCCGGAAACGCTTTGCTTATTGATAATAACAAATATTTTAGTATAAATTCTAATACTCTAATTAAGGCTTAAATTATAAAATGGACGAGTCGAAAAGGCTCGTCCATTTTGTCTTTAAATATTAAAAAGTTTATTCTATTCCGAAGAAATGTTCAGCATATCTTACGGTTTCCATAGCGTCTTTTGCATAGTAGTCAGCACCAATCATATCTGCATATTCTTGTGTTAAAACAGCACCACCGACAACAACTTTGCATTGAGGGCGTTTTTCACGAAGTTGTTTAATAGTTTCTTCCATACTCGGAACGGTAGTGGTCATTAAAGCACTAAGTCCTACAAGGTTGATTTCTTCTTTGATTGCTGTTTCACAGACTAATTCAGGTGGAACATCTTTTCCGAGGTCGATTACTTCATATCCGTAATTCTCTAAAAGAACCTTAACTATATTTTTACCTATATCGTGAATGTCTCCTTTTACAGTTGCGAGGATAATTCTCCCCTTAGAAGCCTCACCATTGCTTGCCATAGAAGCTTTGACAACATCAAAGCTTGATTTTGAAGCTTCCGCACTCATAAGTAACTGTGGCAGGAATACGGTTTTTTCCTCAAACCCCTTTCCGACAATATCAAGTGCAGGAATGATTTGTGTATCAATCAAATCAAGAGGTGAAATTGTTTTGAGCATTTCAGCTGTTATGGCAGCAGCTTGTTCTTTTAATCCCTTGATGATAGCTTTTTTAAGTGGTTCATCATCGTTGCTTTCAAGCTTTGTGCCTGTTGCTGAGGTAGTGGTTACTGTCTGAGTAACAACCGTTGAGCAGAAATTGATGTAATCAGTGCAGTTATCATCACGATTAGTGAGAGCATTGAAGCAATAATATACTTTCATCATCTCTTGTGAATATGGATTCATAATTGCACAGTTAAGACCATTTTGCAATGCCATTGCAAAGAAGGTTGATGTTACAAATTCTCGATTAGGTAATCCAAAAGAAATATTGGAAACACCAAGACTTGTCTTTATTCCCATATCGCTTAATCTCTTAACTGTTTCAAGAGTTATATTAGCACTGTTTGTATCACTTGAAATTGTCATTGCAAGAGGGTCAACAACAATATCTTTTTTGTCGATACCGTATTCTGCGGCAGTTTTTATGATTTTTTCGGCAATCTTCATTCTGCCTTCAACGGTTTCGGGAATACCGTCTTCGTCAATCGTAAGTGCAATAAGTGTACCGCCATATTTTTTGATAAGTGGGAAAACCTCTTTCATATTCTTTTCTTTGCCGTTTACAGAATTGACAAGCGGTTTACCATTATATAATCTCATAGACTGTTCCATAGCTTCAATATCGACTGTATCAATCTGAAGTGGTAAGTCGATGACGCTTTGAAGCTCGAATACGGCACTTTTAATCATTTCAACTTCGTCAATTTCAGGCAGACCTACATTGACATCAAGGATTTGTACACCTTTTTCTTGTTGTGCAATTCCCTCGTTGAGAATGTAGTCCATATTGTTTTGACGAAGAGCTTCCTTAAATTTAGATTTACCTGTTGGATTTATTCTTTCGCCGATAAGTATGGGAGATGGACCAATCTCAACTGCGTGAGTATATGAAGAAACAAGAGTTGTATTTTTTGGAACTATAGGCTTTGGCTTTAAGTATTTAGTCTTTTCGATAGTTTTGCGGATAAATTCTGGAGTAGTTCCGCAGCAACCACCTAAGATTCTTGCACCGCTTTCCGCAATTTCAACCATAATATCTGAAAATTCATCAGCGTCAACATCATAAACAGTTTTGCCGTTTTCGCTTCTTGGAAGTCCTGCATTAGGATTGACAATTACAGGGATACTTGCTTCCTTTGTTAGCATAGGAACGATTTTTTTCATCTGTTCAGGACCGAGTGAGCAGTTAAGACCTAAAGCGTCAACGCCTAAGCCTTCTAGAATTGCTACCATACATTTAGGATTTGCACCTGTCATAAGTTTTGCGTTTTCGTCATAAACGGTTGTAACGAAAATTGGCAAATCTGAAATTTCCTTAGCCGCTAATACAGCCGCCTTTGTTTCGTAGGAATCATTCATAGTTTCAATAAGAATTAAATCTACATTGAGCTTTGAACCGATTTTTACTGTTTCTGCGAAGATTTCGACAGCCTTTTCAAAATCGAGGTCGCCAAGAGGTTTGAGCATTTTTCCGATAGGGCCTATATCAAGAGCAATATAAGCATTTTTAAAGCCTTCTCTTGCCTTATTGGCGTTCTCGACAGCCTTTGTTATAATTTCCTCAAGATTGTCGAATTTAAGGTGGTTAGCACCGAAAGTATTTGTCTTGATGATATTAGCACCGGCCTCAAAATATGAGCGGTGAATATCTGTGATTATCTCCGGGTGGAGAATATTCCATGTTTCAGGCAGTTCACCCGGTTGTAAACCACGCTCTTGAAGAAGTGTTCCCATACCTCCGTCAAAGTATACTAGTTGATTTTTTATAAGCTCTTTGATATTCATTCCCTAATACCTTCTTTTTGTTTATTCTTTATTTAATGTGTAGTTACAAATTGTATATTTGCAATCACCGATAACAAATTTATTTTTTGCTGTAGGGTTAATATTTATTTCATCAGAAATAATAAATTCTTTTGTGACATTAACCAGCAAAAATTTGTTATCTAATTTAATAAGATAATATTTAGATAAATCCTCAAAATGATTATGATATAAAAAAAGTGTACCTGAAAAAATCCAATCAAGAGCAGACTCAAATTTATTCATATTTTTACTTTTGATAAGTGGACGAATTTCTATTGCATTGGGATATTTTGCAAGAACTACAGCATCCTCCTTAAAACGACATTTAGCGGTTTTTTCATAATCATCAAGGTTAATCGCTTCTTTTATAGAAAGAGTTTTTAATTTTTCGTCATTATTTAAAAGAAAGTCAATGCTGACATTCAATAGATTAGAAATTGCCTTAAGATTTTCAACATCAGGAGTGCCTTTGTCGGCTTCCCATTTAGTAACAGCCTGTCTTGATACACAAATTTTTTCTGCAAATTGTTCTTGAGTAAGCCCCGCTTTTTTACGAGCTTCTTTAATTTTTTCTCCAAGTGTCATAGTAAAAGCCTCCTGAAATTTTGTTTTTATTGTGTTTCAATTTTAAGTTGATTTTCTCAAAATCGCAAGAAACTTTACCTTGCATTTATGATACTTTGCGTAGCATTATGATTTTATACAAATTAAATATATCTATAATTAAGATTATTGTTTAAATTAACGATATATTCAATTCCTGTATTCGCAATCCGTTTTTTGACAGCTTACACAGCCTGTACGACATTTTGTCGGAAAATCGCTTATTCCTACAACGGCCGTAACTGATTTAACAGGCGTCATCATAAGATTATCTGTTATATTAAGACAGATTTTTCGACTTGTATCGAGAAATTCAAGAATCTGCGGTTGAAATTCAAGCGGAAAATCTCCATAGCCACAGCTAAATCTCGGACGAAGAAATTTATTGTTCTGCGAACTTAAATCTGCAAGCATTTTGTTGAGAAGGTTGCAGAAATCTTCAATAGATGCCGAACCAATAGCGTCCGTTACTATTCCTTTGAGAGCGGAAAGCTTATTATGCTTCATAATTAATCTTTCTGCCATAGCACCTGTTGTAGCGGCAAAGATATATGCACTCTCACAGCCACGGAGATTTATAGTCAGAGAATGGCTTTTAACTTGCATAAATCCGAAATTTATAATTTCGTTTTGCTCATCAACAGAAATATCAACCTTTGCATAGCAAGCCCGATAATTTACATATTTATTAAATTCGTTTACGCACTCATCTATGAGAGCAGTGACTTCGTCACTGGGATAAACTCTACCATAGCCAAGATAACGATATACCTCTTTTTTTGTAATGTTGACTTCCTGAGAATTTAGAGAATAAGAATATATCATGTTGAATTCACCGTAAAATTCATATAATTTTAGAATATTATATCATTATGAGAATAGCCCGTCAACCAAGTTATTTGACACTATTTTCATTATATAATATAATGAAAACAGTAGATTACCGTTTAGTTGATGTACTTAATCTTAGAAAACTGAAGTTTAGGTCAAGTCTTTTTAAAGGCTTGAGAAAAACTTTTATTTGTCTTAGGGCAGTGTATTAGCTGAAAATAGGAGCGAGTTTTTTTGCCTGCAAGGAAGATAATATGAGTATTACTGATGAAAAAATATTATATAGAGAAATAGATAATAACGCAGAGCTTTTACGATTTTTTTCAATCTGCGGAGATGTAATACTGCCTGAAAGTATAGATAATAAAAGAATTATTGGAATAGGAGCGTATGCCTTTGCAGGAGAAGGCTCGTGGAATCGTATCTGCAAGAAATATAATGATATTATAGCTTGCGGAAAATCATTTTACCCTGCAATTTGTACCAATGAGCTTATGAGTATAGCATTACCAAGTTCTATTGAACATATTGGCGATTATGCTTTTTATGATTGCAGAAATTTAAGAGAAATATCGCTTTTCGGAGGAGTTCAGAAAATAGGTGGCGGAGCTTTTATGAACTGTGGAAAGCTTTCTAAAATTACGCTTAGAACGAATAGAAACGAACATACTTGTCTTAATAAATTACTTTCCGAACTCACCAAAAAGCAATATCTGACCATTATTTTTACAGATACTAATGAAAAAGCTGTTATGCTTATGCCTGAATATTTTGAGGAATCAATAGAAAACGGACCGGCGAGAATTTTTGAACACTTTACAAGGGGCAGTGGTTTTCGTTATAGGCAATGTGTAAGCAATGGATTGATAAATTTTGCGGAGTATGATTCGTGCTTTAAATTTGCGGTGATTAATGAAAACGAGGAAATATGCTCAGAAATTGCAATTCTGAGATTGATGTATCCGACAGAACTTTCTATTGAGGCTAAATCGACTTATATAACTTACCTTTCGGAGAATATTTCTATTGTGCTTAATCGTACAATCAAAAATGGAAATTATGATGTTGTGATATTTTTGTGTGAAACGATTAAACCTGATGAAAATATTCTTGAAGACGCTATTCTTACAGCAAGAAATAAGCAGAAAACAGAAATTCTCGGCTATTTGATGAATACCAAAAATGAGCGTTTTGGAAAAAGCAGACGCAAACGCTTTGAATTATAGGGGCGACATTATGGGTGATGAATATACAAAAGCAATAGAAACTTCTAAAACCAAGCTATATATATCTATGAGATTTTTAGGACTTGCACTCGGAAGTCTTACCCTTGAGGAGAATAATAAGTTTTCAAGCTGTGCAACAGACGGCTTTAAATTTTATTACAATAGGGATTATGTAGAAATTTCTAAGGGTATAGCCTTAAATAGGGCGTATCTTCATTCGGTTTTGCATTGCCTTTATCGTCATATTATAATGGGAAATTCAAGGGATAAATTTCTTTGGGATATTTCTTGCGATATTGCAACAGAACATATTATAGATTCTATTATGAACAAGTGTGTTCAAAAACATCAATCGCACGAAAGAGCAACAGTTTATGCGTTATTTCGTGCGAAAAAATCATCTTTTACGGCTCAATCTATTTATACGATTTTAAGTAGTCAGAAATTTGATGCGCAAACCTTGATGTCAATTTCACAAGAGTTTTATATTGATGACCATTCTTTGTGGTGCGATGAGAATACACCTAAACAGAAAATCGAAAGTCTTATGCAAAGATGGGGAAAAATAGGCGAGCATACCGACTCGGAGGCACAAACCTTTGCAAGAGAAAGTGCGGGATCAGCCGAAGAACTTATTGATATACTTAATCTTGCAAACAGAAATGATAAAAGCTATTCGGAGCTTTTGAAGAAGTTTTCTATTAGGCAAGAACTCTTAAAACCTGATGAGGATAGTATAAACACTTCCTTTTATATGTACGGATTTTCACTTTATGGCAATCTTGCTTTGATTGAACCACAAGAAACAAAAGAGGAAAAGAAAATCCGAACCTTTGCAATAGTTATAGATACTTCAATGTCTTGTTCAGAGGAGGTAATCAGAAGTTTTCTGACTGAAACATATGAAATATTGGTTTCAGATGAGCTTGCGCCAAATGCAAATGTTCGTATAATTCAATGCGATGACGAGGTTCGTTCAGATATGGTTTTACACTCAACTGCTGACATAAAGCGATTATCTGAAACTTTTACAGTAAAGGGCAGAGGTGGAACGGATTTTCGCCCGGCTTTTCAGTATATAAATGATTTAATTAGTAATGGAGAATTGAAAGGATTAAGGGGAGTTTTTCTTTTTACTGACGGAGATGGAATTTTCCCGAAAAAGCGTCCTAAATATGATACAGCATTTGTTTTTCCGAATGAAGAATATCCTGAAGAAAAAATTCCATCTTGGGGCATACGCTGTGTTATGGAGTGAATGTTTGATTATGTTTTATGAAAATTAAAAGTTTCGCTCAAGCCTTTGAAAAGGCTTGCAGTTTCCAAAGGTAGTCACCTACGGCGGAGCCTTTGGTCGCTCTCCGCAGAGAGCGAAATACTTTATACTTCACAAAGTGCAGGAGGGTAGAAAAACATTCCAGTGGAATGTTTTTCGTAGGGAACACTCGCAGGGGGTTTCCTGAAAGATAAATGTTTGCAAAAACTTTGAATTTAATGTTTCTTAAAGTTATTGTGAATTGATAGATATTTAATTATTACATTTGCACGAAGAGAATACCTCTGCGAATACTTATTTATTGCGGTTTGTGGATATAAAAAAAGCTTGCAAGTTTAGGTGATGTATGATATAATGTTAAAGCGTTTGAATCTGTCGACCTAAGACAGGTTTCAAAGCTCGTCGTGAAAGACGAACTATGAAACGGACAGTCCTCTGCATTATTTATAAAAAATTATGCAAGAATGTCTTAAATAACAGGAGGATATTTTAAATGGATGCACTTAAGACAATCGCAGCTTCTTCATTGAAGGCAGAAACACCAAAGTTTAACATCGGTGATACAATTAAGGTCGGTGTTAATATTCGTGAAGGTGAAAAGGAAAGAGTTCAGATGTTCGAGGGAACAGTTATTGCTAAGAAAGGTAGCGGCATTGCTGAAACCTTTACAGTAAGAAGAGTTTCCTACGGCGTTGGCGTAGAGAGAGTTTTCCCAATTCATTCCCCAAATGTAGTAAGCGTTGAAATCATCAGACACGGTCGTGTACGCAGAAGCAAGCTCTACTACCTCAGAGATAGAGTTGGTAAGGCTTCTAAGGTTAAGGAACAAATCAGATAAGGTAATTTGGGGACGCTATGTCCCCTTTTTGCTATTCCTATAATTTTTATGGGAAATTTATTGCTTACAAAATTTATGTAAGCAAAGGGAGGTCTTGTTTTGTCGGAAGAAATTAAAAAGACGGAGAGCTTATCTCCCGAAGAAAATCAAGAAACAGAAAATGTTTCTACAGAAGAACAAAAAACCGAAATAAAAATTAAGGGACAACCTGAAAAAATAACTCAAACAGATAATTCTAAGGACACAAAGACAACTTCATACGGCGCGGTAACATCCATTTTTGAATGGGTACAGCCACTTCTTGTTGCACTTGTATTTATAACCATGCTTCTTACCTTTGTATTTAGACAGGTTACAGTTTCGGGCAGCTCTATGTATGATACGCTAAAAAATGGTGATAGACTTATTATTACAAATATGTTCTATGAGCCACAGGTTGGCGATATAGTTGTCATTAGCCATGGACAGAATTATGATTCTGCTCTTATTAAGAGAGTTATTGCTTTAGAGGGTCAGACACTGTCTATAAACTTTGAAACAGGCGATGTCGTTGTTGATGGCGTATTGCTTGATGAGAAGTATATAACAGGCAAAACTATTGAAGACCCAAGAAGTCCTTTGGAGGTTCCATCTGTTATACCTGAAGGCTATGTCTATGTTATGGGTGATAACAGAGAACATTCAAGCGACAGCCGTAATACCAATATCGGACTTATAAAGAAAAGCGATATTGTGGGTAAGGCTCAATTCAGAATTTTCCCGGTTGATTCATTCGGTTCTATTTATTGATGGTGAAATATGGAAGAAGTAATTTCAATACAGTGGTTTCCTGGTCATATGACGAGAACGAAGCGTCAGCTTGCGGCAAGTTTAAAACTTGTTGACTGCGTTGCAGAGATTATAGACGCTCGTGTTCCGTTTAGTAGCAGAAACCCTGATTTAAGAAAGCTTATAAATAATAAACCTCGTATCGTACTTATGAATAAGTGCGATATCGCAGACAAGGCTCAAAATCAAAAATGGATTGCTGTATATAAAAATGCAGGAATTACCGCTTTACCGGTGGATTGCAAAACCGGCAAAGGGTTAAACGCTTTTATGCCAGCCGTAAGAACAGTTCTTGCAGATAAAATCAAAGCGTGGGAAGCTAAGGGCATGAAGGGCAAAACTATTAAAGTTATGGTTGTCGGAATACCTAATGTCGGTAAATCAAGCTTTATCAATAAAATGGTTAAGCAAAGTAAGGCTAAGGTCGAAGACAGACCTGGCGTTACAAGAGGTAATCAGTGGTTTACTATTGGCAAGGGATTTGAATTGCTTGATACCCCGGGCGTTTTATGGCCTAAGTTTGAGGATAAAATAGTTGGTGAAAAACTTGCCTTTACAGGTGCGGTTCGTGACCAAGTTATTGATACCGAAGGACTTGCCGCAAGATTGCTTTTGTTCTTGCGTGATAGCTACCCTGATGCAATAAAAACACGTTATAAGCTTGATATTGATATTTCAGAGCTTCAAGGCTATGAAATGCTTGAACTTATCGGCAGAAAGCGTGGTATGCTCATTTCGGGCGGAGAAATTGATACTCTCAGAGCCGCAGAAACCGTTCTTGACGAGTTCAGAGCCGGTATTCTCGGAAAAATTACACTTGACAGGGCTGAAGATTATGGAACTTTTAGAATATGAGAATAAACTTTATGCTCAGGGCTACACCACAATTTGCGGAGTAGACGAGGCGGGCAGAGGTCCGCTTGCCGGTCCTGTGTGCGCGGGAGCGGTTATTCTTAAAAAAGGTCAAGTGATAGAGGGAGTTAACGACTCAAAAAAACTTAGCGAAAAAAAGCGTGAAAAACTTTTTGATATTATAAAAGAAGAAGCCGTAGCCTATGGAATAGGCTGGGCGAGTGTAGAAGAAATTGAAGAAATCAATATATTGAATGCCGCTATGCTTGCTATGAAACGAGCAGTTGAACAGCTTTCGATAAAGCCTGAATATGCTTTGATTGACGGCAACAAAACTCCTGAACTGGAAATCCCTTCAATGGCTATTGTCAAGGGGGATTCGCTTTCAGAATCTATTGCGGCGGCGTCAATCCTTGCAAAAGTTAGCCGAGACAGACTTTTGCTTGAGCTTGCAAAAGATTATCCTGAATATCAATTTGAAAAGCATAAGGGCTACGGCACTAAGCTACATCGAGAGATGATTTTGAAATATGGACCTTGTGAGATACATCGTCCGTCGTTTTTAAAGAAAATTCTTGCGGAGAAAAATGATGTCAGATAAACTTTATCGTGGAAAACTCGGTGAAGATATTACCGCAGACTATCTTTGCAAGAATGGCTTTGAAATCGTTGCAAGAAATTATCACAGCCGTTATGGCGAGATTGATATTATTGCAAAGAATGGCGCATTTATAGGCTTTGTTGAAGTTAAAGCAAGGAATGAAAAAGCGCTTGAAAGACCTGCTGCCGCAGTTACTCCTGCAAAACGCAGAAAGATTATACAGACGGCACTAATATTTCTTTCAGAGTTTGAATATGATTTACAGCCGAGGTTTGATGTCTGTGAAATAACTATTGACAGTCGAACTGATACGCTTATAGAATTAAATTATATTGAAAATGCTTTTGATACGGAGGGGTTTTTATGAAGCTTTTCGACCTTCATTGCGATACCTTATATCGTGCGTTCTTTGAAAATGGCGGTCTTTTCAATAATGATTTCCACATTTCTTTTGATAAAACAGATGGCATAGAGCCATATATTCAGTGTATGGCGGTTTGGGTTCCTGACGAATTCAGAAACAAAAATGCAATGCAGCTTTTTGAAAACTGTCGCAAAAAATTGAATGATGAACTTAAAGATACCAATATAAAAATTATTCGTTCACATAATGACATTATAGAGGTTGAGTCTAAAAAGAGTAAGGGAGTTGTGCTGACCGTTGAAGGTGGTGCGGTTCTTGGTGGAAAACTTGAAAATGTAGATTACCTTACCGAATGCGGCGTTAAGATTATGACGCTTACTTGGAATGGAAATTGTGAACTTGGCGATGGTATCGGTGTTGAGGGTGCAAAGGGATTGACCGATTTCGGCAAATCCGTTGTTGCGAAGATGGAGCAGAATGGCATAGTTGTTGATGTATCACATTCAAGTGTGCCAATGTTCTATGATGTTGCAGAACTTTCAACAAAGCCGTTTTGTGCGACACACTCAAATTCAAAGCAAATTTGTCCGCATAGAAGAAATCTTACAGACGAGCAATTCTCTATTATAAAGGATAAGGGCGGAATTGTTGGTCTTAATCTCAGCAGAGGATTCCTGCGTGAGGACGAGGACAAAGCTTGTATGCTTGATGTTCTCAGACACGCAGAACATTTTCTTTCACTTGGTGGAGAAAAAACTCTTGCTATAGGCACTGATTTTGATGGAACAGATATTCCGATTGATATGACCGGAATTGAATCTATGAATAAGCTTTATGAGCTTTTCTTGAAGCATAACTACAATGAAAAGCTTTTAGAAGATATTTTCTTTAATAATGCAAGAAACTTTTTATTAAGGTTCTAAGGGAAGGCTAACAAACAAAATTGAAAGAGGGACTTTTTATGAAGTATAACAGTACCAGAAACAAAAATACGGTTGTTACAGCGGCTCAGGCAATTTCTCAGGGTATTTCTGAGGAGGGTGGTCTTTTCGTACCACAGGAGCTTCCTAAGTATTCTGCTGATGAACTTCTTGCTCTTTCTAAGCTCGATTATAAGGGCAGAGCAAAGAAAATTCTTGCAGATTTCCTTTCAGACTTTACAGCAGAAGAAATCAGCGAAAGCGTAGACGCTGCTTATGCCGCAGAAAAATTTGGCGGCGATAATCCTGCTCCTATTTCTTATCTCCATAATGGTGATGAGAATATGTATATCCTTGAGCTTTGGCATGGTCCTACATCTGCTTTCAAGGATATGGCACTTCAGATTCTCCCACATCTTTTAACAAAGTCTATGCACAAGGTTCATGACGGTAAAGAAGCTGTTATCCTTGTTGCTACTTCCGGTGATACAGGTAAGGCTGCTCTTGAGGGCTTTAAAGATATTGACGGAACAAAGATTATGGTATTCTATCCTGTTGACGGCGTAAGCCCAATGCAAAAGCGTCAGATGACAACTCAAAAGGGCAACAATGTCAATGTTTTTGCTATTAAGGGTAACTTTGACGACGCTCAGACAGGCGTTAAGAAGATTTTCACTAATGATGCAATAAAGGCACAGCTTGCTGATAATAATAAGCTTTTCTCAAGTGCAAACTCAATCAACTGGGGCAGACTTCTTCCACAGATTGTATACTATTTCTCAGCTTACTGCGATTTGATTAACGCAGGCAAGATTGCAAATGGTGACAAGATTAATATCACAGTTCCAACAGGTAACTTTGGTAACATTCTTGCTGCTTTCTATGCAATGAATATGGGACTTCCTGTTAATAAGTTCATTTGTGCTTCAAATGCAAATAATGTTCTCACAGACTTCCTTGCAACAGGCACATATGACAGAAACAGAAACTTCTATGCAACAATGTCACCATCTATGGATATTCTTATCTCAAGCAACCTCGAAAGACTTCTTTATCATCTCACAGGCAATGATGACGCTAAGGTTGCCGGATATATGAAATCACTTTCAGAAACAGGCAAGTATACTGTTGATGATAGCGTAAAGGCAAAGCTCGACGAGTTGTTCTTCGGCGGTTCTTGCGATGATAAGGGTACTCAGGCTACTATTAAGAAAACATATGATGAGGAACACTATCTTTGCGATACACATACAGCTGTTGCAGTTAATGTATATGAGCAGTATGTTGAAAAGACAGGCGACAAGGCAACACCGGCTATTATCGCATCAACAGCAAGCCCATATAAGTTTGCTAAGAATGTTCTTGGTTCAATCGCACCAGAGGCTGTAAGCGATGATGAATTCGCAACAGTTAAGGAGCTTTCTAAGCTTACAGGAACAGAAGTTCCAAAGCCACTTGCAGAGCTTGAAAATGCAGAGGTTCGCTTCACAACAACTTGTGCGGCAAATGAGATGAAAGATGTAGTTCTCAAGGCTCTCGGTATATAAGTGGGTGACGGTCTATAACAAAGATATATAGTCTATTTAAGGAAAGTAATTCCTAAAGTGGGCGAACACAGTTCGCCCGTTCAATAGACACTTTATCTTTAATATACATCTTATGGTGTTTGGTATATCATTAAAAGGAGAGGTGAAAAAGTGGCAGTTTTTACAATAGCTGATTTGCATTTATCGCTTGGTACAAATAAGCCAATGGATGTTTTTAAGGGTTGGCATAATTATACTGAGCGAATCAGAGAAAACTGGATGAGAGCGGTTTCTGAAGAAGATACTGTTGTTGTTTCGGGCGATATTTCTTGGGCGATGAAGCTAAAGGATACTGACGCTGACTTTTCCTTTATAAATAACTTACCAGGCAAGAAGATTTTTATAAAAGGCAACCATGATTATTGGTGGGATACCAAAAGCAAAATGGACCGTTATTTAGCGGAAAAGGGTTGGAATACAATTTCTATTCTGCATAATAATTTCTTTACTGCTGACGGAATTGCGATATGTGGTTCAAGAGGCTGGTTCTACGATGCCGAAAGCGATGAGGATAAAAGAATCCTTATGCGTGAGGTTGGCAGACTTAATACATCAATCGAGCTTGCAAAGGCTACTGATTTGGAACCGATAGTATTTTTGCACTATCCGCCAATTTATGGAAACGCTGAATGTGAAGAAATCCTGAATGTTCTTATTGATAGTGGAATAAAACGCTGTTTCTATGGACATATTCATGGTTCGGGTGCAAGATACGCATTCGAGGGAGAAAGGTATGGAATACAATTCAAGCTTATTTCTGCCGATTATCTCAAATTTGACCCGATAAGAGTTATATAAATAAGTCTTTTTCGGAACTATAAAAAATAAATTTCAAAAAAGTATGGAATTGCTTGAAATCTTATGATATAATATACTATATTTTGCAGCTTTTCAGGAGGAATATTAAATGTCATTAAAATCATCAAACAAGGTTGAAACTAACCGTTATGAACTTACCGTTGAAGTTGACGGCGTAACTTTCGAGAACGCTGTTAACAAGGTTTACAAGAAGGAAGTTAAGAGAATTAACATACCTGGATTCAGAAAGGGAAAAGCTCCAAGAGCTATCATCGAGAAGATGTATGGTTCAGAGGTATTCTATGAGGACGCTATGAAGGACCTTTATCCTGAAGCACTCGAGAATGCTGCTAAGGAAGCCGGTCTTACTCTCGTAAGAGATAAGATTGACCTTGACGTTGAAAGTGCAGGCAAGGACGGCTTTGTATTCAAGGCTACTGTTACAGTAGAGCCAGAAGTTTCTATTGAGAACTATAAGGGCATTGAGTATAAGCCAATGTCGCTTGAGATTACAGAAGAAGATATTGATAACGATATTAAGAGAGTTCAGGAGAGAAACTCAAGACTCGTTACTGTTGAAGGCAGAGCAGCTGAAAACGGCGATGTAGCTGTTATCGACTTTGAGGGCTTCCTCGATGGCGAAGCTTTCGATGGCGGTAAGGCAGAAAACTACAGCCTTACACTCGGCGAAGGTCAGTTTATCCCTGGCTTTGAGGAGCAAATCGTTGGTCATAATGCAGGCGAGGAGTTCACAATCAATGTAACTTTCCCTGAGGATTATCAGGCAGAGGAACTCGCAGGCAAGGCTACTGAGTTCAAGATTAACCTCCACGAAATCAAGAAGCATGAGCTTCCTGAGGTTGACGATGAATTCATTAAAGATGTAAGTGAATTTGAAACTGTTGCTGATTACAGAGCTGACGTTAAGGAAAAGCTTGCTAAGGCTCGTGAAGAAGAAGCTAAGAACGATAAGAACAATCAGGTCGCTAAGAGCCTTGCTGAGAAGCTCGTTGCTGAGATTCCAGACGCTATGTATGAGAATGCTATCGACAACTTCATTGGCGAGTTCGAGATGAACCTTCGTGCACAGGGTCTTGACATCAACACATATATGCAGTATGTAGGTCTTGATGAGCAGGCTCTCCGTGAGCAGTATAAGGAGAGAGCAGAAGCTCAGGTTAAGGTAAGACTTGCTCTCAGGGCTGTTGCTGAAGCAGAGGGCATTGACGCTTCTGAGGAAGAAATTGAAGAAGAGTACAATAAGCTTGCTGAGGCATACAAGGTAGATGTTGCTCGTGTAAAGGCTGCATTTACTGCTGAAGATATTGCAAAGGATGTTAAGAACGAGAAGGCTATGAAGCTCGTTCAGGAAAGTGCTGTTGAAGCAGCTGGCGAAGAAGCATAATTTCAGAATAAATTGATTATTTTAGCTTAAAAATGTCTATGCTTTGATTACCGTTATTTGAAGGAGGTTTTTTATATGGCAACAATACCTTATGTTATTGAACAGACAAGCAGAGGAGAGCGTTCATACGATATTTACTCAAGACTTTTAAACGACAGAATTATTATGCTCACAGAGGAAGTTAATAATGTAACTGCAAGCCTTGTTGTCGCTCAGCTTCTTTTCCTTGAAGGACAGGACGCATCTAAGGATATTTGTCTTTATATTAATAGCCCGGGTGGTTCTGTTACAGACGGTATGGCTATCTATGACACAATGAATTACATCAAGTGTGATGTTTCTACTATTTGTATGGGTATGGCTGCAAGTATGGGTGCTTTCCTGCTCGCAGCAGGCACAAAGGGCAAAAGACTTGCTCTTCCTAATGCTGATATTATGATTCATCAGCCAAGCGGTGGTGCTCAGGGTCAGGCAACAGATATTATGATTCATGCTGACCATATTATCCAAACAAAGAAAAAGCTTAATACTATCCTTTCCGAGAGAACAGGTCAACCATATGATGTTATCGCAAAGGATACAGAAAGAGATAACTTTATGACAGCTGATGAAGCTCTCAAATACGGTCTTATTGATAAGGTTATTTCTCATAGATAAATAAAGGAGTTCACGAATGTCTACAAAAAGCAGTGACAGAACCGTTCTTTGCTCATTCTGCGGAAAATCGCAGGAGCTTGTCGGCAGAATGATTCAGGGCAGAGGTGCATATATCTGTGATGAATGTGTAGAGCTTTGCTCATCTATTTTGCACGCAGAGGACGATGACGAAAATGAGGATTTCTTCGCAGGAGGCTCATTCAATCTTTTGAAGCCACAAGAGATTAAGGCTAAGCTTGATGAATATGTTATCGGTCAGGATAAGGCTAAGATTGCTTTATCTGTTGCGGTTTATAATCATTATAAGAGAATAAATCTGCATGACACTGACGATGACGTTACAATCAATAAAAGTAATGTTCTTATGCTCGGTCCTTCTGGTGTAGGTAAAACTTACCTCGCACAAACTCTTGCGAAGATACTTGATGTTCCGTTTGCAATAGCTGATGCTACTACTCTTACAGAGGCAGGCTATGTCGGTGAAGATGTTGAAAATATTCTTCTCAGACTTATTCAGGCGGCTGATTTCGATATTGAGCGTGCTGAATGCGGAATCATATATGTTGACGAAATAGACAAGATTTCAAGAAAGTCAGAAAATCCCTCAATTACTCGTGATGTTAGCGGTGAAGGCGTTCAGCAGGCACTTCTGAAAATCCTTGAGGGAACTGTTTCTAATGTGCCTCCGCAAGGAGGAAGAAAACACCCACAGCAAGAGTTTATTCAGATTAACACTAAGAATATTCTCTTTATCTGCGGTGGCGCTTTTGAAGGTCTTGAAAAAACTGTTGAAAGACGAATGGATTCTACAAGCCTTGGCTTTATGGCTGATGTTAAGACAAAGCAGGAGCTTGATCAGACTAAATGGATGAGTGAGGTTATTCCTCAGGATTTAGTTAAGTTTGGACTTATTCCTGAACTTGTTGGTAGACTTCCTGTTATTACAGCTCTCGATGGACTTGATGAAGAGGCTCTTGTAAAAATTCTTCGTGAGCCTAAGGATTCAATTATAAAGCAGTATTCAAAGCTGTTTGCACTTGATGGAGTAGAGCTTGATTTTGATGACGGCGCTTTAAGTGCTATCGCTCAAAAGGCACTCGAAAGAAAAACAGGTGCAAGAGGTTTGCGTTCAATAATGGAGAGTATCCTTACTCCGCTTATGTACTCGATTCCATCAGACCCATCAGTAACTAAGGTTATTATTACTAAAGAAGCTGTTGAAGATAGTTCTTTGGCTGATGTAGAGCATGATGACTCTAAGCTTACTGCATTACCGGCAGAAACTAAAAAGTCAAAAACCAAAAAAAGACCTAAAAAAAATGATACAGCATCTTAATTTGATGTTATAAAAACGGGTAGCGTTTCAGAATTTGAAATGCTGCCCGTTATATTTTGTGGTGAGCCGGACGCGGAATCGATTTTGTAAGCAAAACTTCGACATTGACAAGGTAAGATTGTTGGCACGGTTGAAATAATTACCATAGAAGTGAAATCGCGTAAGGTGACTACCTGCAACAAATCTCACTCGTGATTAGTATGGAAAGTTAATTTATACGGTTGAAATAGTTACCGAGTGTACAAACACAGTTCGCCTCTATACTTTTTCTGTAAGATAATTAAAAGCTTGAGCCAAACTTTTAATTCTTATCGAATTCATGTTGATTTATGTATTACTATCATTTTATTGACAATAGGTATAAAATAAAGTATGATTGTAGTATAAAATTGTCGTAATTTTACAATTAAAGGGGTGCGTATTATGAAAGGTGTGAGATTAATGAAGTATGTCGGAGTTACAACACTTGCTTTACTCGCTGCTACAGCTATTTCTAAACCAACAGATGTAAGTGCCTATGAACTTGATTATCCAACACAGGAGGAAATTAGACAAAAATATTACGAAATAGAATTTTCCGCTTTGAAAGATATTGAGTATACAAAGGATTATTCAACAAAAAAGCCATATGATATGGGCGATATTTCATTTGATGATAGAATTCAGGCGCTTAATTCAGTTAATTTTTGCAGGTATCTCGCAGGTTTGCCGGCAGATATTACACTAAATGATTCGTATAATGAAACTACTCAAGCTGCATCTTTGGTTAATGCCTCAAACGGTATTTTAACGCATTATCCATCACAACCATCTGAAATGTCTGATGAGCTTTATAAGCTTGGAAGTAATGGTGCAAGAAGTTCTAATATTGCAAGTGGTTTTTCTAATATTACTTCGTCTGTTATAGATGGCTATGTTGCAGATACAGATGCAAGCAATATCGATAGAGTTGGCCATAGACGTTGGGTGCTTAACCCTGCTATGAAGCAAACTGGCTTTGGTTTTGTTGAAAACTATACAGCAATGTATGCCTTTGACAGAACAAGAAGCGATACCTTTACTGGCGATTATGTAGCATGGCCACCTAAAAATATGCCAAACGAAATCTATACACAATCAAGCTACGGATATGCTTTCTCTGTAAGTCTTAATTCAAGCTATGAGTATCCAAGTCTTGAAAATATTACAGTAGATTTAAGCTCAAAACTGCTTAATAAATCATGGCATCTCGATAAGACATCTACCGATATGAAAACAAATTATCTTACTGTAAATAATGATGGTTACGGTATGAATAGATGTATTATTTTTAATGTCGGTCAATTTCCTGAAAATGATACTGTAAGCGTTAAGATTAACGGTCTTAAAAGGAATGGTGTTCCAACATCAATTTCATATACTGTTAATTTCTTTAATCTTTTTGATGAGGATAGCCAGTATAACAAGCTTGGCTTTAAAGAAGATAATTATACTGTATGTGTTGGAGACACTATTTCAATAGTACCTTATAATAATCCACTTAAAACTTTGAATTTTTCTTGGTCACTCAGTGGCGATTATCGTTCCTTTGATTATTATCTTTCATCAGGTAAACTTTTTATAAAAGCTAAAGATTTAGGGACGATGAGGGTATATGCAACATATAATGGAGTTACATATACTACTGATATTACAGCGGTTTGTAAGCACGATTATAAGCTTATATCTGCTACGGCTGCAAGCTGTACTAAAGAGGGAAGTAAGTCTTATACCTGCTCTATCTGTGGTGAAACCAAGATAGAAACTATTCCTAAAACAGCTCATAGCTATTCAAAGGATTGGACAATAGATGTTGAGCCTACGGCTAAATCAGAAGGAAGTAAATCTCATCATTGTACAGTATGCGGAGATAAAACCGATATAACCGCAATACCAAAGCTTTCACAGCCACTTGTAAACACATCAAAAATCAGTGCAACAAGTATTACGCTTGGTGATTCAATTAAACTTACGGCAGGTGCAACAGGCGGAACAGCACCTTATAAGTATATATATTATTGCAGACCTGAGGGCGATTCTAAATGGATAGCTTTAACAAGAACTACAACTAATACAACAGTCACAAAGAGACCGGCAAAAGCGGCTAAGTATAATTTTGCGGTTAAGGTAACAGATGCACAAGGAAAGTCTATAAGAAAATATTTTACAGTAATAGTTAATGCTCCATTATCGAATAATTCTACAATCAGTGCAACAAATATTATGCTTGGTGATTCAGTTAAGCTTACTGCAAATGCAATAGGCGGAACGGCACCTTATAAGTATAGGTTTTATTGCAGAATTGCAGGAAATTCTAAATGGACAGCCCTTACAGGAACTACAACTAATACAACGGTTACAAAAAAACCAGCGAAAGCAACTGACTATGAATTTGCTGTAAGAATAATAGATGCAAATGGAAAGTATGTAACAAAATATTTTACAGTAACCGTGAATGCTCCGTTGGCGAATAATTCTACAATTAGTGCAACGAGCATTAAGCTTGGCGACACAGTTACGCTTAATGCTAAAGCAACAGGCGGAACTGCGCCGTATAAATACAGATATTATTGTAGAGCTGAGGATGATTCTAAATGGACAGCCTTAACAGGAACTACAACTAATACAACGGTTACAAAAAAATTAGAAAAAGCAACTAATTATGAATTTGCAATAAAAGTAATAGACGCAGATGGAAAGACTGTTAGAAAATATTTTAAGGTAACAGTTACAAAGTAATATTATAATTATTCAGACAGTAGCTTTAATAGTTACTGTCTGTTTATTTATGTCATTTATATGCTTGATTTTTTATAATAATAGTAGTATTATACATCATATGGTAAAAATAGTGTTATAAAATCGTAAATTAAGAGAGGTAAAAATTTTGATTGATGAAAAAATAGAGGGTGGCTTTCTAAAAAAAATTAAATCATATAATCCAATCAGGCTTATTGTTGCAAGTTTTGTACTTTTAATGATTTTGGGCGGTTTGCTTTTAAAACTGCCGTTTTCATCGTCTGATGGTATATCAAAACCATTTGTGGATTGTTTATTTACAGCAACATCAGCCACCTGTGTGACGGGATTAAGTATATGCGATACTTTTACCGGTTGGTCATATTTTGGACAAGCTATAATATTGATACTGATTCAATGTGGTGGACTTGGATTACTTACGTTTGCGGCCGCATTTACGCTTATTGCAAGAAAAAAGCTTGGTTTGCGTGATTTACAGATTGTTAAAGAGTATACAAGCGGAAGTATTACAGATATTCCTAAGCTTATAAGAACCATAATGTTTATGACATTTTCTTGTGAGATTGTGGGAGCAATATTGCTAAGTTTTGCATTTATACCGAAATTTGGCTCGCTTGGAATATGGATTTCTATTTTTACGGCTATTTCATCATTTTGCAATGCAGGTTTTGACCTTTTTGGTTTTATTGAACCTGGTAAGGGAATGATTCTTTTTGCAAATGATATTTATGTTTCTGTTATAATTATGCTTTTGATAGTAGTAGGCGGAATAGGATTCTTAGTTGTATTTGACCTTGAAAAACAGATTAAAGAGAAAATTACCAGAAAAAGAAATCTTGTAGAAGTTTCATATCATTCAAAAATTGTGCTTATAACAACAGCAATTTTAATTGTGTTTGGTGCGATTGCATTTTTTGTCAGCGAATGCGGCAATACGCTTTTCGGAAGAGGAATTGCCGAACAGATAAATATTTCATTCTTTCAATCCGTAACCTCAAGAACAGCAGGCTTTACAGCTGTAGATTTAACTCAGGTTCACGATGTAACCAAGTTTATTACTGTAATATTGATGTTCATAGGTGCGTCGCCTGTTTCAACGGGTGGCGGCGTTAAGACTACAACTATTGTTGTGATTTTTGCAACAGTTATAAGTGTACTAAGAGGTAGGGACGGAACTATTTTCGGCAAGCATAAAATAAATCAGAAAGTTGTAAACAGTGCTATTGCAATTTCAGTTATATCATTAACATATATTCTTGTTATTACCGGTATTATCGCCGCAATAGAAAATCAGCAAGATATATCTATGTTTAATATATTGCTTGAAACAACTTCGGCATATTCTACGACAGGACTTTCAGCATCGGTCACAACAAGTCTTTCGATTGCATCAAAGCTTATTTTGATACTTACTATGCTTATAGGCCGAGTAGGACCGCTTGCATTATTCCTTTCAATTTCTGGCAAAAAAGCTAACCCTAACGGAAAAATTCTTCCAGAGGGAAAAATTATTGTCGGATAACGCTTTTGTATAATCTATGTATATTTTTCTTAGCCTATGGAAAAATAGATATAATACTGAAAAGAGCGGTGGGATTCTATGAAGAAGAAGCTATTTTCGCTTTGGGGAACTTTGGCGGGATTTCTAAATGGAATGTTGGGGGCTGGTGGAGGAATGGTAGTTGTACCCATTCTTAAAACTAAGCTTTCTGAAAAGCAGTCTCACGCAACAAGCGTTGCGGTAATTTTACCAATATGTGCGGTGAGTGCTTTATTCTATCTCCAACAAGGAGCGGTTTCTGTTTATGACGCTTTGCCATATCTGTTATGGGGTTTGCTCGGCTCTGCGATAGGTGTTATGCTGATGAAAAAGCTTAGCGGAAATATGCTTAGGAAAATATTTGCACTTATGATGCTTTGGGCAGGAATAAGGCTGATTATACGATGAATTTTCTTATAGGAGCAGTTTCGGGGATAATTTCAGGAATTTTTGCCTCGCTTGGAATGGGTGGCGGCGGAGTTCTGATAATCTGTCTGACTTTATTTTTAGAAATTCCACAGCAGCAGGCGCAAGGAATAAACCTTATATTTTTTATACTTCCTGCAATTTTTTCAGTTGTTGTATATACTAAACGAAAGCTGATAAATTGGAAACTTGCAGCTCCCTTTGCTCTTATGGGAATCTGCGGTGCAATAATAGGCTCTATAATTTCTAATTTTATAGATGGTTATTGGCTTTCTAAACTTTTTGGGGTATTGCTTTTATTTATAGGTGTAAAGGAACTTTTCAAAAAGCCTGAGAAAAAATAGCGTTCAAATCAAGAAAATTGTTCTTGAAAAAGTTATAGCTTTTTTCGATTTTTACTTGACAAAATGCGAGAAAGTCTTTATAATTATCAATAGTGCGTTATTAGAACGCAAGTGTCTTGCGTCTGTATCTCAATACTTTCTTAAAATCCACGGTGGTGATTATATGCTTCTTGAACTTAAAAAAGTATTTTTAACCGAGGGTGAAAGTTTAGAGACATCTTTTGAGTTTCCGCTTGGAGAGGAGTTGCAGGCAAGACGCTTTGAAAAACCTGTTAAGGCTGATGTTTTAGTAAGGAACAGAGCCGGTCTTATTACTCTCGATGCGGATGTTGAGCTTGAAGTTATCTTCGATTGCGATAGGTGCGGAAAGAGTACAACAAGGGTTTTGAACTATCATTTTGAGCATATACTCGTTCTTTCGCTTTCTGATGAAAGCAGCGACGAATATATAGAAGTACCTGACTATAACCTTGAGATTGAGGATTTGCTGAGAGATGATATTTTTCTTGAATTTCCGGCAAAATTACTGTGTAAACAGGATTGCAAGGGATTATGTCAAAGGTGCGGAAAAAATCTGAACGACGGAGAATGTGGTTGCGATAAAGACGAGCCAGACCCTCGTTTAGCTGTGCTAAAAGCACTTTTGCAGTAAAAGATTTCAGGCAAGGAGGTTTATAAAAATGGCAGTACCTAAGAGAAAAACGTCAAAGGCGAGAAGAGATAAAAGACGCTCAAATGTCTGGAAGCTCAATGCTCCTGCCCTTATGAGATGCCCTAACTGCGGCGAATACAAAGCACCGCACAAGGTTTGCGGAAGCTGTGGCTATTACAATGGCAGAGAAGTAATTAAAAAGGAAGCTTAATCGTTTCTTTTTAAGTGGGAGAAGGAGCAATCCTTCTCTATTTTTTTCTTTAAATATTATCGGTACAAGTTTATGAAAAAAGGGAGTTGATAATATGGCAAGACCAGTAGTTGCGATTGTCGGCCGTCCAAATGTCGGCAAAAGTACGCTTTTTAACAAGCTTATCGGAAAGCGTATTGCAATAGTCGACGATACGCCCGGCGTTACAAGGGATAGAATCTTCGGAGAATGTGAATGGAGAAACAGAAAGGTTTCGCTGATTGATACAGGTGGTATAGAGCCTTATTCTAATGATATTATCCTGAGTCAGATGAGAAGACAGGCTCAGCTTGCCATAGAAGCGGCTGATGTCATTATTTTGGTTACAGATGTAAAATTAGGTCTTGTAGCTACTGACCAAGAGGTCGCAACAATGCTCCAAAAGAGTGGCAGACCTGTTGTTTTGTGCGTAAATAAGTGCGACAGAATTGGTGAGCCTGACCCTGAATTTTATGAATTTTATAATCTTGGTTTGGGTGACCCTATTCAGGTTTCATCTGTTCACGGAACAGGTACGGGCGATTTGCTTGATGCTGTTTATGATTTGCTCCCAGAGGAAGCCAATGACGATGAAGATAACGAAATTATCAATGTTGCAGTTATTGGCAGACCTAATGTCGGAAAATCTTCTCTTATTAATCGTATTACAGGTGAGGAACGCTGCATAGTTTCTAATATTGCCGGTACTACTCGTGACAGTATCGATACGCTTGTAAAGAATGATTTCGGCGAGTTTAATTTTACTGATACAGCAGGATTAAGACGAAAGACCAAGGTTGATGACGAAATCGAAAAATATAGTGTTATTCGTGCGAAAATGGCAATCGAAAGAAGCGATGTTTGCGTTATTATGATTGATGCAACAGAGGGATTTGCAGATCAGGATTCTAAAATTGCAGGCTTAGCACACGAATCCGGCAAGGCTTGTATAATTGCTGTTAATAAGTGGGACGCTGTTGCAAAAGACGGAAAGACTATGCAAAAGATGCGTGAAAGCCTTGAAAATGATTTCTCGTTTATGTCCTATGCACCAATAGTATTTATTTCTGCAAAGACCGGTCAGCGTTTAGATAGCCTTTTTGAGCATATAAACGCTGCGGCTAATGCTAATGCGATGAGAATAAAGACCGGTATGCTCAACGATATTCTTGCTGAAGCTACTGCACGTGTTCAGCCTCCGACAGACAAAGGTAGACGACTTAAGATTTACTATATGACTCAGGCTTCTGTAAAGCCACCAACATTCGTATGCTTCGTAAATTCATCGGATTTATTCCATTTCTCATATCAGAGATATCTTGAAAACCGAATCAGAGATACCTTTGGTTTAGAGGGGACACCAGTGCGATTTATAGTTCGTGAGCGTGGAGATAAAGAATAGGAGTGTGATTTTGCGTGAGTTTTGGTGAAGAATTTAGCTTTGTTTTTGGCGGGTATGGCATTTATATTTTGATTGCGGCGGTTATTGCATATCTTATCGGAAGTATAAATACTTCAATCATTACAACAAGAATTGTTGCTCATAAGGATATAAGAACTATGGGCAGTGGAAATGCAGGATTTACAAATGTTCTGCGTACTGTCGGAAAAGGTCCTGCGATAGTAACATTTATCGGAGATTTTCTTAAAGGCGTTGTTTCCATTCTGATTGCATATCTTATTCTTATAGGCTTCCACGGCGAAAAAATGAGTCTTATAAGGCAATATGCTTTCTATATTGCAGGCTTAGCTTGTGTTTTAGGCCATATGTATCCGATTTTTTATGGATTTAAGGGTGGTAAGGGCGTTGTTACAACTGCTTCTGTTATGCTTATGACAGATTGGAGAACTCTTGTAGCTGCGCTTGTTGTGTTCGCAATTATGTTTGCTTCAACAAAGGTTATTTCTAAGTGTGCATTGGTAAATGCGGCAGTTTATCCGATTACTACTTTCTGCTTCAGATACTTCTTAGACTATATGCCTAACCCGTCTAATTCGCTTGTTTTTGTATTCTTTGCGACCTTTATTACTTTGATTATAGCAATAATGGTTATATATAGACACAAGGACAACATCAAAAGAATTATGAACGGTACAGAAAAAAAGATTACTGCAAAGAAGTAAATATACATATAAAATTCTGAATCGCCACAGCCAACTATGATAGGTTGTGGCGATTTTTTTGGAACTTTGTCGGGAAATGTTTTTTACAATAGTCACTGTTTGTAACAATTTTTTATGTACTTTTTTTGAATACTTGGTTATATTGCTTGACTTTTTGTTTAAAATAGATTATTATATGAATAAGTTACTTGATAAATTAACGGAGGTGCAAGTTATGAATTTCAAGAAAAATTTTGGTTGGATTATAGCGATTGTTGCAGGTACTGTTGCGATTGCCTCTGCTGTTACAGCATTTCTTATTTTTAAGGATAAGAAAAAGAAGGACGAGGAAGAGCTTGAACATTATCTCGATTGCTCAATTCAGTAATTTATTAAATTAAACAGCGTGTATCAGTTTTTGTTTGATACACGCTGTTTTTCTTTTTAGCTATAAAGAGACAGCAAAGCTTGTAAGATAAAGCTTTGCTGTTTTTTATATTATGTATTAACTTTTAGCCGACAATAACTTCGCCCTCAACAGTTCCGGGAAGACCTGCTGCATTAGATTCGTCTGTGTCGATGTGCATAGCGGCTGCATAGGATTCGCTTACTCTTACAACAACATCGCCGAAGATAAGCTTTCTGCCTTCTCCGCCAACTTCAACACTGACAATCTGCTTGTCCTTAACGCCAAATTTTTTTGCGTCCTCAGGGGTAAAGTGAATATGACGCTTTGCAGCGATAACACCCTTCTCAATATCAACTTCACCGGCAGGACCGATTAGCTTACATCCGGGAGTACCCTCAATGTCGCCGGATTCACGAACAGGAGCAGCAATACCGATTTTTCTCAAATCGGTAAGTGAAAGCTCAACCTGGTCAGCTTTTCTTACAGGGCCAAGGATAGAAACATTTTTCATTTCACCCTTAGGACCTACAATAGTAATTCTTTCCATACTTGCGAATTGTCCAGGTTGTGAAAGGTCTTTTTTCTTAGTGAGTGTAACTCCTGCACCAAAGAGCTTTTCAAGAGTTTCCTGCGTTACATGCACATGGCGTGCAGATGTTTCAACCATAACCTTCATTGTTATCTTCTCCAATCATAAATGAGTTATGGTATTATTTTATACCTGTTTTTTGCGAATGTAAAGTGCTTTTAGCTTGTAATTTTTATGATTTACATAAATTTTAGATTTAAATTTAAAATAAGTCTATCAATACGCTTATTGACAAATAATGCTTATAAATGTAAAATTCTTATTATAGTAGGGAATTTACGGCTGTATGATGGTTATATCATCGGTTTTGTGAAATAATAAGCTTATTTCCTGATGAAAGGGTGCATATATGAGCAACGAAATTGAGGCTAAGGAAACGCCTATTATTGAGTTTAAAAATGTAAGTAAAACCTATACATTATATAAAAGCAGCAGAGAGCAATTTTCAGCTTTATTTTATCATTCTAAAAAGCTTCATAAGCATAAGGCACTCAATGATGTAAGCTTTAAGATATATAAAGGTGAATCTGTCGGTATAGTTGGAAACAATGGTGCCGGTAAATCTACACTTTTAAAAATGATTACAGGAGTATCATTTCCTGATAAAGGTGATATTATAGTAAGAGGCAGAGTTGCTGCTTTGCTTGAGCTTACAGCTGGCTTTTCAAATGAAATGACAGGCAGAGAAAATATATATCTCAAGGGCTATCTTCTTGGCTTGAAGGATAAAGAAATCAAGGGTATGGAGGATAGGGTAGTAGAATTTGCCGACCTTGGCGAATATATAGACCAGCCTGTCCGAACCTATTCAAGCGGTATGAAAATGCGTCTTGGCTTTGCTATAAATATCAATATAGAGCCGGATATACTTGTTGTTGATGAGGCTCTAAGCGTTGGCGATGCAAGCTTTAAGAAGAAGTGTAAAAATAAAATTAAAGATTTGATTAAATCGGATGTAACCGTCCTTTTTGTCAGCCATAGTAAAGATAGTGTCGAAGAAATCTGTACTCGTGCAATATATCTCAAAAGTGGTACAGTTGTTTGTGATGGTAAGGTTTCAGATGTTCTAAAGGTTTACGAATCTAAAAATAAAAAATAAACTTGTATATTTAAACATATTTTTTAAGTTAAATAAGCTTTAGTGCGGTTAAGTTATCAAAAACAAAAAAATACTTGCAATCTTGCCCGAATTATGTTATTATATTCATTACGAGAGCATTTAAAAAGGAGGTGCCACATATGCCTAATATTAAGTCAGCTAAGAAGCGTGTTAAAGTTATCGCTGTTAAAACTGCGAGAAATAAGGCTGCTAATTCCGCACTTAAAACTTCTATTAAGAAGGCAAATACAGCTATCGAAAACAATGCGGCAGATAAGGAGCAAGCAGTTCGTGCTGCTATAAGCAGTATCGACAGAGCAGTTTCTAAGGGTCTTCTTCATAAGAATACCGCTGCAAGAAAGAAATCAGCACTTGTCCGTAAGGCTGCTGTCTGATTAATGTTTGATTTATAATGCCAATGCGGTTAAGTTTAAACGCTGTTTCGGTAGCACCGAAAGGCGTTTTTCTTTTACCAATTTTTAATAATTTAAATTTATACCACATAAATAATACAATAAAATAAAATTGTAAGACTTTATAAAAAATCGGCTATGAATGTTGCTAAATTTATGTGTTGTGCTTTTTCTTCTTATGTGATATTATATATTTATCTGTTATTTTACAAATTTTTCGATTTTAAATGAGGATAATTTATACGATGATTTTTAAAAAACAGATAATTGTGGGTGTAAGAGGGAAAATAAAAGTATGAATGTTTTGAGTGTAATTTTAGATTTTTTTGTATTGTTTGTGGTAATCTTAGTTACAGCAACGAGTATTAAACGAGGTTTGATTATATCTATAATCGAATTTGTTGGTGAGATTATATCGGCTGTTATTGCTTCATTTGTTGGTTATTTTATAGTAATAATAAGTTATAGTTCTATGTTTAAGAATAATCTTCTGAATTTAATTGGCTCAGTCGTTTCAAATTCCAATGGATTCACTTCGGAAGATGTATTTAATGTGCTACCCAAATTTATAAGAAACGCCCTGACTCTTGACGGCGTGAATTCATCAAATTTGCTTACTCAGAGTGGTATAAACAGTTCAACTACAATCAAAGAATCAATAGAACAGTATATTGCACCTTATGCTATTTCATATATGACCAAAATAAATATGGTTATAATTTTTACAATTCTGTTGATTATTATAATAACATTGTCTTCAAAATTTTCTAAACATTTTGTAAATACAGAACTAAAAACGCTTAATAATGCTATGAGCTGTATATTTGGTTTAGTAAAATCTGTGTTCATAATAATGATGCTTATTGTTTTGATAGATGCAATAGTTCTTACTATGGACTTAGAAGCGTTTTCATCATTTAATTCTGCGGTTAACTCAAGCATATTATTTAAATTTCTTTATAGTGTAAATATTCCATCGTTTATTATTTCAATTGTAACTGGTGTATAGTATTTTCAAGGAGGGAATTATGAGCAAGGGAATAGATGCTTTAAAAAAGAATCTCACCGTGCCAAATATCCTGTCGTTTATTCGTATTGTGATAATTGTGCCATTGATTATTTCTTTTTTGAATGAAAGATTTATAGAATCAGGTATATATTTATTAATATCAGGACTTTCTGATATGTTTGATGGAGCAATTGCCAGAAAATTTAATCAGGTTACTCAGCTTGGAAAGATTTTAGACCCGATAGCCGATAAGCTTACTCTTATTGCGGTGGTTATTTGCCTTGCAATCTTATTCCCAAGCGTATGGCCGATTGTTATTATACTTATGTCGAAAGATATACTTATGCTTATAGGCGGTGCCATTTTGCTTTGTATGAAGATAAGACCACCTGCCGCAAAATGGTACGGCAAGGTTGCAACAGCAATATTTTATGTAAGTATTACGACAATGGTATGTTTAAGTGCTATTTTTGAGTATAAAAATGATGTTTTGGATATTATTCTTATGAGTCTTACGCTTATTGCCATGATAGTTGCATTCGTAAGCTACGCTATAATTTTTGTTAAACTTATAAAAAATAGAAATAATCCTGATGTAGAAAAGATTGGAAGCAAAAATTAAGATAAATAAAAATTGTATTTTATCATATGCAAATAAATAGGCGGTTTATGACTTTAAATATCTTAATTCGCTTGACTTTTTTTAGAAAATAGGCTATAAATCTTTTATGACACATTTTAAGGGTAATAAAATAGTTTTTTTATTGTGTTAAGTAAGACATAATTAATTTGTTGATTATGTACTCCTAAATGAAGGATGTGGAAAATAATGTTATGTTCAAGATGTAAAAAAAGACCTGCTGTTGTGTTTGTAAGTACAGGAAATGACGGTAATGATACAAAAGGTTATTGCCTCTCTTGTGCTAAAGAATTAAATATCAAGCAGGTTACAGATATTATGAATCAGATGGGAATTTCCGAGGAAGATTTCGATGCTATGCAAGAGCAGATGGACGAACTGATGAATGCAGAAACAGATATGGCAAATCTTCCAGATGATGACACTTCAGATTCTGAGGATGAAAGTGATGACGGCTATACAACAGGCGGCGCACCAACATTTCCGCCATTCTTTAAAAATCTTTTCTCTATGGGTAAACCAGAGGACGATTTAGCTAAAAAGGGTGAAAAATCATCATCAGATGATAAAAAGTCTGATAGAGAGAAGAAAAAAGAAGATAAGAAAAAGCAGAAAAAGAGAAAGCATATCGAGCTTTATTGTGATGATTTAATCAAGAAAGCTAAAGAGGGAAAGATTGATAGAATTATAGGTCGTGAAAAGGAGATTGAACGAGCTATTCAAATTCTTAGCCGTAGAACTAAGAATAATCCTTGCCTTATAGGTGAACCTGGTGTAGGTAAAACAGCTATTGCAGAGGGTTTGGCTCTTAGAATAGCAAGTGGTGATGTTCCGTTCCGTCTTAAAAGCAAAGAAATCTTCCTGCTTAATCTTACTTCACTTGTAGCCGGAACTCAGTTCAGAGGACAGTTTGAAAGTCGTATTAAAGGTGTTATTGATGAGGTTCAGGAGGACGGAAATATTATTCTGTTCATTGATGAAATTCATACCCTTATCGGTACAGGTGCAGCAGAAGGTTCTATGGACGCGGCAAATATCTTGAAGCCTGCACTTTCAAGAGGACTTATTCAGGTTATAGGTGCAACAACTTTTGCTGAATATAGAAAGTATATTGAAAATGACGCTGCTCTTGAAAGGCGTTTTCAGCCTATTACGGTTGCAGAACCATCTATTGATGATACAATTAAGGTTCTTTCCGGTATCAAAGACTATTATGAGACATATCATAGAGTATCTGTTACAGATGAGATTGTCCGCAAAACTGTAAGACTTTCAGAAAGATATATTACAGATAGATTCTTGCCGGATAAGGCCATTGACTTGCTCGATGAGGCTTGTACCTATGCTTCGCTTAGAAATGTCAGACTTGAGGAGTATGACGAAAATAAGAGCAAGCTTGACGATATGAAAAAGCAAGAAGAAGATATAGAGAGCCAAACAGATGTTGATTATGAGAAGCTCGCAAAGCTAAGATATGATATTTCTGTTGCTGAAAAGGCTGTTGATGATATTAAGGATGAAGCGCTTGGCTGTAAGGTTACAGAGGGAGATATAGCACACGTTATCGAACTTTGGACTGGCATTCCTGCATCAAAGGTTCAAGATAATGAGCTTAATAAGCTTGCCGGCTTTGAAGATAGACTTCGTGAAAAGCTTATTGGTCAAGATGAAGCTATTTCAGCTCTTGCAGCTGCAGTTAAGCGTACAAGAGTTCAGATAAGTCCAAGAAGACGACCGGCTTCATTCATCTTTGTAGGACCTACCGGCGTAGGAAAAACAGAACTTGTAAAGGTTATGTCAAAGGAGCTTTTCGATACTCCGGAAACTCTTATAAGACTTGATATGTCCGAATATATGGAGAAACATTCGGTTTCTAAGATTATTGGTTCACCTCCGGGATATGTCGGTTACGATGAAGCAGGTCAGATTACTGAAAAAGTTCGCCGCAGACCATATTCTGTATTACTCTTTGATGAAATTGAAAAGGCTCATCCTGATGTTTTGAATATTCTTCTGCAAATCCTTGATGAAGGCGTTATCACCGATGCTCATGGCAGAAAGGTTAATTTCGAAAATACGGTTATCGTTATGACCTCTAATGCAGGAAGCAATAAGAAAGAAAACGCACTTGGCTTTGGCAAAACAGAAGAAGACGCAACAAAAGAAAAGGTCTATGCAGCGCTATCAGAATTTTTAAGACCTGAATTTATAAGCCGTATAGATGAAATTATAGTTTTCCGTCATCTTAATGAGGACGATTTTGTCAAGATTGCAAAGCTTATGCTTAGTGAATATATAGACTCTCTCGCAGAAAAGGGAATAGAGTTTACATTTGACGAGAATGCACAGAAGGCTCTTGCTAAGAAGGCATATGGTGGTAAGAGTGGTGCTCGTGACCTTAGAAATGTAATACGCAAAGAGGTTGAGGATAAGATAGCTTCTGCGATTATTGATAATAGAAGTGTTCCGATTGGTAGAATCCACCTCGGAGCAAATGGTGACGAATTAAAACTCGATGTACTTTAAAATATATAACTCCAATAAGAGCGATATATCTACAAAAAAATTGGAATAAAGATTAAAACGAAATATTTCAAATTGCTAAAAATAAATTTTAAGAAATAAGCTGATTTCGTTTTGAAGTGAAATCAGCTTTGTTTTTACTTAAATATAGTAATTAATATAAGCTCGATAAGAATTTGATATAATGAGGTTACTAAAAAATGCACTGCTTGAAGAATCAAACAGTGCATTTTGTGTTATTCAATTATTTTACTCTGATTCGTTGACCAACATATATTAAATCTCTATTTTTGATGTTATTGAGCGATACAAGCTTATCTACGGTTGTGCTATATATGTATGCGATATAGCTAAGTGTGTCGCCACTTTTAACTGTATAATAAACTTTATCTGATTTTACAGTCGAAGTTGTGCTGTCGACTTTACTTATATTGCTTACTGCAATAGCTGAAGTTATTTGATTTCCGATGCCAATGACAGCTCTATCACCGACTATCTCTATAACATCATACTGTTTTTCATAGACGGCAAAGGTTTTATTGGTGCCATAAATTATAGGATTCTTAACGGTAACTTTATCACCGACTTTAATAGTTGAAGTTTGTTTATCAGGTTTTTCAGTTGGCTTTGTAGAAGCTGGCTTACTTGGTTTTGAGCCTGAAGAATATTCTTTATAAATATAGTTAAGGTCTACATTTCCTGAAATACCAGACACATTACCACTGTCTGAGTATTGCCAAATTGTACATTCAAAAGCAGGTGAAGATACACCCCAGTGAGCCAACCATAAATCATATTTGCTTATTAGCTTATCTTTGTGAAGGTAACTGTTAAGCCAATTGGGGTTACAATATAACATTGGTGTATAACCGGCAGACTTAATCTTATCGCAGAAGGCAATAACAATGCTTGTAAGAGTGTCTTTGCCAAGATGAGTTTGCGAAGAATCCTCAATGTCAAAAGCAACGGGCAAATCTATCTTATAACCTTTAATTGTTTTTAAGCAAAATTCAGCCTCTTTTTTTGCTTCGGCGGCTGATTTTGCATAACTATAATGATAAATACCGCATTTAATGCCTGCCTTGATGGCGTTTTCAATGTTTCTGATAAATTTATTGTCGATTTGATTAGGATTTTCTACGCCAAAACTTGAACGAATCATAGCGTATCTTACGCCTGATTTATAGACCTTATCCCAATCAATATTGCCGTTCCAAGTCGATACATCAATCAATTTTTCTTGCAAAACTATTTCTCTCCTTTTTTATTAAAAAGCTGTTTATAGATTTGATTTGCATAAACACTCGTCCCTGCACAGAGAATACCTTGTGTGATAGATGCAAAAATTATTGTAAGAACACAGCGTTGATCAAGTACTTCACAGGTAGTGAACATCCATATTGCTGAAAGAATTATTCCGCTTGCACCGAGAATTAATGGAATAAATTTATCGGAAAGCGAAGTCTTTTTAAGCCCTAAGCCTACTATATAGAGCACAGGTACAAGTATAAGCAACTCAGGCTTTATAAAATCAGTGATATCCAATATACTCCCTCCTTCATTTTGAATCCTGCTCTAAATCGCTGATACGGTGATTGATAACCTTGATTTCCTCGTCATAAAGACGAGTTGCCGTTGTGACAGTTTTCTCAATTTCGTACATTCTTTCAACAAGATTGTTATGCTTGTCAACTTTTTTTTCAAGCTGTTCAAGACGGTAAAGATTAAGCTTTGAGGTAACTAAAATACCGCCGAGAGAACCTATAAGCGAGCAAAGTGCAGATAATAAACTTAATATGATTTCTATATTCATTTTATGATTACCTCTTGCAATTTGTTACAAAAATGTTTTTGAATTTCAATTTCGCAAATGTTGGATTTGATAAGAATTTCACCGCTTTTAAATTCAACCCAGCATTTAACCTTGCCAATATTGCTGTAAAATTTTTTGTTTGGACGAAAATAAAAGGTAAAGTAACTTCTTAATCTTGTTGCTACAAAGCCATATTCATTTAGCGAAATTTTTTCTAAGCTTCCATCAGGAGTAGAAAAACAAAAACTGATGGAAGTATCTTCAGCCGAAATTCCGTTTATACGACAAGGGATAAGAAGTTTAAAAATATCAGCTAACGATTCTCCATAATAGGAATTTTCGGTCTTTTTCAAGCTAATTCTTTTATTAGCCGAAATAATAATTTCTGTCATGAATCCTCCTTTTTAATCATATACACTATATGTGTATATGATTGGTCAAAAAATAGCGTTATATTACTATTTGACTTGAAATACTTCCAAGACAAATTGTTAATATCACGCATAAGAAAGCTTACTAATACTGTTCGGACTTAATATAAAGCTGACGGAGAAAACTTTATATGACAATTTCGTCAAGACTTTCTATATTTAATTATAGAATATTTGTTTTTGTGTGTCAAGTTAAAAGACACAATTTGTGTATAAATTTAACTGCTAAATCTTTATGATTTATATTAATGTTGATTTGATAATAGCTATTAATAATAATTTTGAAGAAAAACTTGAACAAAACTTTTAATTTTTAAAATTTAGACGCATCTTGAAGGCGGAGACATTTCGCCTTGAGTGAAACTTTTAATTTTTATTGAACTCACATTATGATAAGATATTTTGCTCCTTTACTTTCGTGCTTTTATATGCTAAAATTTTATTACACTAAAATGGTATTATCGGAGGAAAATGCTATGAACCCGAAAATTGTAAATGAAGATACAGAATTCCTTTGCAAAGTTATATTAAATCTTAATTCCATAGAAGAATGTTATAGTTTTCTTGATGATTTATGTACAGTTCAAGAAATACACGCAATGGCTCAAAGACTTAAAGTAGCATATATGCTTTCAAATCATGAAATTTATGCAGATATTGTTAAAGATACAGGAGCAAGTACAGCGACAATAAGCAGGGTAAATCGTGCTTTGTCCTATGGCAGTGACGGTTATACACAAGCATTTAAACGCCTTGCTGAAAATCAAAAAAAGGAAGATAAGGAATGAGCTACAACGCATTTGCAGAATTTTATGACGGCTTAACAGGAAATGTTGAATATAAAGATAGAGCCGAATATATCGAAAAGCTTATAAAATCCTTTGGCAGAGAAGCTGGAACAACCCTCGATTTAGCTTGTGGAACAGGTTCTCTTACCCTTGAACTTTATCGCAGAGGCTTTGATATTTTTGGCGTTGATGCGTCTATTGATATGCTTTCAGAGGCACAACAGAAATGTTCTGAAGATGAGCAGATTTTATTTATCTGCCAAAAAATGCAAAGATTAAATCTTGCAAGTGAAATTGATACTTGTATATGTACCCTCGACAGCATAAATCATTTGACTAATCCTAAAGATGTGAAAGAAACCTTTAAGCGAGTTGCTAAATATCTTTCTAAGGACGGTTTGTTTATTTTTGATGTAAATACACTCTACAAGCATAGAGAGGTTTTGTGTGATAATTGCTTTATCTTTGATACAGATGAAGTTTTTTGTTCGTGGCAAAATGAGCTTGATAAGGAAAACGATATTGTAAATATAACCCTTGATTTCTTTATTCCCGATGAAAACGGCTTATATTTTCGTGAAACAGAGGAATTTTCTGAGAGAGCATACAGCGATGAGGATTTAATCCAATGGCTTGATGAGGCGGGCTTGCAAGTTCTTGCGATATATGATGATATGAGCTTTGATGAGCCAAAGCCGGAAAGCGAAAGAAAAATATTTGTTGCAGCTAATAATTGATAAAAATATGGAGATGTATCTTTATGAATTATGGACCAAATCCGAATTGCCTCTATCCTAATCCAAATATTAAAAGCTTATGTTATATAAAAAATGTTGTAAAGAATCCAAATATTATTATTGGAGATTACACCTATTATGATGATATAAATAATCCTGAGGATTTTGAAAGACATGTAACACATCATTATGAATTTATAGGTGATAAACTGATAATTGGAAAGTTTTGTGCTATAGGGAAAGGTATAGAGTTTATTATGAATGGCGCGAATCATAGAATGAATAGTGTTACAACATATCCTTTTAATATTATGGGAAACGGTTGGGAAATAAGTACACCATCTTTATGTGATTTACCGATAAAAGGTGATACCGTTATAGGAAATGATGTTTGGTTTGGACAGAATGTAACAGTTATGCCGGGAATTCATATTGGTGATGGCTGTATAATAGGAGCTAACACAACGGTTGCTAAAGATATTCCGCCATATTCAGTTGCAGTAGGAAATCCCTGCCGTGTTATACGAAAAAGATTTGACGATAAAATGATAGAGTTCCTTTTGAAATTAAAATGGTGGGATTGGTCTCCGGAAAAAATTTTTAAGAATTTAGATGTACTGTGCAGCCACGATATAGAAAAAATAAAAGAATTAGATAAAAACTGAAATAAATATGTTTTCAAGAAAGGTGATAACAATGAAGCACATAGGAACTAAAAATATAGAAACCGAAAGATTGATTTTACGCAGATTTACTTTAGATGATGCTGACGCTATGTATAGAAATTGGGCATCTGATGATGAAGTTACAAAATATTTGATTTGGCCTGCCCATAGCAGTGTTTATATTACAAAAATGATTTTTACTGATTGAGTTGAATCGTATAAAAACGATGACTACTATCACTGGGTAATAACCTCGAAGAGCAATGACAAGCCTATTGGTTCTATTGGAGTTGTTGCCAAAGATAATGAAACCGAAATGGTACATATCGGCTATTGTATTGGCACAGAGAAATTACTTCCGAAGCTCTCAAAGCATTGATAGACTTTTTCTTTGATGAGGTTGGCGTAAAGCGTATTGAATCAGGACATGATATCAAGAATCCAAATTCAGGTAAGGTTATGAAAAAGTGTGGAATGGTTTACGAGGGTACAAAAAAGAAGCTAACAGAAATAATCAAGTTGTCTGCGATGTAAGTTATTATGCAATAACAAGGTCATAATTTTGAGGTGAAGCTAATGAGTAATGAAAGACTTGAAAAGCAGATAGAATTTTGTAGAGAGATTGATAAGGAAAAATTTATTAAGCGTCAAACCTACCTCACAGACGGCATACATAAGGAAAATGATGCTGAACACGCATGGCATATGGCGATAATGACTGTTCTTTTGAGCGAGTATGCAAATGAAAATATTGATATATTGAAAACAGTAACAATGCTTCTTATACACGATATTGTTGAGATTGACGCTGGCGATACATATGCCTATGATTCTGAGGCGGTAAAAACTCAGCGTGAGCGTGAAGTTAAAGCTGCCGAAAGAATTTTTGGTATACTTCCTCAAGACCAAGCCGAAAAATTCAGAAATCTGTGGGAAGAATTTGAGCAAGGCGAAACGCCTGAAGCGAAATTCGCTCATACTATGGATAACTTTCAGCCTGTTATGCTTAATTCTGCAACAGATGGTAAAGCGTGGGCTGAGCATAAGGTTCTTTTAAGACAGATACTTGGCAGAAATAAGAATACAGCATATGGTTCACAAGTCCTTTGGGATTATTCAAGAGATAATTTCATTATGCCTAATGTCGAGAAAGGAAGGATTGAAAATAGATGATTTTTAATAAACGAATACCTGGCGGTTGTCTTATGTGTATTTTATTGATAGTTACTATTTTTCAATTTACAGGTTGTGCATAAAAAGAAGAAATTGAAGAACTTGAAAATATGTATGACAAATCTATTGAATATTATACAAATAAATATGATTTAGATAATGTTAGTATAAAAGAACATTATATAATTTCTACAAATAATGGTCCAATTCCAAGTATTACAGGTTCAAAGTGTTATGTTATGAGTGATGGCACAAAAGTTATATGGACTAAAGATAAAAAATTTGTTGATGATCGTCAAAGTGATGAAATTCAGGAGGATATAAAATCTAAAATTTTAGATTCTGTTATTAAAAAATACGAAAATGAGTTTGGTGTAAAAATAAAATTAGATAATCAAATAATATTAAGCAACGATTTAAATTTTAAAAACGAAGAAGTATGTTATTTTAATAAAAAATATGATGGTGATATAAAAAAATTTTTAGAAAGCGAAAATAAAAAATTTGCTCTGAAAAAGAAGGATATAATTTTTGTATGCAATGAAAATCAATCTTATAAAGAAAATATAATTTCTTTGGCAACAGAATTAAAAAAATATTTTAATTCGGAATTTTCAGTATTTGCTGTAAATGACAAAAGAGCAAAATCATATGAGAAAAAAGATTCAATAACTCCTATTTACGAGCATATTTATGATGATGGTTGCTATGGTGCATATAATTTTAATATAGATGATGATGGAAATTGGAGTGATAACTGGTATGAAAAGAAATTTATTGAAATTATACCAGGATTTTTTGCTTCATATAGTGGTCCAAATTATCAATTAAAAGATGGTGATATTGTTTTTTCAAAAATGCCGGAAAATGAATTAATTCAAAAGGAATTAAATAAAAAAGCTCAAGAAAAGTCAAATAACAAAGATAAAATAGCAAATTCCAATATTCAAATTTATAAAGTTAAATTTTCAGATGAGTTAAAACGAAATTTGAAGTCAGATGATTATATAACTTTTAAGATTGATTATGAAAAGCTGGATAGTATAGGATTATATGAGTGCTATTATGGTGAAAAAGATAACAAATTATGTTATGGAGTTTCATTAAGAAAAAGAAATATATTTGGTTTGATTCATATAAGTATTGAAGATTTAGAGAAAAAATATTATTATATGGAAAATTATAAATTAGATGAATAAGATAGAAAAGGTAAGGTGTTAAATTATGGATAAAATTATAAGATGTATTACTGATGATGGTGCTATTGCTGTTACCGCAGCAGAAACCTCAGATATAGTTTTTACTGCACAAAAACTTCATAAAACTTCCCCAGTAGCAACAGCAGCTCTCGGAAGATTGCTGACAGCGGCATCTCTTATGGGAACTCAACTCAAGAGCAAAGAGGGAATAATTACACTTCGTGTAAACGGTGACGGACCTTTGGGAGCGGTTATAGCTGTTGGCGACAGTAAGGGAAATTGCCGAGGATATTGTGTAAACCCAGGTTGTCCTACTACTTATTATGAAAATGGCAAGATAAATGTTGCCGAAGCTGTCGGTAAAAATGGTATTCTCAATGTTATGAAGGATTTCGGACAAGGTGAGCCTTATCTTGGACAGATTGAGCTTATTTCGGGAGAGATTGCAGAGGATATTACTAACTATTATGCAAGAAGCGAGCAGTTGCCAACTGTGTGCTCTCTTGGTGTTTTGCTTGATAAAGAAAGCCACAAAATGATGCTTTCAGGCGGTTTTCTTATTCAATTACTTCCTATGGCTGATGATACAACTATTGATAAGCTTGAGGCTAATATCCGCACTTTAGAGCCTATGACAACTATGCTTGCAAAGGGTATGAGTATACTTGATATTTGCAAAAAGGCTCTTGAAGGTTTTAATCTTGAAGTTCTTGATGAAAATAATATAAATTATGTATGTAATTGCAGTCGTGAAAGAGTTGAAAATTCTTTAAGTACACTTAAAGATGAAGAAATTCTCTCACTTCCTGACGAGAAAGGCTTTATGGAAGCATCTTGCCAATTCTGCAATAAGAAGTATAAATTTACAAAGCAAGAATTAGAGGAACTTGTAAAACGCAGAAATTCAAAATAATCGGGGCAGTTATATAATGGATATTAAAGAAGCGAAGCTTGAAATTATAAATACAGTTAAGGCATATTTGAGCAAAGATTCAGAGGGTGGGTATATAATTCCAAGGGTACATCAAAGACCAATTTTACTTATGGGCCCCCCTGGAATAGGTAAGACTCAGATTATGGAGCAAGTTGCAAAGGAATGTGGAATTGCTTTAGTTTCCTATACAATTACTCACCATACAAGACAGAGTGCAGTAGGCTTGCCTTTTATTGTCAAAAAAGATTATATGGGCAAGGAATATTCTGTTACAGAATATACTATGAGTGAAATTATTGCTGCCGTTTATGATAAAATAGAAAGTTCAGGAATTAAAGAGGGCATACTCTTTATAGATGAAATTAATTGTGTTTCAGAAACTCTTGCTCCTGCAATACTCGAATTATTGCAATTTAAGCGTTTTGGCAATACAGATATACCAAATGGTTGGGTTCTTGCTACTGCGGGAAACCCACCGGAATACAATAAATCTGTCCGAGAGCTTGATATAGTAACTCTTGATAGAGTAAAGCGTATAGATGTAAGAGAAAATTTCCTTGTCTGGAAAGAATATGCTTATAAAAAAGGTATTCACCCTGCAATTATTTCCTATCTTGATTTAAGGCGAAATAATTTTTATCGAATTGAAGAAAGTGTAGATGGAACAGAATTTGCAACAGCTCGTGGTTGGGAGGATTTGTCGCAGACTATGAGCATTTATGAACATATGGGAGTACAGATAAGTGACAATATAGTATATCAGTTTATTCAGCACAGAAAAATTGCGGTAGATTTTGCTAATTATTATGAGCTTTATATCCGTTATGAAAAAGAATATCCGATTGATGAAATTCTTGCAGGCAGGTTTGAAAATTATAATCTCAAAAAGATTAGCGGTGCATCATTTGATGAAAGGCTTAGTGTAGTATCTATACTTGTTTCTAAGCTTGCAAACAGAGCAAAGGAAATACTGTTTAAGAATGATACTATTGCTGAATTATTTGATATTTTGAAAGAAATTAAGTCCTCCGAGAGCGGAGAAATTTTAAAGTTGTTGTCTGCTCAGATGAATTTTTTAAGGGAAGAATATGGCAGTGAAGGAATAACTCCTGAAAGAGCAGAAATTCTAAAAGCAACCTCCAAAAAGCTTAAAGAATATATAGAAAATTCAAAAGATTCTGAAAGCTTTGATGTTTTTAAAAATCTTTTTGATAAAGATACATCATTACTTGATAATGATATTGATGAGCTTTCTAAATCGTTGGGATATGCTTTTGATTTTATGGAGCTTATTTTTGGAGCAACTCAGGAAATGACTGTATTTGTAACAGAACTTTCAATAAATATATATACACTTAGATTTATAGAAGAATTTGGCTGTGAGAAGTTTTATAGGTATAATAAAATATTACTGGTTGATGGAGAAACGATATGAAAAATAAATTTTGTGTAATTCTAAAATCAAAAATATTTATTTACATATTTTTGGCTATTATTATTTTATCTCAGATTGCTTTTATGACCTATGGTTTTGCAACAGAAAAAATGGGTTATCATTCAGATGAAATGTATTCATATGGCTTGTCTAATTCTTATCATAATCCGTTTTTAAGCGTTGACGGAGATATAAGCAGTAGAAATCGTATGAATACGACCGAATGGGTTTCCGGTAGTATTATGAATGATTACCTTGTTGTTAATGATGGAGAAGCATTTGATTATGCAAATGTATGGTATAATCAAAGTCTTGACCGTCACCCTCCATTATACTATGCAGTGCTTCATACTGTATGTTCTTTTTTTCCAAATCAATTTTCACCATGGTTCGGTTTTTCAATAAACCTTGTGTTTTTTGCAATAACTCAATTTTTTCTGTTCCTAATAGCAAGAAAACTTATGAAGTCAAATTGGCTTGCAGTTTTAGTATGTATATGTTACGGATTTTCTGTCGGAGCTGTTAATGTTGTTGCGTTTATAAGAATGTATGCAATGCTGGCTATGTGGGTAACTATTTTAGCATATTTGCATCTAAAGGTTAAGGAAAGCGGAGATAAACTAAATATAAAGGTTTTGTTGCCACTTTTGATAATAACTGCACTTGGAGCATTAACACAGCATGAATTTACAGTTGTAGCTTATTCATTTGCTATATGCTTCTGCTTACACTATCTTATGAATAAGGATATAAAAAACTTCTTTAAATATGGGTTTACAATGTTGGGAGGAGTGCTTCTTTCATGGGCAATATTTCCTGCAATGCCAAAACAGATATTTTCCGAAGGTGGACATGCAACATCATTTGAACTTATGTATCAACAAATATATGATGCAATAAATTATATATTTAGTGAACTTTTTGGATTGAGCGGAATATGGGCAGTAATAGGTGGAATCATTCTTTTAATTATTATGATTATTTCTGCAATAATTTGTTCTAAGAGAAGACCCAAAGATAAAACAGAGCCAGAAAAAAAATTATCCCTAATAGGAAGATTTATGAAATGGTTTGCCAAGCTTGATTATTTTTATATGGGTGCGATTGCTGCTATTATTATAATAGTTATTACAACTATTCATTCAGTAAATTTCATATATATGGGATATTGTGACAGATATTTATTTAGTGTATATCCTCTTATAGTTTTGCTTGTTATTACAGTTGTTACATATCTTATCTCTGCAATTAAACCAATAAAAAGTATTTACTTAAAAAGAGGAATTTCAACTGTACTATTTTTGTCTTTATTAGTAGTAAATGTTATTTGTATAAAGCCAACATATTATTTTAAACAAACTGATTATACAGAACTAAAATCTAAATTTGATAATAACAATGTTATAGTTTTGGAATATGATCCTGAAGCAGAGTGGAGAATGGTTTGTTTTTCCTATTGTTTAATGGACAGTGATAAGGTTTTCTTTAGTTCCTATGGCAATTTCATAGAAAATTTAGATAAAGTAGATAGTCTTAAAACTGATAAGACAACTTATTTACTTTTGGCATTGAATGGAAAGTTAAGGTCTGATGAATCTGACGGAGAATATCTCTTGAGAATTTTAAATTCTGATATGAGTATGCGTGAGAGTATTCGCACCAATGAATTTATAGATAAATATTGTTCAAAGCTTAACTTTTATAAGACGCCTGAAAGACAAGGAGTAGTAGAAATTCATGGAATTAAATATTTGATGTATGTTATAGGATAAACTTTAGGAGCGTAAATAGATGAAAGAAAAAATAATAAAATTATTTAAATCCAAAATATTTATATATATATTCTTGATAATTGTTATATTAGCACAGATTATATATTTTTCTTGTGTTTTTGCATTTCAGAAAGAGGGATTTCATTCTGATGAAATGTACTCTTATGGCTTGTCAAATTCTCACAGAAATCCGTTTTTAACTATAGATGGCGATATTTATAGTGTGGAATTTAAGAATGTAAATGAATGGATTTCAGGAGATGTTCTTAGAGATTATCTTATAGTTAATGACGGAGAAGCTTTCGATTATGCAAATGTATGGTATAATCAAAGCTTAGACCGTCATCCACCATTATATTATAGTGTTCTACATACAGTATGTTCATTTTTTCCGAATCAATTTTCACCGTGGTTTGGATTTTCTGTAAACATAGCAGTATTTGTAGTTTTACAGATTTTTTTATTTCTACTTGCGAAAAAGCTTTTTAAATCTAAATGGCTTGCAGCTATAGTTTGTCTCTGTTTTGGCTTTTCTGTGGGAACAGTAAATGTTTTTATTTACATAAGAATGTATGCTATGCTGATGATGTGGGTAGTTATTATGGCATATATTCACACTAAGCTTCTTGATATTAAAGATGATTTGAAACTCAAATCACTTATTCCTGTTACAATAGTAGTGATGCTTGGAGCATTAACACAACATGAATTTACAATAATGGCTTTTGTATTTGCAGTTATGTTTTGCATAAGATATTTATGCAAAAAGCAGATTGAAAATTTCTTTAAATATGGAATTTCTATGGCGTCTGGAGTTGCACTTGCGTGGGCTGTATTTCCACCGCTTATGGGACAGGTTTTTACAGAATCAGGTTCTCAGGTGGATATGAGAGCGTTTTTTATTCAAATTAGAGTTTCTATTGAAAATATATTCGGAGAATTGTTTGGAATAAAGGGTTTATCAGATGGGGATAAAATTTATTATATGACTGTTATTCCCGTTTTTATAATCGTTATAGTGTTGTTTGCACTTCCGATATGCTTTTTATTTAGAAAGAATGAAAAATTTCGTTCTGCTTTATTAAATTTTAAAAATAAATTCAAGGAATTTCCGCAAACATTAAAATCATTTAGGCCTATAAAATCAATAAAAGAATGGCTTTGCAGAATTAATTTTGTTTATTATCCTATGCTTTTAGGGTCATTAGCGATAATTATTATATCGGCTAAATCGGTTTTGTATTATGCGATGGGATATTGCGATAGATATATTTTTATAACATTTCCATATATGTTCTTGATATTTATGGCAATAATAATATGTATTCTTTCAAAGATAAAGCCACTTAAAAAACATAATAGATATAAAATTGCGTCTGTAATAGCAATGATAGCTATATTGATAAATTGTAATGTGAATAGCTCTATCGGATATTTATTTAAAAATGAAGGTATGGGAGATTTTAAAGATTTAACTAAAGATAGCGATTGTATTGTAGTAGAACTATCAAAAAATTTTAAATGGCGTTTAGTATGCTTTACAAGTGAGCTTTATGATGTTGATAAGATTTTCTACACAAGCTATGATGAAATTGATAATTATATAGACAAAATTTCTTCTCTAAAAACGGACAAGCCTATATATGTATTTCTTACGGAATATATAAATGGTTTAGAAGAAAAACCTATTGAAGAAATTGTTGAAAATTACTCGAATAGTTTTGGTTTAGGAGATTTTAAAAATATTGGCTCAGTAACTATTTTTAGTTTAAAATACTATGTTTATAGGATTCAATAAAGGAGGAGTTTTATAATGTTTGTAGATGTAGCTAAGATACAGATAACAGCAGGCGACGGCGGAGATGGCGCAGTTGCTTTTCATAGAGAAAAATATGTTGCCGCAGGTGGTCCGGATGGTGGAGATGGCGGTCGTGGTGGAAATATAATTTTTAAGGCTGACGATAATCTTTCAACATTGGCAGATTTCCGTTATAAACGAAAGTATAAAGCACCAAAGGGTGAAAACGGCAGGGGTGCTCGCTGTAATGGTAAAAAAGCGGAAGATTTAGTTATTCGTGTACCTCGTGGAACACTGATTAAAGATGCAAATACAGGCAGAATTATTGCGGATATTTCAGATGATGAGCCTGTTGTTGTCGCAAAAGGCGGCAGAGGCGGCTGGGGAAATACACATTTCGCAACACCTACAAGGCAAACACCACGTTTTGCAAAACCGGGCTTACCAGGAGAAAGTATGGAAGTTTCTCTTGAATTAAAACTTCTTGCAGATGTTGGGTTGGTGGGATATCCGAATGTTGGTAAAAGTACGCTTGTTTCAGTTGTAAGTGAGGCAAAGCCTGTTATTGCAAATTATCATTTTACAACAATAACTCCGGTTTTGGGAGTTGTCCGAATGGGTGAGGGAAGTTCATTTGTAATGGCGGATATTCCCGGACTCATTGAAGGTGCGGGCGAAGGCGTAGGCTTAGGACATCAATTTCTGCGTCATGTTGAACGCTGTCGTATGCTTGTTCATATAGTTGATGTTTCAGGTAGTGAGGGTAGAGATCCGAAAGAAGACTTCCGTATTATAAATGAAGAGCTTAAAAAGTTCAACCCAGAGCTTGCAGAGCGCCCTATGATTGTAGCAGGTAACAAGTGTGACCTTACAACAGATGAGGCTGTTGAAGATTTCAAAAAGTTTATAGAAGACCAAGGATATGAATTTTTCCCGATAATGGCGGCTATTGCATATCAGACAGAGCCACTTTTAAAGCGTATTCAGGAGATGCTCTCTAAACTTCCTCCTATTTCTCACTATGAACCGGAGCCGGCTCCAGTTATCGAGGAGGACGAACTTGGTAAGCAAGAGGTCAAGATTACAGTTCAGGACGGTATATTCTTTGTTGAAGGCGAATGGTTGCTTACACTTATTCGTTCAATCAATTTTGATGACAGTGAATCTGTACAATACTTCCAGCGTATGCTTATCAAGACGGGCGTTATTGATGCTCTTAAAGAGGCTGGCATATCTGAGGGCGATCCGGTAGACATTTACGAAATTGAGTTTGACTATATCGAGTAATATAGCATAAGTTTAATATAAATTAAAAGTTTTGTTCAAGCTTTTTCAGAAGCTTGCAGAGTTGAGGGAAAGAGTCCCTCGTGGGTTTTAAAGGCGAAACCCATAACATTTCTTTATTTCTAAAGCGGCGGACTTAGTCCACCGCTTTTAATTTTGAATAAATAAATCTACTTTGGAAATAATATCTATGAAATCTCATATTGGAGGGTGCATAGATATGCCAAAGAGAATCGGAAAATATACTCTTGAAATGGAAAATGATGTCAGAATATTAAATAACGCCGCTATTGTCGGTCATAAAGAGGCGGAAGGTCCTCTTGCCAAATATTTTGATAAAACATACAGTGATGATAAATTTGGCGAATCTTCGTGGGAAAAAGCTGAAAGTTTTCTGCAAAAATCTGCTGTAGAATTAGCTCTTAAAAAGGCTGAAATAGATGCCTCAAGCATAAATTATATTTTTGCGGGAGATTTGCTCAATCAGTGTATTTCTTCAACATTTGGACTTCGTGCTTTGGGAATACCTTTTCTTGGTCAGTATGGAGCTTGTTCTACAATGGCTCAGACTATTTCGATGGCATCAGTATTCACAGATAGCTTTGCTGCCGACAGATGTGTTGCTGTTACTTCTTCGCATTTCTGTTCAGCTGAAAGACAATTTCGTTTTCCACTTGAATACGGGGGACAAAGAACGCCAACGGCACAATGGACAGTTACAGGTTCGGGAGCGGCAATTATTCAAAGAGGCGGAAATGGTATAAAAATCAAGCGTATAACAATCGGAAGAATTACCGACATGGGAATTAAAGATGCTAACAATATGGGTGCAGCGATGGCTCCTGCGGCGGCTCAGACCATACTTGATTATTTTTCAGATACCAAAGAAAAACCACAAAATTTCGATTTAATTCTAACTGGGGACCTTGGTATGATAGGTAAAACTTTACTTTTAGAATTACTTGAAAAAGAAGGCTTGCAAATAAGTCGTCAGCATAATGATTGCGGTTTGATGATTTTCGATATAAAAACTCAAGATGTTCACGCAGGCGGTTCAGGTTGCGGTTGCAGCGGTTCAGTATTCTGTTCGTATGTATTGCAAAAAATGAAAACCAACGAGCTTAAAAGGGTTTTGTTTGTTGCAACGGGAGCTTTGATGTCCCCAACTTCAGCACAACAAGGTGAAAGTATTCCGGGAGTAGCACATCTTATTGAACTTGAAAGTGAATAGTTAGTAAGTTAAAAAATAATTGATGGTTTCATAAAAGCTTTTGTAAAATTTACCTTTGTATTAAGGTTTTATATTCTGTGCAACTTTATCAAAAATTATATAGAATGTTGGTACTCATTTCCGAGAAAAATATATACCGCTTTTGCTGAAAATGTGTTATAATAAATAAGAATGGTAATGTATTAGGTAAATTAAGACACTTGATTGGCATAGTGTTAAATATTTATTTCGGAGGTGAGTAATATGCTTAGTCGCATTCAAAATTGGGACAACCGTATGCTCGACAGAATTTCAAAACTGCGCACTAAGCGGTTGAATAAAATAATGGTTGGTGCAACAACTATCGGAAATAGTGGTCTTGTGTGGTTTGTTATTGCAGTAGCTTTATTGCCTTTTCAAAAATATAGAACCTCTGGAATAGCCATGATAATAGCGATTGTTGTTTCGTGGCTTTGCGGAGAGGTTACAATAAAAAATATCGTAGGCAGAGTTCGTCCTTGCCATAAGGTCAGTGAAGACCAACTTTTAATAAAAAACCCCCCGCACTATTCATTTCCTTCAGGTCATACGACATCATCGTTTGCAGCTACAACAGTTATGTTTTTTATGCACCCGATATTCGCAATTCCGATGCTTTTTTTGGCGGCATTGATTGCATTTTCTCGTACATATCTTTTAGTACATTATCTTACAGATGTTTTAGCAGGTATGGCATTGGGAATTATAACGGGTTGTATAGTAGTTCCGGTTGTGTATTCTATTTCTGTATTTAACTTTTCATAAATTAACGGCAAAGCTTTAAATAAGCCTTGCCGTTTTTATTTTACTATTTTATTATGAGATTCAAAGTTTGAACCTATTCTTAAATTATTATAAATTTCACTGCCATATTCGTTTCTTAGTTTTAGAAGATAGATGTCATTATGAATATGTTCGGTTATAATCTCTACAAGTAATGGATTATTTGTTATAGAAGCGAGCCATTCCCCTGAATCATTAGCATTGGCTATAAGTGTTTCAGAGTCATCATATGAAAGCATAAGGCGGCTTGCAGTATGTTTGTTTTTTCTATTATGAGTGAAAATTTTACAGGGTAGGTCTATATCTGGTTCATAGAATGAGAAAATAGTGATTGCTGTGCCGTTTTCAGACGCTTTTTTTATTGAAGTTTTGAAGATAGATAACTCTAAATCTGTATTTATGAAAACTTCGTTTTTTGCTTTGATAATCATATCTTTGGCGTATTCGATTATTGTTTTTATACCTTTTATTGTGAAAATACGATTTTCAAAGTGATTTTCTGAATATTGAGTGAGTGCTTCTTCGGCGAAAAAAGCATTTTCTGAAAATTCCTCGCTGAGCTTTTTAAAGATTACTTTAGGTGGTTGAGCTTTGTACACTGAACTGTTGTCTTGAACCTTTTGTACGATTCCTTTTTCAAACATATGCTCAAGTGCTGCGTAAACAGATGGTCTTGCTATTTCGATTTTCTTAGAAATCTGATAGCCTGACATTTCGCCTTCAAGAAGTGTTATATAGATTTCCGCCTCAAGCCTTGAAAAATTAAGATTTGTTAGTGTTGAAATGATTTGCTCTTTGTCCATATTTTTTCCCTTTTGAATGCTTATGATTATTTTTATTTTCTTTTAAATCCCAAATTAGTAAAACTGTATCTATAGCTAAAACTACGAATATAACAATCAACTCAAATGATTTCATTTTTATCAATTCCTTTTCTAATAATTATTAAAGAAAAGAATAAAGATCTTTTCTTTATACATATTAAATCACAATATTAAATACATTACAATAAGTAAAATAAATAATTATTATATAAATTTTAGAAATAATATTATTTGTATTAACTATATATTTTCAGCGAGTTTTAAAAGCTCTTGTTCTGTAAGAAAACCTGAAGAAGCGTTTTTATCTCCGATTTTATATGAAGCAAAGATTGATGCAAGTTTTAAAGAATCCTTTGGCGAACAGCCATTTATATAGAAATGCGTAAAAGCTGAAAGTAAAGCATCGCCTGCACCAATTGTATTAACAGGCTTGCGAGTTTTAAAAATTGGAAGTTCAATGAAATTATCGTTAGCTTTAGTGTAAAGTAAAGAGCCTTGAGAACCCATTCCAACTATAATTATTGAGTTTCCAAAGCGTTTTGCAGTTTCTTTAGCAAACAATCTTGCATCACCAAGATTTTCATTACTCATAAATAAAATATCTGCGTACTGCATAAAATCACGGTTATATTCATCGTCGAGAGATGAAATGACATGAACATCTGTAACTATTATTTTATTAAGTTCTTTTGCAATGGGAAGCATTTTTCTTGAAAAATTTATATTGCAAAGACACATACAATCGCATTTTTCGGCTTCTGCCTTGAATATATCTATATTATATGGGGTCTCTTGCGAGTCTTTGAGGTCGCAGATTATTTGTCTTTTACCATTTTTGTCATAAAGAACTACGGATTGTGGGGTTTGTGAAAGAATGGAAAGGATATACTCTGAATTGATATTTCGATTTTTGAGTTCTTGCTTAATAACTGAACCTAAAGTATCATTTCCACAAATAGAGAGGAGTGAAACCTTATCGCCAAGTGTTGTTAATGCAGAGGCAAGATTCAAACCTACACCCGATGGCATTGAATTTACGCCAAAAAAGTTATAATCTATGGCCTGATATTCAATGGGAAATGAGTTTATAGATGCAGTTGTTTCGATGTTAATAAGACCTGAAACAAGTATATTTTTCATAGCTAATCTCCTCTTCATTTTATGTTTTAATTGGTTTTTATTTTTCTTTAATGATAGCAAGATAAGGCAGCAATGTCAATTATTAGTTGTATAAATTATTCAACTAAAATTTAATGATAATTTTAAAAGTAACAAAACATTGACAAAATGAAGAAAAATAATATTCCCTTATAAAGCAGAAAGGGCTAAAATTTGTAGCTTTCCCCAACATAAAATCTTTAAAATGATAATATGATAAAAAGTTTCGTTAAAATGCACAAAAAACAAAGGCTTTTATTTTGTAACAAATTTGTTGCATATAGCGGTTTATAATATACCATATTAAAAGTTAATATGAAATGTCGATTTTGAGTAAAAAACCACATTTTTTAATATTTTATACTGATTTTATATAAGAATAGTCGATATTTAAGACAATATAAAAATCGCATAAAATAGAGGTTTTTAAGAATTTTTAGATTCCATTATTACTAAAAAGAAAATTTATAAATGAATTTTTAATCATTAATTTAAAAAGAACAGATTTATTGGCGAAAGTAACAAAAATTTAATAATTATGAATTTTTTGTAGCTTTTTATTGCCGCTTGTGGTAAAATATATATATTACCACATTATGTACGAATTTTTATTGCCTATATAGATGATATATAACTATATATTGTGGTTTTTAAAATTATAGTCTATCTGCATTATCTGGTCTTTTTTTTAATATAATAATGTATGATTTACTATTCATTTATAAAAATTTGGTTATTCTTTTCACTGCTTTATACTTGCTTTTTTAGGGTGGGTATACTATAATAATTACATAAAGTGGTGAAAGGTGGGTAAAAGTAGAGCGAAGTGCATAAAACGGAACTCATTTACCTAAAGTGTGGCAAATTATGTTGATGGGAACATACCAACATAATATCGACTCTAAAGGTCGTGTGATTATGCCTGCTAAGTTTCGTGAAGAGCTTGGCAGTGTATTTTATATTACACGAGGTCTTGATAATTGCCTTTCGGTGCTTTCTAAGAGTGACTGGGATAGCCTTGGCGAAAAGCTAAGGAGTCTTCCAAGCTCACAGACAAAGGATATTCAGCGTTTTCTGTTTTCAGGGGCGGCAGAGCTTGAACCTGATAAACAAGGCAGAGTTTTAATCCCACAGCCACTTAGAGATTACGCAGGTCTTACAAAAGATGTTGTAATTATAGGCACAGGACTTAAAGCCGAAATCTGGGATTTCGACAGATGGAATGAATATAACAATAAGGTTACTGAGGATAGTATGTTTGACATAATGTCTTCACTTGGAATTTAACTATGGAATTTGTACACAAACCTGTTCTGCTGAACGAAACGATTGAAAATCTTGATATTAAACCTGACGGAATCTATATTGATGGAACGGCGGGGGGCGGCGGTCATTCGTCAGAAATTGCAAAAAGGCTTAAAAATGGCAGACTTATCTGCATAGATCAAGACCCTGAGGCAATTTTGACACTGCATAACCGCTTTGATAACGATAATAAGGTAACTATATATAAATCGAATTTCTCTAAAATGAAAGAGGCGGCTAATGAGCTTGAGGTTTACTCGGTTGATGGAATTTTGCTTGATATAGGCGTTTCGTCAAGACAGCTTGATACGCCGGAGCGTGGTTTTTCATATCACCACGATGCACCTCTTGATATGAGAATGAGTAAAAACGGCACAACTGCTGCTGACCTTGTAAATACGCTTTCTTTCGGCGAGCTTTGCAAAATTCTTACGCTTTATGGCGAAGAAAAATTTGCAAAAAGTATCGTACGGGCGATTGAACAGAGAAGAGCGGTTAAGCCAATCGAAACTACGCTTGAACTTGCGGAAATTGTCGCTAATGCGTATCCCGCAAAGGCAAGACGTGACGGACATCCTGCGAGAAAAACCTTCCAAGCATTGAGAATTGCCGTAAATGGCGAGCTTGACAGACTTTCGGAAGGGCTTGACGCAGCTTTTTCATTGTTGAAAAACGGTGGCAAACTTGCAGTTATTACTTTCCATTCGCTTGAGGATAGAATCGTTAAGCAGAGAATGGCAAAATGGTGTCAGGGGTGTACTTGCCCAAAGGATTTTCCTATTTGCGTTTGTGGAAATACCCCGAGTGCAAAGCTTGTTACAAAAAAACCTGTAGAGGCTTCTGAAAAAGAACTTGAGGAAAACCCAAGAAGCAGAAGCGCAAAGTTAAGAGTTTGTGAGAAAATTAAGGATTATAAGAGAATTGAAGAATAGTTGACTATTCTGAAGGGATGATGAAAAATGAAAGAACAAGTAAACAGTGCATATGACCTCTCTTTATTTGAAACTGCACCTGAACTTGAACCCAAAAAACACCCTAAAAAGAATAATGTGATTGTGCTTCCTAAAGAGAAAATAAATAAGGAAGCAAGAAGACGACACAATATCTTCTATGTCGCTGCGATTTCTATTTTTGTCGTTGTTTTTACGGCTATTTCGATTACTATTGTACAATCAAATGTGCTTATAAATGAGCTAAATGCGCAAATCGTCGAAGCAGAGAATGAAATCAGCATACTTGAGGGTGAACAAACACAATATCAAATTCAGATTGACAGTAAGCTTTCTGAGGAAAAAATTGAAAGCTATGCTGAAAGTAATCTTGGTATGACTAAAGCCGATAATATGGAAAAAGAATTTATTACAATGTCGGGTGAGGATAAAGCAGAGATTCTGCAAGGAAATGGTCCCAAAAATGTTTTTGAAACAATAGCCGACGCATTTACAAGTCTTTGGTCATAAAACAGAGCTTTCAAAAAGGTATGGAGAGTAGGGCGGGGCTGTAACAAAGCGGTTGCTGATGTGACTGCAAGTTGTTACAACCCTATTTTCGCATTACAAGGAGGAACAATATGGCAAAAAAAGGTCCCACAGTTGTGCTTTGGAGAAGGTCGCTAATAGTTTTGCTTGTTATTTTAATTGCAGGCTTTGGCTCGGTTACAGCAAGACTTCTTTATCTTCAAACCTATATGGCTCCTGAGCTTCAGAAAAGAGCTGTTAACCAACAGCTTGCCGATACTACTATAAGTGCAAAGCGTGGAAGTGTATATGATAGAAATGGCAAAGTTCTTGCACAGAGCGCTACTGTATGGAAAATAGTTATTGCTCCGATTTTTCTCGAAACCGACAAAGAACGCCACATAGTAGCAGATGGTCTTGCAAAAATTCTTGAACTTGATTCTGAGGAGCTTTATAAAAAGACCTTGAAAAAGTCATACTATATAGAGGTAAAGCGTCAAGTAGAAACTGAGGCTCGTGATAAGGTTCTTGAATTTGCAAAGGATATAAAATCAAAGTATGGTATTGCTCAGGCGATTGATACCGTTGAGGATTTCAAGAGAAGCTATCCGCTTAATGAATTTGCAGGAAGCGTTCTTGGATTTGTCGGAAGCGACAGCCAAGGCCTTGAAGGTCTTGAGGCTCAATATGACGAATATCTTACCGGTAAACCGGGACGAATTATTACTGCCCAAAATGCGATTGGTACAAATATGCCATATCAGTATCAGCAGAAAATAGAGGCACAGGACGGATATAATCTGACCCTTACCCTTGATGAAACTATTCAGCGAATTATGGAAAAATATGTCAAGCAAGCTATTGTAGAAAATAAAGTTGCTAACCGTGGTTGTGCGATTATGGTTAATGTTAAGACCGGTGCGGTTTTAGGAATGGCTGTTGAAGATTCCTTTGACCCGAATAATCCATTTGAGATTGCTGATGAAAAAACTAAAAAAGAAATAGAAAGTCTTCCGGAAGATGAACAAGACCAAGCAACAAGTGATGCTCTTACTAAGCAATGGAGAAACAAAGCCATCAGTGATACTTATACTCCGGGTTCTGTTTTTAAACCGGTAACAACATCGGCGGTTTTGAGCGAAAAGCTTGTTGATGATAACACTCGCTTTAACTGCACAGGTTCTATTGTTCCTTATGAGGGTGCTGCGCCGATTGGCTGCCATCTTAGTAGCGGACACGGAAGCCAGACGCTTACTGAGGCACTTATGAATTCTTGCAACCCTGCTTATGTTCAGATGGGTTTTATGCTTGGTGCGGAGAAATTCTATCAATATTATGTTGCTTTTGGTTTCTCTGAAAAAACTGGTATAGACTTGCCTGGTGAAAGTGAGGATATTTTCTTTGACCAAGACGGTGTTGAAGGTAAGATGCATGATATTGACCTTGCAGTTGCACCTTTCGGTCAGAACTTCCAGATTACACCTATGCAGATGATTATGGCTATCTCGGCTATTGCAAATGAAGGTAAGCTTATGCAGCCATATATCGTTTCGCAAATTACAGATTCTGATGGAAATGTTGTTAAGTCAACAGAACCAACAGTTAAGCGCCAGGTTATAAGCAAAGATGTTGCAGACCAAGTTCTTGCTATGCTTGAGCAGAACGCAATAAGTGGTGGTGCAAAGAATGGTTATGTAGCCGGTTACAGAATAGGCGGTAAAACAGGTACATCAGAAACTCACAGAGATAACAATAATGATGGCATTGATGACTATATTGCATCTTTTGCCGGTATTGCACCATGTGATGACCCTGAGATTGCTTTGCTTTGTTACTTTGATACACCACTTGGCGACAGTTACTATGGTGCATCAGTTGCAGGCCCTTGCTTTAGAAATATTATGTCTGAAGTTTTGCCTTATCTTGGTGTTGAAAAGAAATATAATGAAAGCGAGCTTGAAAATCTCAGTACACAAATTTCTGCATACGGCGGAATGGCTGTTGATGAAGCTTCTGCAGCAGTTTCAAATGCCGAGCTTAAGGCTGTTATAAAGGGTGATGGCGATACTGTTATATCTCAAAGCCCTGACCCATATTCATATGTTCCAAAGGGCGGTACTGTTATTCTTTATACGGATAATTCGGCAGAAAGCGATACGGTTACGGTTCCGGACTTTAAGGGATTGAGTATGTCACAGGCTTCTGACTTGGCAACGCAATCCGGATTGAATATCACAATTTCTGGTACATTCTCAAGTGATGATTCTGTAACTGCAGAGGTTCAGAGTATAGAAAAAGGTAAGGTTGTATCAAGGGGAACAGTTATAACCGTAACCTTTGAACAAAAGAGTAATATAATGTAGCTATTATGCTTTTTGCATTAATAAAGGCTTACAGCTGATTTACGAAACAACAAAGCGTTTAGCTGTATGACCATTGATATGGTTAGAAGTGAGGTGCATTAAGAATGATTGATAAGAAAGTCAGACTTATTGCTGTTTTGGGTGAAACGGCAGATGAGGCGACGATACTCTTGGCTAAAATTTTGCGTTCGACAGGTTTTATTGTTTCAACGCTTAATCAAGAGGAGCATAGCTGTAAAGATGCTCTTATGACAGCAAGCAAGGTGTGCGATTTTATCATTCTTAATGCGTCGCTACTAAAAGAGGATATTCTTGAAGATTTTAATCTTGAAACTATTCTTGTGCTTTGCGATGTGGAAAAAGTGAATATTAACTTTATTGAAAAATTTAATAATATTGTACTTCCTTATTCGCTTGGTAAAAATTTTAGTGTTAAAGAAAAAAATATGTTATTTTATTCTGTTAACAGCAATGAGGCAGATTTGATTGCTAAAAATATAAATCCGCAAGATGATAAAACTGTGTTTGAACTTTTGGGCACAGGAGTTATAGGAAGAGTTAAACTTTCAAAATCAAGTAAACTTTCAGTAGAACTTGTACTTGCGGTTTCTTCAGCACTTGTTGCAATGGGAGTCCCGCTTGCAGCGGTTTTGAATGTTATAAATCAACTCTGAAGTTTAAAATATACAGAGTAAATTTTGAAGGGTGGAATAATAATGATAGGAATATGGACCATTATTGCGGCGGCGGTGTCGTTCGGAATATCGGCATTGATGGGAGTATGGCTTGTACCCTTTCTACGCAAGGTTCATTTCGGTTCTACAATACTCGAAGACGGTCCAAAGTGGCATAAAAGTAAGCAAGGAACACCTCTTATGGGTGGATTTATGTTCATTGCAGGAATTATAGTTTCTACTATATTGTGTGTATTTTTGTTTCATACGACAGCCGGTAGTTCATATGCCCCTGCTGAAACTCGTCTTGCAACAGTTAAGATTTATGCTGGTCTTCTGATGGCAGTTGCTTTTGGTGCAGTTGGCTTTATTGATGACTACATCAAGGTTGTCAAGAAGCGTAATCTTGGTCTTAAAGCATATCAGAAATTGCTTTTTCAGTTCCTTATTGCAGCAGCATATTTGCTTTCAATTTACTTGAGTGGCGGCACAAGCACTACTTATATTCCTTTTGTCGGAATAGTAGATATTGGCTTATTCTATTGGCCGATAGCGGCAATTCTTATTGTTGGTATGGTTAATGCTGTTAATCTTACAGATGGAATTGACGGTTTGTGCGGCTCTGTTACATTCTTTGGCGCAATATTCTTTATGATGATTGCAAGCTTTAGTGGCTATATTGGTATGAGTATTTTCTCTGCCGCAGTTGCTGGCGGCTGTCTTGGATTTTTACTTTGGAACTTCCACCCTGCAAAGGTATTTATGGGTGATACAGGTTCATTGTTCTTAGGCGGTGTTGTTTGCGCATTGGCATTTGGTATAGATATGCCTATACTTATGATCCCTATTGGAATTATTTATATAATTGAAATGTTCTCTGATATTATTCAGGTTCTTTATTTTAAAGCTACTCATGGCAAGCGTCTTTTCAAGATGGCTCCTATTCATCATCACTTCGAGATGTGTGGTTGGTCTGAGGTTAAGATTGTTCTTGTATTTTCAGTAATTACTATTATAGGCGGAGTATGTGCATTCATACTTTCACGCATTTAAATCTTTATATAGCTTATGAAAGGAAGTGTTTACTTTGCCAAGCCAAACGTCCGGTGCAAGAGTTAATAAGGAAAATGTCGGCGTAAGATTAGAGCAAAGACCGCACCAAGCTCCACCAAGAAAAGTCAGGGCGAAATTAAAGCCTTTTTCGATAAGACTCGGACTTGATATGCCATTTTTGTTTTTAGTTATTGCACTTCTTTTTATAGGTATGGTAATGATGTTTTCCGCAAGCTATCCTGCGGCATATGCCTATCAAAATGGCAACAGCTATTATTACCTAACAAGACAGGCAATTTTTGCAGTGGTAGGAATAGGTTTGATGTTTATTCTTTCATATTTTGACTATCATCACTTACATAAATTTGCTTTCTTTATATTGATTTTATCTTTTTTGCTTTTGACAGTGGTTTTGTTTATACCGTCGTCAACAGGTGTTCATAGGTGGTTGCCACTTGGTATATTTACTATTCAGGCTTCTGAAATTAGTAAATTTGCAATAGTTATTTTCTTTGCTCACTGGGGTTCAGTACATATAAACGAAATGGGAACATTCAAAATAGGAGTTTTGCCGGAGGTTATCATTCTTGGTATAACTATTGTTCTTATGGCGTTAGAGCCTCACTGGTCAGGTATTGTTATTATTATTTCTCTTGCGGCAGTTATGATGTTTGTAAGCGGTGTTAAGCTTCGTTGGTTTGTTTTGGCCGGAGGTCTTATTGCGGCTGCTATTCTTGTTTTGTATTTAACCGATAATCTTGGGTATGCACTGGATAGAATCGGCGCATGGGGTCAGGCACTTGACTATGTTGATAAACAAACTTGGGACGATACTTATCAGACAAGAAACTCTCTCTATGCTATTGGTTCAGGTGGTTTCTGGGGCTTAGGTCTTGGACAGTCAAGACAAAAGCATTTGTATCTGCCTGAAGCACAGAATGACTTCATCTTTGCCGTTGTATGTGAAGAAATGGGCTTTATCGGTGCATTGATTATTCTTTTAGTTTTTGCGCTTCTTGTCTGGAGAGGAATTACTATTTCAATGAGGGCTAAGGATAAATTTGGCTCACTTCTCGGAATAGGACTTACAGCACAGATTGGCATACAGGTTGTTATCAATATTATGGTTGTTACAGATTTACTTCCGAATACAGGTATCAGCTTGCCGTTCTTTAGCTATGGTGGTTCGTCATTGATTATGCTTTTAGCACAGATGGGAATAGTTCTTTCTATCTCAAGAACTGCCAATATAGAAAAAACTTAAAGCTTGAATGAAACTTTTAAGTTAAAAAATAATTTAAACACGAATAACAAGTATTAATTTAACAAAAAAGTTGAATGCGTCTTGACAGCGGAGGCACTCCGCCTTGAACGAAATTTTTAAGTTTTATTTAACTTTAGAATAAAATTCCAACTATTATAATTAAGGAGAGTTGTAGCTTGAAGATTGTATTTGCGGGTGGTGGCACAGCAGGTCATATAAACCCTGCACTTGCCATAGCAGGATATGTTAAGCTTCGTCAACCCGACGCTGAAATACTCTATATCGGAAATAAGGGCGGTATGGAGGAAAGACTCGTCGCTCAGGCAGGTTATGAATTTAAATCAATTTCTATTCAGGGCTTTTCAAGAAAACTTACTCCGGCAGGAATTAAGAAAAATATTGTTACAGCAAAAAAGGCTATTACAGCAAGTAAAGAGGCTAAGAAAATTCTTTCTGAGTTTCAGCCTGATATTTGCGTTGGAACAGGCGGATATGTCAGCGGTCCTGTAATAAGAACAGCTGCAAAGATGGGTATTCCTACTGTAATTCACGAACAGAATGCGTTCCCCGGTGTTACAACTAAAATGCTTTCAAAGCTTGTTGACAGAGTTATGCTTGCTGTGCCAAGTGCAAAGGATTATCTGAAAAAGAACTGTAAAACAGTTGATACAGGTAACCCGGTAAGAGGTGAAATTCTTACTGCTGAAAAGAAAGCCTCAAGAAAAGAACTTGGTTTGGATTCAAGACCTGTGATTCTTTCCTTTGGCGGAAGTCTTGGTGCAAGAATTATAAATGAATCTCTTGCAGATATTATTGCAAGAAGTGCCAATGATGGAAAATACCAGCATATTCACGCTTATGGACAGTATGGAAAATGGTTTCCCGATTTGCTCAAGGAAAAGGGTGTTGACCTTGAAAAGGCTACTAATCTCGATATAAGAGAGTATATAAATAATATGCCGACTTGTCTTGCAGCGGCTGATTTGGTTATCGCAAGAGCAGGTGCTATTACTTTGAGCGAAATTCAGGCGCAGGGCAAGCCTTCAATATTGATTCCGTCACCAAATGTTGCAGAAAATCATCAATATCACAATGCTATGGCTCTTGCAAAGAAAAATGCGGCCGTTGTTATTGAAGAAAGCGAGCTTACACCTGAAAGGCTTACAAGAGAAATCGACAAGCTTGCATCTGATAGCGAGCGTCTTGCGGAATTTACCAAAAATGCAAAGGCAATGGCTATTACTGATGCAACAAAGAGAATTTACTCTGTTATTATAGAAGTCTTGTCTGCATCAAAGGCAAAAAAGAAATGATTAAAGTGAGCATGGGAAGATCATTACCGCGTTTGAGGAAACTGCTGATTAGTTAATAAATTTCCCTAAGACACTTAAAAGTTTCGCTCGAGCCTTTTCAAAGGTTCAAAGTTTCCAGAGGCAGAGCCTTTGTTCGCTCCATATAGGGCGCAACTCTTTATCTATTTCAAAACGCAGTAGGAAAAACATTTCATTGGTTTTCATAGGGAACTCTAGCAGGGATTTCTCTGAAAAACACTTATTAATTAAATATTTTTTCGGAATTTGTCACCATCAAATAAGATATTTCATAGAATATAGATGTAGTAATATATTTTATGAAAAGGGTGTTGATTTTGGAAAAGCTGATTATAGACGGCGGAGCAAGGCTATATGGAGAAATTAAGCTTCAAGGAGCAAAAAACAGTGTTTTGCCTATTTTAGCGGCAAGTATTCTTTGCGATGATGAATGCTATATTGATAATTGCCCAAAACTTTCGGATTGCAATGTATCAATGAGAATTATCAGGCATTTAGGAAAATCTGCTTATCGTGAAGGAAGTTCTGTTATAATCGGCGATGAAGAAATTACTAAAAATGATATCCCAGAAGATATGATGCGTGAAATGCGTTCATCAATAACCTTTCTTGGAGCAATAATTGCTAAAACGGGTGAAGCAAGAGTTTCTTTGCCTGGGGGGTGTGAGTTAGGACCAAGACCAATTGATATACATATTTCGGCATTAAAGCAGATGGGTGTCGATATTTCAGAAAATCACGGCTTGATTGAATGTAAGGTTCGTGATAAACTAAAAGGTGCTATGATTGCACTGCCATATCCGAGTGTTGGTGCTACTGAGAATATTATACTTGCGGCTGTTTTAGCTAAAGGTACTACGATTATTTCAAATGCAGCAAGAGAACCTGAAATAGTTGACCTTGCGGATTTTTTGAAAAGTTGTGGAGCTAAAATTATAGGAGCAGGTGAAAGCACAGTTATAATCTGTGGTGTCGAAAATCTTAATGGTGCTTATCATAAGGTTATTCCTGATAGAATTGAAGCCATAAGCTATATGTCGGCCATTGCTATTACAGGTGGTGCCGGAGAAATTATTAGTGCAGTACCTGAGCATATAAGAGCAGTTATTCCTATATTTGAAGAGTCCGGCTGTAAGCTGAAAACAACTGATAATGGAATTTCAATTACTGCACCCGAACGGTTAGGTGCAGTAAAATATATAAGAACTATGCCGTATCCTGCATTTCCTACTGATGCACAGGCTATTATTATGGCAATTATGGCTCAAAGCAAGGGTACGAGCGTATTTGTTGAAACAGTTTTTTCTGGAAGATATAAACATATTACAGAACTTCAGAGAATGGGTGCTAATATTAAGGCGGAGGACAGAGTTGCTGTTGTGAGTGGTGTTGAAAGACTTTCAGGAGCTTCTGTTTCTGCGACAGATTTGCGTGGTGGAGCGTCTCTTGTTATTGCAGCTCTTGGAGCAGACGGACGAAGCGAAATTTCTAACATTCAGTACATAGACAGAGGCTATGAGAATGTTGAAGGTAAGTTAAAAAAGCTTGGGGCGCACATTACAAGAACGAACTTAGCATAACTATTTATGAATTTAAAAATCTTGAATTTTGCGAGAGTATAAAAAGGGGAGAATCAAAAGATGAGCGAAAAACAGAAGAACGATAAATCTTTTGAGCAGAAAAAACAACAAAAACGCAGAGATAATTCTGTTCCTACTGCAAGCTATCGTGAAATAAGGGCTAAATCTGAGAGTGAGCGAAAGAAAAAGAAGGCAAGAGTGGTTCAAAAGGCTCAAGCAGATAAACGCCGTACGCCACAAAATCCTCATCAACAGCATAAAACTGCTGATGAACTACATAAAGATTATTCTCAGCATTCACCACAACAGGCTAAACCAAAACAATCTATAGATAATCACCCTAAGCAAAAACCAAATCCGAATCAAAATGCTGCTAAGAATGAACATAGTTCAGCTTCTGATGAAAGTAGGAAAAATCCAAAACCTGAAAATCAAGCTGATATAAAGCATAATCCTGAAAAAAATGATAGTCAGCAAAAACCAAAGAAAAAGCGTAAGATGAAGCGTTCATCTAAGCCTTTTTCGGCAAAGAAAAGACGAAGAAAAATTCTTGCAATGTATACTTCAATGGTTATGATTATTGCAATGATTGCGGTTGTACTTTGCCTGACTGTTTTCTTTAAGATAGATTCTATCACTGTTGAGGGCAAAACAAGATATTCCTCAGATGAAATTATAGATGCAAGTGGAATCGCTATTGGCACAAATCTTCTTCTTTGCAATACAGAGCCAAGCAAGGAGATTATTACGAAAGAATTTCCTTATATTGAATCAGTAAGCATTAAGAAAAATCCATTTAATTCAGTTACAATTTATGTTGAGGAGGCGAAGCCTACTTCTGCCATTGAAACAAATGGAAAATTTTATATTCTGAGCGCTAAAGGAAAAATTATAGAAATTCTTGATAATAATAAATATAATGTTCCGCTTATTAAAGGGGCTGAACTCAAGAAAACAGAGCTTTCAGCTACGATAGAATATAAGCTTGCAAATATGAATAATATCATAAATGATGTTACACAAGCATTGAATGAAAATGAAATCAAAAAGGTTTCTACAATCAATGTTACTAATCCTTCAAATGTTAAGCTTAGCTATGATAAGAGGCTTACGATAATTCTTGGTATTCCGGAAAATCTTAATTATAAGGTTAAAACAGCTAAATTAATTATAGATGAAAAGCTTGAAAAAGATAGCAAGGGAACAGTTGATGTTTCTATGTGTGCAGAAGGTGGAAAGTATTCATACTATGACCCTTCAGGAGCACCTGAAAATTAGTGGAAAAAATTCAAAAATATGATTATTAAGATATAATTTATAAAAAAATTCTTTATTTTTTGCTATTTAAAATGTTATAATTATGCATTATAAGTCGATTTTGGAATTATTTATTAAAGATAATGGTTGTTTTACACAAAAAAGAATTGGTAGAAATTATTCCATAGGAAAACATTTATAAAATAGCGTAATTGTATTGAAATTTGCCGAAAATGGTGGTAAATTATATAATAGACTGTATAAGCGAAAGTTGTCGCTGGCAAAAACATGATGTCGAATTGAGAGGAGCAAAAATATGCCTTACGAGTTTGAAGAAGAGATGAATAACATCGTACATATAAAGGTTATCGGTGTAGGCGGAGGCGGCGGAAACGCTGTTGACCGTATGGTTAATGAAGGAGTCAGCTGTGTAGAATTTATTTCTATTAACACAGACCATCAGGCTCTTGGTCGTTCAAAGGCTACACAAAAGATTCAGATTGGCGATAAGATTACACACGGCAAGGGTGCTGGTTCTATGCCTTCTATCGGACAGAAGGCTGCTGACGAGAGCAGAGATGAAATCGCAGACGCACTCAAGGATACTGATATGGTATTCATTACCGCAGGTATGGGCGGTGGCACAGGCACAGGTGCAGCTCCTATCGTTGCCGAGATTGCAAGAGAAATGGGTATCCTCACAATCGGTATCGTTACAAAGCCTTTCCAATTTGAGGGCAAGCGTAGAATGGCTCAGGCTGAACAGGGTATTGCTGCTCTCAGAGAGCAGGTTGATTCTCTTGTTGTTATTCCTAATGAAAGACTTAAGTATGTCAGCGAAGAAGCTATAACTCTTCAAAATGCTTTTGCTGCTGCTGACGATGTTCTCCGTCAGGGCGTTCAGAGCATTTCTGACCTTATTCTTCTTCCTGGTATTGTTAACCTTGACTTTGCTGATGTTACGGCAGTTATGAAAGATGCTGGCTATGCTCATATGGGTATCGGCAGAGCTTCCGGTAAGGACAAGGCAAAGGTTGCAGCTTCAAATGCAATCTCAAGTCCGCTTCTTGAAACAGCTATTGATGGTGCTAAGGGTGTTATTATCAATATCACTTCTTCACCTGATATTAGTCTTGAGGAAATCAACATTGCTTCTACTATGATTGCTGAACAGGCAGACGAAGATGCAAACATCATCTGGGGTGCTGCGTTCAATGACCAGATGGAAGACGAAATCAGTGTTACTGTTATTGCAACAGGTTTCCCTACAACAGCTGATGCAGCGGTTAAGCCATCAGGCACTGCTCCTGTAAGCAACAAAGCTCCTTATCAGCTTGGTGCTACACCGGGAGACCCTTCAGCAAAACAGGCTGAAACAACACAGCAGGCTTCTGTACAACAGAGCAGTTTTAATCAGCCAAGAATTCCAAGACAGCAGCCAGTTGCACAGCAGGAGCGTCCACAAAGACAACAGCCTGCACAGCCACAGCAGCAAGCACAACAAACAACAAACGCTGCTCCAAATGATGACGATGATTCATTCTATGATATTATGTCTATCTTCAATAGATAAGATAAATAATTGAATAATAATGAAATTTACGGTAAGTCTAATGGCTTACCGTTTTCGTTTATCAGTAGTTCCCCCCTAACATATCAGTTACCTTGATAATTTCGTTATTTGCGATAACATAAGTTGATTGAGAACGTAGAAGTTTTGCTTGAGAAACTGATTTTGTGTTTTCGCAGTGGATAGACACCTACAGGGAACCTCCTGCGAGGATTTTCTACGAAAAACATTTCTGTGTTTTGTGGAGCATAAAGTGTTTCGCTGTCTGAGGACGGCAACCAAAGACTCTGCCGTAGGTGGACTATTTTTGGAAACTGTAAGCTTTTGAAAAGGCTTAGGCAAAACTTTTAATTTATATCGAACGTACATTAAATAGTTGTGTTGACTTTTATAGAAAAAATGTGTATAATTATAAAAATATCTAAAATGCGTCGATGAGAAGAAGTAATATGATTTGTTCCGCAAAGAGATGTGGCGGTTGGTGCAAGCCATTCGGAACGGCGTATGAAATACATCTCTGAGTATCCCTTGCGAAGATTATTTAATTGCGTAGTGAGGGACGGTTGGCACTCGTTATTGTGCAACGGCTTTTGCCGTAAGGCTGTTCATTTGCTGAACAGTGAATGAGGTGGTACCGCGATATTCGCCCTCTGCATTATATTTGCAGAGGGTTTTATTATTTTATTTTTAGAAAGGAAAGAAATCAATGGGAGTATATGAAGAACTTCAAGAGCGTGGCCTGATCGCTCAGACAACTAATGAGGAAGAAATCAGAAAGCTTGTAAACGAGGGAAAGGCAGTATTTTATATCGGCTTTGACCCAACAGCAGACAGCCTTCATGTTGGACACTTTATGGCACTTTGTCTTATGAAAAGACTTCAAATGGCAGGAAACAGACCTATCGCACTTATCGGTGGGGGTACAGCTATGATTGGCGACCCATCAGGTAAGACTGATATGCGTAAGATGATGACTAAAGAAACTATTCAGCATAACTGTGATTGCTTTAAAAAGCAGATGAGCCGTTTTATTGAGTTTGGCGAAGGTAAAGCTATGATGGTAAATAATGCTGATTGGCTCCTTAATCTTAACTATGTTGAGCTTTTGAGAGAGGTTGGTGCTTGCTTTAGCGTTAACCGTATGCTTACTGCTGAATGTTACAAACAGCGTATGGAGCGTGGACTTAGCTTCCTTGAATTTAACTATATGATTATGCAGAGTTATGACTTCTATAAGCTTTTCCAAGAGTACGGTTGTAACTTGCAGTTTGGCGGAGATGACCAGTGGAGCAATATGCTCGGCGGTACTGAGCTTATAAGAAGAAAGCTTGGCAAGGATTCACACGCTATGACAATCAAGCTTTTGCTCAATTCTGAGGGTAAGAAGATGGGCAAGACAGAAAAGGGCGCAGTATGGCTTGATGCTGATAAGACAAGCCCATTTGAATTTTTCCAGTATTGGAGAAATGTTGCTGATGCCGATGTTATTAAGTGCTTGAAGATGCTTACATTCCTGCCACTTGATAAGATTAAGGAACTTGAAAAGTTAGAGGGACAGGAGCTTAATAAGGCTAAGGAGATTCTTGCATTTGAACTTACAAAGCTTATTCATGGTGAAGAAGAAGCTAAGAAGGCACTTGATGGTGCAAGAGCATTATTTGCAAAGGGAAGCAATACAGATAATATGCCTCAGACAGAAATTTCTGCTGACGATTTAACAGATGGCGAGGTAGGTATTCTTGATTTGCTTGTAAAGGTTGCAATAGTTCCGTCAAAGGCTGAGGGAAGACGAGTTGTAACACAGGGCGGATTATCTGTTGATGGTGAAAAGATTACTGACCCTAACTATACAGTTAAAGCTGCTGACTTTGAAAAGGGTTATATTGTAGTTAAAAAGGGTAAAAAGGTATTTCATAAGATAATTCTGAAATGAGGGGATTAAGCTATGGAAAATAATAAGAAATTAACTAACAGACGCCAAGAAAGAGAAGAAGCTTTTACACTTGTGTTTGAGCGTATGTTTAAAGACGATGATTCAGATGAGGTTTTCGATAGCGCTGTTGAGGCTCGTGACGCGTCTATCGGAGAATTTACAAAGCTCCTTACAAATGGTGTTTATGATAATCTTGAGGCTATTGATGAGCTTATTGAAAAAAATCTCAAGGGTTGGAGCAAGAGCAGAATTTCTCGTGTTGTGCTTACACTTATGAGAATAGCTACTTTCGAGATTATGTTTGTTGAAGATGTTCCTACAAGCGTTTCTATCAATGAATCTGTTGAGCTTTGCAAGAAATATGCAACAGAAAAGGACGCCTCTTTCCTTAATGGTGTGCTTGGTGGAGTAGCTCGTTCAGCAAAGAATAATGGTGAAAAATAATGCTTACTCTCGGAATAGATACAAGCAATTATACAACCTCTGTTGCTATTTATGATGGGGAGAATATCCTTAAAAATTGCAAAAAGCTTTTGCCTGTTAAGGACGGCGAAAGAGGTTTAAGACAGAGTGATGCCGTATTTCACCATACAAATCAGCTTGCAGATGTTTTTGATGAGGCTTTTGAAGGCTTTAACGGTAAGCTTAATGCAATAGCTGTTTCATCAAGACCGCGTGATGTTGAAGGCTCATATATGCCTTGCTTTACGGTTGGAGTTAATTCTGCAAGAATTTTAGCTAAGGCTTTGAGAGTTCCGCTTTATACGGTTTCACATCAGGCAGGTCATATTGCGGCGGCTCTGTATTCAGCTAAAAAGCTTGAATTGATAAATGAAAAATTCATTGCTTTTCATGTTTCAGGCGGTACAACAGAGGCGCTCTTAGTTCATAAGGGTACGGAAAGTCCACTTGATATTGAGATTATCGCAAAAACTCTCGACCTTAATGCAGGTCAGCTTGTAGATAGAGTCGGAGTAATGCTCGGACTACACTTTCCTTGTGGTTCAGAGCTTGAAAAGCTCGCTTTGAAGTATAGCGGAAAAGTTGATGCAAAAGCTACTCTTAAAGGTGCAGATTGTTGCCTTTCCGGTGTTGAAAACATCTGTGCAAGAATGTTGGCTGACGGTGCATCATCAGAAAAAGTGGCTTTTGCGTGTCTTATGAATATACAGAAAACGCTTGACAAAATGACAGAGGCTCTGCTTGAAAAATATGGTAAGCTTCCGCTTGTATATGCTGGTGGAGTTATGTCTAATTCAATTATCAGAAAGCATTTTGAGGAAAAATATGGTGCTCTTTTTGCCGAACCTAAGTTTTCAAGCGATAATGCATCTGGTGTTGCTATACTTGCAAACAAATTACACGAAAAGGAGCAGAAATAATGGCAGTAAATTCTGTAATAACAGTTTCACAGCTTAATTTTTATATAAAGTCATTGCTTGATGAAAGTCCTGCTCTCAGAGAGATTTATATAACAGGAGAAATATCTAATCTTACTGACCATTATCGTTCGGGGCATATTTATCTTTCACTCAAGGATGATAAGGCTCTTGTTCGTGCGGTTATGTTTGCAGGAAATGCAAGACATCTTCGCTTTAAGCCTGAAGAAGGTATGAAGGTTATTGCGAGAGGCAGAGTTTCTGTTTATGAGGCTACCGGACAATATCAGCTTTACATTGAAGATATGCAGCCTGACGGAATTGGTGCATTGAATCTTGCTTATGAACAGCTTAAAAAGAAACTTTCTTCTGAAGGACTTTTCAGCGAGGATATAAAAAAGCCTATTCCTGCATATCCAACAAGAATTGGCGTTATAACTTCTCCAACCGGAGCGGCTGTTCAGGATATTTTGAATATTCTTGGCAGAAGGTATCCTATTGCTGAGGTGGTTTTCTGCCCTGTACTAGTTCAAGGAGAGAATGCTTCGGCACAGCTTATTGACGCTGTTGAAAGATTTAATAAAGCAAATGCTGCCGATGTTATAATCATAGGCAGAGGCGGTGGCTCTATTGAGGATTTATGGGCATTTAACGATGAAAAGCTTGCAAGAACTATTGCTGAATCGGATATACCGATAATTTCTGCGGTCGGTCACGAAACGGATTTTACAATTTGCGATTTTGTGGCAGATTTAAGAGCACCTACACCATCAGCGGCGGCAGAACTCGCCACACCAAATATGGCAGAATTGCTTTCATATTTTAAAAGCGTAAAAGATAGTTTGCCTGCTATTATGCAGAGACGAATAGATTTTGAAAAACAGGAACTTGATAATTTAGCGTCATCAAAAGTGTTGCTTAGTCCGGAGGAGTTTATAAATATACGCAAAAATGAACTCGATGTGATTTCAGCAGATATGATTAAGGCTTTTAAGGCTATCCTTTCAGAAAATCAGCGAGAATTTGCGGCTCTTTCTGCGAAACTTGATGCTTTAAGCCCACTTTCGGTTCTTTCGAGAGGATACAGTATTATTCAGAATAAGAATAAAGTTATAAAAAGTGCAGAAGAATTAAATATCGGTCAAAATATTACGGTTAAACTTTCAGACGGAAAAGCAGAATGTGAAGTTAGAGCGATTACTCTTGATGAGAAAGGATAATTCTTATGAGAAAGATTTCTTATGAAACTAATATAACAAAATTGCGTGAAATAGTTGAAAAGCTTGAGAGCGGAGAAACCAGCCTTGAGGAATCGCTAAAGCTTTTTGAACAGGGAATAAAGCTTTCAAATGCTTGCTATGAAACATTAAAAAATGCAGAACAGAAGATTACTGAACTTTCTGATTTAGAGGAGGAAAATGCTGATGAATGAATATTCAGAGATGATAGAAAAGGCTCTTAATGAGTTTTTGATAAAGGATAATGATGTCAAAGGCCTTGTAGATTCTATGGAATATAGCCTTATGGCCGGTGGAAAAAGAATTCGTCCTAAGCTTGTCTTTGAGTTTTGTAAGGCATGCGGAGGTAATCCTGAAAATGCACTTGCCTTTGCCTGTGCAGTAGAAATGATTCATACATATTCACTTATTCATGATGATTTGCCTTGTATGGATAACGATGATATGAGAAGGGGCAGACCATCAAACCACTGTGCTTTTGGAGAGGATACTGCTCTCTTGGCAGGCGATGCATTACTTACATTGGCATTTGAAACCGTTCTTTCAGAAAAGGCTGTTAAGGCAACCTCAGCTAAGGCAGTTGCAGACGCCGGAAGAATACTTGCAAGCTTTGCGGGTGTCAGCGGAATGGTAGGAGGACAGTTCATAGATTTAAGCATTGAGGGCAAAAAGGTTGAGGCTGAAATCTTAGAAAAAATGTATGGTAAAAAAACAGGAGCTTTGTTAAAGGCTTCATGTATGCTTGGTTGTATTGCTGCTGGAGCAGATGATGAAAAGCTTAAAGCCGCAGAAGAATTTGGTGGTAAAATAGGACTTGTTTTCCAGATTATTGACGATGTACTTGATGTTGTTTCTACTCCTGAGGTTCTTGGAAAGCCTATTCTCAGCGACGAAGAAAACGAAAAGACAACCTTTATGTCAATTTATGGTGAAGAAAAGTGCCGTCAGCTTGCTAAGGAATTAACTGATGACGCTGTTAAAGCACTTGATATATTTGGTAAAGACGAATCAGCAGAACTTCGTGAGCTTGCAATAAGTCTACTTAATCGTAATAAATAACAATTATTAAAAAACTTGTACGACATAAAAACTAGTGATATAATATAAAATAACTTATTGCAATATTAATTTGCTATGATGGAGTAAGTGAAAATGGAAGATAAGCTTCTTGAAAAAATTGAATCACCGCATGATATAAAAAATCTTTCGGTTAAAGAGCTTGAAAATCTCTCGGATGAAATTCGCCAAGAGATTGTTTCTGTTGTGTCTAAGAATGGCGGACACCTTTCTCCAAACCTTGGGGTTGTTGAACTTACGGTTGCTTTACATAAAGTTTTTGATTCACCAAAGGATAAGATTGTATTTGATGTTGGACATCAATGTTACGCACATAAGATGCTTACAGGCAGATATAAACAGATGGATACTTTGCGTAAAGAAGGCGGGCTTTCGGGTTTTCCGTCACACTTGGAAAATCCAAATGATGCCTTTGGTGCAGGTCACAGCAGTACATCAATTTCGGCAGCCTATGGACTTCAATGTGCTAATATTCTAAATGATGATGACAGCTATGTTGTTGCGGTTATAGGCGATGGCGCATTGTCCGGGGGTCTTGCTTTTGAGGGATTGAATAATGCAGGACGCTCAAAGAAAAATTTTATTGTTGTACTTAATGATAACAAGATGTCTATATCTAAAAATGTCGGTTCTATGGCAAGATATCTTACAAGCATAAGAATAAATCCATCATATCTAAATACCAAATCGAAGGTTGAAAAATTTCTTACAAAAATTCCTGCTGTTGGTAAAGGATTGCTTGTATTTTTCAGGGGATTAAAGAATTTCATAAAGCGTAGATTGTTTAAGAGCAGAACTATTTTTGAGGATATGGGTTTCTATTATTATGGCCCTTTTGATGGTCATAACATAGGCGAACTTATTACTGCATTAAATGCTGCTAAAAGAAAAAAAGGTCCTGTTCTTATTCACGCAGTTACAACTAAGGGTAAGGGCTATGAATTTGCAGAAAAAAATCCGAAAGGCTTTCACGGAACAGCACCTTTTGATGTTGATACAGGTCTTACAAATGGTGGTTCAAAATCTTATTCTGATGTTTTCGGAGAAACTCTTTGTCAGATTGCAGAAAAAGATGAGAAGGTTTGTGCAATAACTGCGGCAATGCAGCTTGGTACCGGTTTATCAAACTTTGCACAGAAATATAAAAACAGATTTTTCGATGTTGGTATAGCTGAAGAACATGCAGTTACATTTGGCTGTGGTTTGGCTATGGGCGGAATGATTCCGGTTTTTGCGGTTTATTCAACCTTTTTGCAAAGAAGTTATGACCAGATTATACACGATGCCTCAATTCAAAAGCTTCACATTATTCTTGCAATAGACAGAGCAGGAATTGTCGGTGAGGACGGTAAGACGCATCAAGGCTTATTTGATACTTCGTTTTTGAATAATATTCCAAATGTGACAATACTATGCCCTTCGTATTTCGACGAACTTAGATTTATGCTTAAAAACGCTATTTATAATGAAAGTGAAATAGTTGCAGTCAGGTATCCTCGTGGCAGAGAATTGTATAAACCTAAAAATTTTCTGATAAAAGATTCAAAATATGTCTTTTTCGGAGATGAAAAAAGTGATATACTTATAATTACATACGGAAGGTTATTTTCATTTGCGTGTGAATGTATGGAAAGACTTGAAAAACAAGGAATTTCTGCTTGCGTATTAAAGCTTAATACTGTTAAACCGATTAACAGTGGTGCTGTTATCGGAGCAAAAGATTTTAAATACTGCTTTTTCTTTGAAGAAGGCATAAGCTGTGGCGGAATTGGAGAACATTTTCTATGTAAGCTTATTGAAAGCGATTTTACTGGAAAATATATTTTAACTGCAATAGACGACCAGTATGTTGAACAATCTACAGTTGCCTCAGCACTAAAAAAATATAAGCTTGATACTGACGGAATGGAAGAAGTAATTTTAAAGAAAATAAAATGTGACGGTGAGTTTTGTGGCAAAGAAAAGACTTGACCAACTTGTAGTTGAATACGGCATTGCTGAAAGTCGAGAAAAGGCTAAGGCACTTATTATGGCAGGACAGATTTATGCTGATAATCAAAAGGCAGATAAACCGGGAACTACCTATGGCGATGATGTAAAAATAGAGCTTAGAGGAAATAAGCTGAAATATGTAAGTCGTGGTGGTCTGAAGCTTGAAAAGGCTATGAAAGCTTTTAACTTGAAGCTTGACGGAAAAATTACTATGGATGTTGGTGCATCAACAGGTGGATTTACAGATTGTATGTTGCAAAATGGAGCTAAAAAGGTTTATTCCGTTGATGTAGGTTATGGTCAGCTTGATTGGAAGCTTCGCAACGATGAACGAGTTGTAAATCTCGAACGCACAAATGTCAGATATATTACCGAAGAACAAGTTCCTGATAAAATTGAATTTTTCAGTGTTGATGTTGCGTTTATTTCATTATGTCTTGTACTGCCACCTGTCAGAAATCTTCTTGCAGATAATGCCGAGGCTGTTTGTTTGATTAAACCGCAGTTTGAGGCGGGTAGAGATAAGGTTGGCAAAAAAGGCGTTGTAAGAGATATATCCGTTCATATTGAGGTTATAGAAAAAATTTATAATTTTTGTCTTGAAAACGGTTTTGATGTATTAGGTTTGGATTATTCTCCGATAAAAGGTCCTGAGGGAAACATAGAATATTTGATTTACATAAGAAAATCAGATAATCCAAAGGCTGTTGACGGTATTGACATAAAGGCTCTTGCAGAGCTTTCACATTCAACTCTGGATAAAACATAATCAGAAATTTATATTTTGTGCTGTTTATGATTAAGCAGTTGGGAGGTAAGTATGAGAGCATTAAAAAAAATTGCCTTGATACCAAACCTTACAAAGAATGGAGCATATGAAGAATCGCTTGAAGCTATAAAACTTCTTAAATCATTCGGTGGTGAAATTTTAATGACAGCCGACTTATCGGAAAAATATTCTGATAAGGATATAGCTTTTTTTGAATCACATGAAATACTTGTAAAAAAATGTGATGCTGTTGTAACTATTGGCGGTGACGGTACTATAATTCACGCCGCTAAACACGCCGCAAATTTTCAGAAACCGCTCCTTGGAATAAATATGGGCAGACTTGGTTTTGTTGCCGAACTTGAACCGAATGAACTTCCTATGCTTGAAAGGCTTTTTTCCGGAGATTATACTGTTGAAAAAAGACAAATGCTAAAGGTTACACTGAAATCTAAAAGTGGGAGCAAATCATTCTTTGCCTTGAATGATGCGGTAATTTCTCGTGGTTCTATGACGAAGATTATCGACCTTGATGTCTGGCTTAAAAAAAGCTATATCTGTCATTATCGTGCAGATGGTCTTATTGTATCAACACCGACGGGCTCAAGTGCTTATGCACTTTCGGCAGGAGGTCCTGTAATAGAGCCGTCTATGTCGTGCATACTTATGACGCCTATTTGTTCACATTCTTTATTTTCAAGACCTGTGTTATTTAACCCGTTATCTGAAATTCTTGTTAATGCAGCTTCAAGAGAGGATACAGATTTAACACTTACAATAGACGGTGAAACTACAATTCCAATAACTGCTGACGATACAGTAGTTATAACTACTGCGAAAATATATGCAGAGTTGATTTTGTTTAAAGACAAGACCTTTTACAGAGTTTTGAAGGATAAATTTTCCGAGAGAGATTTTTAATCTCGAAAGTTAAAACTTTGGGAGGTGATGTGTTGGATTTAGATGGTAAGTATGTGAAAGTTATTAAGGATTTGGAACTTAAAGAAGATACACCGCTAATTAACGAAGCCAAGCTTGTGTATATTTCAGGAAGCTCAAAGCTGACAATAAACAGAAGAATATGTGAAAGTCCTAATTATGGTTCTTATGCTGAAATGAGCTTAAATAAAGTACCGTTAATAAAAATGGACGTCCCATATTGTCCGACTTGCAGTTCAATTTTAGCAACTGGTTATGGAATAGAAAATGCAGATTGTCAGGAATTGAAAGAGATTCGCAGTGTACTAAATGAGGATTTTGTATCACTTGAATATGCAATAGATGCTTTAAATCCAATTCTCACCCTGATTGATAGCGGTTTGTATGTTATTGCAGATGCAGTATGCTTTCCGACAGACGGAGAGGGTGACTTCTTTTGGGGGATTTTTAATGAACCAACTGAAAAAGTTGCAACTGCCGGTGTGCTTGTGCCTGATATGGATTATGCTTATATGAATGGTCAGCCTGTATTCCTTTATCCTACGCAAAGTACAGATTGCTTTAACCCTGAAAGAGTAGAATATTATAAGGAAATATATAAAGAGGGAAAAATTAAACCAAGAGCATTGATTTATAATTTTTCTGGATATCTTAGTGCGGTTATTGACGGACATCATAAAGCTGCCGCCGCAAGCATTATTGGGGATCCGCTTAATGCTATTGTAATTATTGCATTTAGTAATTATAATTGGTTGAATGATAGGCTACTTTTTTCAGATATAGAAATTAAAAAGTCTGACATTCCTCCCGAATATTTGCCAAATGAAACTGAATTTAAATTGAAGAAATCTTATGATGATTTTAATATAAATGACGGTTCTATTATAAAACGAAATTGGGAGAATATTTACATTTATTCAGCAAAACAATATCCTGATGTATATGAATATGCAGAATTTATGGCTATTCTTGAATATGCATATGAAAATGGCAACTGTGAGTTATGCGAACTTATAAAAGTCTTAATTAAAGGTGATAAACAAACCGAAATCAAGTGTATAAATACTTACTCTGAAAGAATTAAATATAAACTTAAAGTTTATGCAGCAAGGCGATTAAGTTTTATAAAAAATGATAAAGATGTAGAAAAAGCCTTTATTGACTATCTTGTTAAGTGTGAAGACCAAAATGATGCAGTTAAAAGAATTATTGATAAATATTGGGATTGATGTTATTTAAAAGTAATATCAATAAAAATGGCTTTTAGAAATTTAATCCAAGTTCTGCTTGTTTGCAGATATACTCCATAAGGAATGGTGATTTGATGAAAGCACGAAGACAAACAAAAATACTTGAACTTATAAAGGATAAAAGAATTGAAACTCAAGAGGAACTTCTGAATGAATTAAGAGGTCAAGGCTTTAATGTAACTCAGGCTACTGTTTCAAGAGATATTAAGGAACTCAGACTTATAAAGATTCCTGCCGGTGACGGAAACTACAAATATGCTATTGCACCACAGAAAAATCCAATAATTCCATCAGAGGTACTTAGTATTTTTACAAGCTCTGTAACAAGTGTTGATTATTCTCTTAATATAGTTGTGCTAAAAACACATAGCGGTATGGCACAGGCGGTATGTGCTGCATTTGATAATGTTCATCGTCCGGGGGTCGTAGGAACAATCGCAGGTGACGACACAATATTTATAGCAACAAGGGGAGAGGAAGCTTCTCTTGCTCTTGTTACTGAGTTGAAGAGATTTATTTCTTCCGGTAAGGTATAAGGGGAATTTTTATGCTTTCAAATTTATATATTGAAAATATTGCAGTTATCGAAAAAACAAGCATAGACTTCAAAAAAGGTCTTAATGTAATGACAGGCGAAACTGGTGCGGGTAAGTCTATTGTTATAGATTCTATAAATGCCGTTTTGGGTAATAGAACCTCTAAAGAATTGATTCGTACAGGTGCGTCATCAGCTTTTGTCAGTGCGGAATTTACAGATTTATCTGAAAAAGCTCTTGCTGTTATTGATGAGGCGGGTTTTGAGCTTGAGGATGGAGAACTTCTTATTCAGCGTGAGATTAGTACGACCGGCAAGAATAAATGCAGAATAAACGGCAGACCTGCAACAGTTTCAACACTGAAAGAAATCGGAGTTCAGCTTATAAATATACATGGTCAGCATGAAAGCTATGAACTTATGTCGCCTGAACTGCACATATCCTATATAGATAAGCTTGCAGGCTTGGAAAATGAAATTGAAGACTATCAAGAGATTTATAAGAAATATAAAAAGCTTTCTGCCGAGCTTAAAAAAGCTACTGTTGATGAAAGCGAAAGAGAAAGAAAAATCGACCTCTTAAAGTATCAGATAGATGAGCTTGAGGATGCAGATTTGCGTGACGGAGAGTATGAGGAGCTTAACGAACAAAAATCAGTTTTGCAGAACAGCGAAAAAATTCTCGAGGCCATTATGTCTTCTCGTGCTTTGATGAATGGCGATGATGAAAGCTCAGGCGTTCTTGAAAATTTGCAAGAGATAAACTCACAGCTTTCTGATATTTCAGAATATATGAGCGAGGTTGAACCGATAAATTCAAGAATAGAATCAGCAATTTATGAACTTGAGGATTGTCTTTCTGAACTTACAGGTTTAACAGATTTAGTCGATACAGATGGCGGTTCACTTGATAATATAGAGGAAAGGCTAGATCTTATTTACACTCTCGGTAAAAAATACGGCTCTACAATTAAGGAAATGCTTGATTTTCTTGATAAAGCTAAAAAAGAACTTAATGCTCTCATTATGTATGATGAGAACAGAGAGAATCTTATAAAAGAATGTGATGAGGCTTATAAAGAGGCAGAAAAGCTTGCTAAAGCCTTATCTGAAAAAAGAAAGGCAACATCAGCAGAATTTGCAAATAAGGTTTGTGAGGAAATGGCTTTTCTTGATATGCCGAATGTAAAGCTTGTTGTTGTGCAAGAAAAATGCGAGCTTAATTCTCTTGGTTGTGATAATATTGAATTTCTTATTTCAACTAACCCCGGAGAACCTCCTAAGCCTATTTCAAAGATAGCGTCAGGCGGTGAACTTTCAAGAATGATGCTTGCTGTTAAAAATGTTCTTTCAGATAAAGACGATATTGATACGCTGATTTTTGATGAGGTTGATACAGGTATTAGTGGAAGTGCCGCACAAAAGGTTGGCTTGAAATTAAGAGAGGTTTCAAAAAGTAGACAGGTTCTTTGTGTAACTCATTTGGCACAGATTGCAGCAATGGGAAATTCACATTTTAAGATTTCTAAAAGCGTTAGAGATGAAAAGACTTTTACGAAAGTTGAAGAACTTGACCATGAGGGAAGAAAACAGGAACTTGCAAGAATTATTGGCGGTACTGAGATGACAAAAGCATCTTTGGACTACGCTGAAGAAATGCTAATAGCTGGTGAAAACATCTAAACTACGCTTAGTTAACGCACTGCCCTAAAAAACTTAAAGTTTAGGTTAAGCCTTTGGTGGGTTTTAGGGGCGAGGGCCTTAAAATCTCTTGTCAACTTTTTGACTAATGTTGTTGATAAGAGAAATTTAATCGGTGGACTTTGTCCACCGATTTGGGAGCAAAGAATGTTAAGGGCGTTGCCCTTAAAACCCATGAGGGACTCTGTCCCTCAACCCTGCGAGCTTAAAATAATTGTATTTATAAATAGCTTCAACGCGAATAGCAAGCAATAATTTAACAAAAAAGTTAGAACGCGTCTTGGCTGCGGCGGCTCACCGCAAAAGGCTTGAGCAAAACTTTTAATTGTCTTAGATAAGTGTAATATTTGAGTGGTAGTGAGTTTTTGAAAACCAATTTAGTATTTTAGCTATATAAAATTACAAAAGGAGATTTTTAAAATGGAAGATTGTATTTTTTGTAAGATTGTTAAGGGAGAGATTCCTTCAAAAAAAGTTTATGAGGACGATGAAATACTCGCATTTCACGATATTTCACCAATGGCGCCGATTCATGTTGTAATTATTCCAAAGAAGCATATTGCTTCTACTAATGAATTAACAGAGGAAAACGCTGGTTTTATTTCTCATATCTATGTAACAGCAGCTAAGATTGCAAAAGAACTTGGTGTTGATGAAAGCGGTTATAGAATTGTAAATAACTGTGGTGCTGACGGCGGTCAGACTGTTTTTCATATCCATTTCCACCTTTTGGGAGGTAAAAAGCTTAATACTGAGCTTGCATAATATGAGTATTGAACTTATAAGACTTAATAGAAAATTACCAGACTATAAAAGCGTTAAGAAGCTTTATAAATCGGCTTTTCCTGCCGATGAAAAAGCACCATTTGGCTTGCTTATGCGTAAATCAAAAAAGGATAATGTAGACTTTTGGGCGGCGTATAGCGGCGATAAATGGGTAGGTCTTGCCTATGTGCTGAGTTACAGAGATATTTCATATCTGTTTTATCTTGCTATTGATGATAAAGCAAGAGGAAATGGCTTTGGAAGTGGTGTTCTTGGTGCATTGAAAGAAAAGTATAAGGGTAGAAATCTTTTTCTTGCGATTGAAGAAATAGATGAAAAGGCTGAGAATTATATTGAGAGAATTAACCGCAAGAAATTTTATGAGAAGAACGGTTTTCATGACCTTAACTGCAAGCTGAGAGAGGCAAGCGTTGTTTATGATTTGCTTGGCTTAGGCGATAAAATTAAGCCTGAGGACTACGCAGATATGTTTGACGAATATCTTGGAAAGATGTTCAGAAGATTTGTTAAGATGGAAATTTTGGATTGATTTTTAATACTAAAGGCTGAAGTATTCATTTTTATGGAGGAATATTATGAAGCGTCCATTTGCAGTATTGGGATTTACTTATCTTGTTGCCCTTATGGTCGCTTTATTTGTTGGCTCAAATATTGCATATATTATTTCGGGTGCTTTAGCGGTTTTGTTTGTTGTATCTCTTTTTGTCAAAAAACTGCGTGAACGAATCGCATTACTATTTATATTCATAACTGCAGCTATTTCAATGCTTATGTTTTCAACATTCGTGGAGCATAAGTTGAAAACTGTTGAAGATTTTTCAGGTACAGAACAGAGAATTACTGCAACAGTATGTGATGAAGTTTACGAAAGCAACGGAAAATATTACTATCCTTTAGAAGTTACGAAAATCAGAAATTCAGAACTTTCTGGATTTAAAATCCTTGCAAGCTCAAGCGTTTTGTATGATGTTGATGTTTATGATGAACTTGATGCCAAAATTTCTCTATATCAAAATGGTGATTCTGTTTTTGGAAATTATGATATTTCTAAGGGATATTTTTTGCGAGGTGCAATAAAGCATTATAGCGGAGTTATGACTGAAAAGGTTTATGAAAAACCGTTTTATTATAACTTTATTTTGCTTAGAAGAAATATAAAAGGCGTTATTTCTAAATATTTGCCACAGGATTGTGCAAATTTGCTTACAGCAGTTATGCTCGGTGATAAACATAGCTTTACAACCGATGAAAAAGAAATGTTTTCCTCGGCGGGTGTGTCACATCTAATGTCGGTTTCCGGATTTCATGTAACGATTGTGGCACAGCTTTTTATGCTGATTTTTGCAGCAATTTTTCGTAGAAAGCGTATTGGTGCAGGATTATCAATCTTTGCATTGCTTGTATTTATGGCAGTTACAGGATTTTCTCCGACAGTTGTCAGAGCAGGAATAATGCAGATAATATTCTTAATCGGACTTATGATATTCAGAAGTCCCGAACCATTTAATTCGTTAGGCTTTTCTGTACTTGTAATATGCCTTTTGAATCCATATAGCTGTGCAGACTTTGGATTTTTAATGTCTGTTGGAGCTACTTTCGGAATTTTCTGTGCATCTGAAAGAATTAAAACAAATATACTTGAAAGATTGCAACAGAAAAAGCCAAGAAGATTTAAGAAATTTTCATTGAGAAGAATTATTCCGAAAAAGAAGGCTGAAAAATTTGTTTCCTCGATAGTATCAGTTATAGCTATGACAATTTCTGCGACTGTATTTACACTTCCTGTAACGCTTATAGTTTTCAAGCAATTTCCGATTTATTCTGTCATATCAAATTTGCTGATTTCATATCCAGCAAGTATTATGATAGCCTGCGGAATAATTGCAGTGCTTTTCAGTTTTTCCGGAATCCTATCATTTTTGACAGTGCCAATAATGTTTGTCTGTGAGTTTATTGCAAAATATATTATGTTTTGGACAGAGGCTATTGCGAATCTGCCATTTTCGGTTATCAGACTGAATTACTCATTTGTACCATTTTGGTTGGTTATTATGATTTTTGCTTATTTTATTGTGCGAAAGCTTAAAAATCGTAGATTTGCAGTGAAATTTACAGCAATAATCGGAATTGCAACGCTTGTTCTGATGATTCTTGTTTATGACATTTATATGATGACAGGAATTTCAGTTTATATTGCTGATTGTAATAACGGAATAAATATTGCAGTAAGTTCAAGCGGAAATAATTCTATGGTTACATATGGCGGCAGTAAGGCTTATGATTTATTTGAATATTTAGAAACAAGAAGAATTTCTGAATTTGAATATCTTATGATTACAAAACCAAGCTCGTACTATTCAAAAAATGCTGATGAGATTTTGCAAGATTATTCTGTAAATAATATCGGCATATATGATAGTAAAAAAGCTGATGAAAATTTATTAAATCTTGCAGAAACAAAGGGAAAAATTATTGAATATAAGCCTGATATACAGAATAATGTCAGCTTACCTGATTATAAAATTACAAGTATAGAAACAAAAAGCGGAGTGTTTACGCATTTTACTTTTTCTGGAGATTTTGATATACTTGTTATACCTAATGGTGGAGATTGCTCGGAGATGCCAAAAGAATGGCTTAATTCAGCAATTTGTGTTATGAGTGAGTTGCCAGAACATTATGAATTGCTAAGACCTGCTGAAATTATACTTTCTTGCAGTGATGAAAATGTATATGAACCATATAGCAATTTAGAAAGCATATGTGATACAATTTATGCGACTTGCTTTGAAGATAATATTCGTATGAGGATTTCGCAGAGCGGTGAAGTTTCAATTTGGAGTGAGAATAATTGGCTGTCTTAAATGAACAGGATTTTAAAAAAGAAATTTTAGCAGGAAATTTTTCAAAATTATATTTGATATATGGCGAAGAAAAATATCTTGTTAAAAAGTATACGGAATATCTTTGCTCAAAGCTTATAGGAAAAAAATCATCAGATTTTGACAGCGATATTCTTTCGGGAGATGCGGATTTACAGAGCATTGCTGATGCCGCAGAACAGTTGCCGCTTATGAGTGAAAAACGCTGTGTATGTGTGAATGATTTTGATTTTGAATCCCTTTCTGAAAGTGACCTCAAAAGTCTGATAGCTTTTTGTTCTGATTTGCCGGAAAGTACAGTGTTGATTTTTTCTCAGCCTACTTTGACATCAGACGGCAAAAAAATAAACAAGACTAAGAAATTCTCAACAATGGCTGAAAAATTCGGAACAGTTCTTCGTTGTGAAAAAAGAGGAGAAATTGCTCTTGAAAGAAATATAATATCTTGGGCAAAAAAGCTTGGCTGTGAGATTGACGAAATAAATGCTGCAAAACTTGTTGCAAGTTGTGGCACTGATATGAATACACTTGAAAATGAAACTCAAAAGCTATGTGCATATGTCGGCTCGGGAATTATAACTGATGATGCGATTAAAGCTGTTGCTGTGAGAAATACGGAAGCAAGAATATTTGCCTTGTCAGATTCGATAATCAGAAGAGATTATAATTCAGCTTATAAACAGCTTGATTTACTGTTCTATCAGAGAGAAAAGCCTGAAGTTATATTAGGTGTTTTAAGCTCTGCTTTTGTAGATATTTATAGGGTGAGAACAGCTATTGAGAGCGGTGAAAAGGCAAGTGCTTTAAAGGATATTTTTCCATATAAGGGTAAAGAATTTAGGCTTAGAAATGCTGAAAGAGATATGAAGCAATATTCAAATAAGGCAATTTCTAAAATTCTTGATGCGATTGCTTATGCTGATATAAGGCTTAAATCTAATGTGGGTAATCAGCGTACTGTTTTAGAAATGTTGATTGCAAAAATACTTCTGATTGTAAAAGAGGATAGCGGTAAATGATTAAAGTTAAGGAAGCGATTATAGTTGAGGGAAAGTATGATAAGATAAAGCTTTCCTCGATAATTGACGGTTTGATTATAACAACAAACGGTTTCGGAATTTTTAATGACAAGGAGCGGCAATATCTTATTCGTGAGCTTGCAAAAAAGCGTGGAATAATTGTTCTTACGGATAGCGATTCTGCAGGCTTTGTTATAAGAAATTTTTTGAAAGGTTCTGTGCCTAAGAAACAGATTAAACACGCATATATCCCTGATATTTTTGGCAAAGAAAAACGCAAGGATAAGCGTTCAAAAGAGGGGAAACTTGGTGTAGAAGGAGTTTCTAAAGAGCTTATACTTGAAGCTTTGAGAAAATGTGGTGCAAGCTGTGAAGACAGTGATTTAGAGTTTGTCGAGAGAGAAGAAATTACAAAGGCGGATTTTTTTGTTTATGGCTTGACCGGAGGAAGTAATTCCTCAGAAAGACGAGAATTACTTAAAAAGCGTCTGAATCTTCCGGAAAACATGACTACAAACTCAATTCTCGGAGTTTTGAATTGCTTAATGACAAGAGATGAGTTTATAGACCTTATGGAAGAACTTTATTTTTAAAATAAAAATGTTGCTCGAATTACTTTTTATACCAATTTTGTAAGTAAAAGCAGAAGGATAGAATATATTATGGGTGTTAGGCAGGTGAATTTAGTTTGCCTGCTTTTTTGCTATGTATTATTAGCATATGAAAATTTGCCAAGAAAACTTTGCAAAATCTATTGACAAGTTTTCTTGGCAATGCTATAATCATCTTACCAAGTAAACTTGGAAAATGATTCAGAGGTGTTATAATATGAATAGGGAAGAAATTCTTGCCAAAAGCAGAAAATCAGGCGATGAAATGGAAGGCGTTGTGAAAGATAAGTCTATGAAATGGACATATATCACAATGGTATTTGTTGCTGCAATTTTTGCATTTATTCGTTCAGAGCAGGGCTTACCAATGATGGATTTATTTGTTACTGTTACAGCTTCTGTTATGGTAGGTATGATATATCGTTTTATAAAGACAAAGGATAAGAGTTGCTTAATTACAGGTATAATATCTATGATTTGTTGTATAATTGGAATAATCAGATATGTTGAAGGGCATTAAAATATGAAAGATGAATTGGTTTTACGAAACCGCTTAAAGGAAGCGAGAACAGAAAAAAAGCTTTCTCAAACACAACTGGCAGAAATGGTTGGCGTTTCAAGAAATACAATAAGCTCTATTGAAACAGGACAATTTTGTCCAACAGCCAAGCTTGCAATAGTTCTTTGTGTAGCTTTGGATAAGAAATTTGAAGAATTATTTTATTTAGATTAGTGGTGATTTTATGAATACTCCTTTATATAATGCACTTGTCAATCATAAAAGATTGAATAGGTCATCTTTCCACACTCCTGGTCATAAGTCATCAGGAATAATAAACTCAGAATTATTGGAACTTGATTATACTGAATTACCCGATACAGATGCTCTTTTTGAGGCAAGTGGTGTTATTCTTGAGTCAGAAAAAAATCTTGCAAAACTTTTTGATGTGAAAAGAACGCTTATATCTGCTTGTGGTTGTTCTCTTGCGATTATGACAATGATAAGACTTGCAACTATGAACGGAGGAAAACTTCTTTGCGGAAGAAATATACATAGAAGTGCAGTTAATGCTATGGCACTTCTTGGAGTTGAGCCTATATGGATTTTACCAAAGAATAATGGAGCTTTTACGGGTAGAATTTATGCTGAAGATGTTCGCAAGGCTCTTACTAAAAATTCTGATATTTGCGGTTGTTATATTACAAGCCCAACCTATTATGGAGAAATTTCTGATATAACTGCAATTTCTAAGGTTTGCAAGGAATATAATATACCGCTCTTGGTGGATAATGCACATGGTTCACATCTGAAATTTCTTTCTAAAGATATTCACCCTATAACGCTTGGAGCGAGTATGACTGCTTGTTCTGTGCATAAAACACTCCCTGTTCTGACGGGCGGAGCTTTGCTGAATATTAACGATGATAGATTTATCGAAGGGGCAAAGGAGGCAATGTCGCTTTTTGCTTCAACAAGTCCTCCGTATCCGATAATGGCTTCGATAGACCTTTGTGCAGATTATATTTCTAAAAATGCAAATATTTATAAAAGGCTTGAGCCTGTAATTGCAGAAATCAAGATTTTAGCCGACAGCTTAGGAATATTACAGCCTGATGGTTTATGCGATCCTTTAAGAATATCTTTGAATACCGCATCTATCGGAATTGCAGGAGAATCGGCAGGAGAATTTTTCAGGAGTATGGGTGTTGAACCTGAATTTGCTGATTATGAAAATGTTGTATTTATATGCACTCCGTTTAATTCTGAAAATGATTTTATCAAGCTTAGAAATGCTATTAAATCACTCATTACGCTTGATAAAGATTTTATTGCAAAAGAAAAATCTGAAATTTCTTTGCCAAAGTGTGTGACGAGTTTAAGAGAGGCTGTTCTCAAAAAGAGCGAATTTATTCCAAGAGAAAAAGCGATTGGAAGAATTTCAGCAGATACAGCTTGTCCTTGTCCGCCCGGAATACCTGTTTATATGCCGGGTGAAATTATAGAATCTTATAATTGCTTGAATGAATTTGTAAAGGTTTTGGTTTAATGCAAATTCAGTAAAGATTAAAAGTTTCGTTCGAGCCTTTTCAAAGTGTTATGAAATAAAAGATATAATAAAACCAGCCATAGCTTATTTTTGAGCTATGGCTGGTTTGTTTGTAATTTATTATATTATTCAGCGAGGAATCTATTCATAAGTGTGCAACCTGGTTCAATATAAAGTCCGGTCTTTTCTGCTGTTTCCTCACAGAATGTAGAAACACCGCTATTTTTCTCATCATTGCTTCTGTAGATAAGGAATGGAACAGGGTCAGATGTATGGGTTTTTAAGCAGATTGGTGTTGGGTGGTCAGGAAGAACCATCACGCTGTAATCATCTCCACAATCCTTTAAGTATGCAAGAAGTGGAGCAAGAATCTTTTCGTCTATAATTTCAATAGCAAGCTTTTTGTTCTGAATTTCAGCTCTATGGCCACATTCATCAGGAGCTTCAATATGAATATAAACGAAATCTTGTCCCTTTTTGAGTTCGTCTATGGCAGCCTGAACCTTGCCATCAAAGTTTGTGTCTATGTAAGCTGTTGCACCCTCAACTTGGCAAACATTCATTTCTGCACACTTACCAATACCCTTGAGGAGGTCAACAGCAGAAATCATAGAACCTGATTTGCCAAATTTACCCTTAAAGCTATCGAGCTTTGGCTTAGTACCTTCGCCCCAGAGCCATATTGAGTTTGCAGGACGCTTGCCCTCAGCAATTCTCTTTTTGTTTACAGGGTGTTCCATAAGTAAATCATAGCTTTTCTTCATCATATCATAAAGCTCAGCTACATAATCGCCCTTTGGAATATATTCAGTAATTTTTCTATCAGAAATATCGTGTGGAGGTGTCAATATTCCAGGGTGTGGTTCACCTTTTGCCCAAACAAGGCAATGACGATAGCTTACACCCGCATAGAATTTGAATTTATCAGAGCCAAGCTTTTCATCAATGTATTTGATAAGTTTTTCTGCTTCAGGTGTGGAAATATCTCCGGCACAGTAGTCAACCATAGTCTTATCTTCGTAATTTGGTTCATCTGAGAGTGTGACAAGGTTGCAACGGAGAGTTACATCATCAGGCTTAAGGTCAATGCCGATACTTGCTGCCTCAAGTGGAGAACGACCTGAATAATAAATTGCAGGGTCATAACCAAGAACAGAAAGATTAGCAACGTCACTACCAGGCTTTAAACCGGCACCAACTGTTTTAACCAAACCAACTTCACCTTTGGAAGCGAGATAATTCATATTAGGCTTATTTGCAGCCTGCATAGGTGTCATATTATTAAGTTCCGGTACAGGTCTGTCAGCCATACCATCGCAAAGAACAACTGCGTATTTCATTATAAATCCTCCAAATTTAACTTTAGGATAATTTACTTATCCTGCATAAATATTATATTACTATGAAAGCAAATTAGCAAGTACTAATTAATAATTGATATAGAAAATATCTATTTGTTGAAAGCTTAATTATAGCTTATATCTTGTAAAATTTGGTTTATGTATAAATTGCGTGATTTTTCTTAAGTGGTATGTTATACTATAATAATAAACAAACTAACAGGAGATTTTAATATATGAAAGTCCAGAGAAATAAGAGATATGCTGTGAGAAAGCGAAAAAATTATACTGCCCTTAAAGTTACGACTGTATTGCTGACGCTTTTAGTTCTTGCAGCAGGAACAGTTTTTGTGTGGTCATTGCTTAAAACAGAACCTCAGACAGCATCAACAGAGCCAAGCTCATCGCAAGGCTCTGTTGAAAGCAAGGCGGATATTAAGGCAGAATCTTCGGAGATATCAGAGAATATTCCTAAGCGAGACCCTAAATTGCCTGATTATTCAAATAAATTTAAGTATACTGAAAAGTTGATGAAGGATACCACACTCAGTGATAAATTAAGCTCTAAATATGCAGTTCTATATGATGCTGCGAATGATACAATTCTTTATAAGAAAAATGCTGACGCGAAGTGCTATCCTGCAAGTACAACAAAGCTTCTCACTGCTATTGTTGCAAATAAAATTCTTGATAATGACGAGGTTATAACAGTAGGAAATGAAATAACACTTATCGGTGAAGATTCAAGCGTTGCAGGACTTGAGGTAGGTCAAAAGCTAACAACAAAACAGCTTTTATATGCAATGATTCTTCCGTCAGGTAATGATGCGGCATATACTATTGCCGTAGCATCTGCAAGAAAATTTAAGGAAAATGATAAGCTTCCTGCGAAAGATGCAATAGAAGTTTTTTCTGAACTTATGAATGATGCAGCCACTGAATTAGGTGCAGAACATTCGCATTTCGTAAATCCTGACGGTTTCCACGATAAGAACCATTATACAACCGCTCTCGATATGGTAAAGATTGCAAATTATGCAAAATCTGTACCATTGATTTCGGAAATATGCGGAACTTATCAGATAACACAAAAGCTAAAAAGTGGAGAAGAATTTTACTGGGTAAACTCTAATAAGCTTTTGAATCAAGGTGAGGATTGTTATTCCGAATATGCAGATGGTATGAAAACAGGCTTTACAGATGAGGCAGGAAGCTGTGTTATTTCATCATTTACAAAGGATGGCAAAACTATGCTTACCGCTGCAATGAATTCACCTGAGCTTTACGGAAAATATTATGATACGCTTATGCTTGCAAAGCTTGGTTTTAAGAAGAATAAAATTGATTTCAGCTACACTGAGCAATCAGAAGAATAGAAAGCTATCTTGAAGTCAGAAGATTTGAAAAAATTACAGAGAAAACAGACCAAAAGGTCATTTGTTCAACGTCGCCGTCAGCCGTAATAGGGCTTTCGGCGATTTTCTTTTTATCGAGAGTATATTCAACAGAGCCGACCTTATCACCTTTTTTAACAGGTGCGTCTATGCTTTCAGGAAGATTGAGCTTTTCTATTATACCCTTTTCTTCGCCTTTCTTGATAAGTATAGGTGTAGTTTCATTTACGGCTGTTTTAACAGTGCCTTGCATACCGCCAACAACCTGAATATCTGTTACCGCTCCATCAGGTGCTTTTGGTGTATACATAGAATAGTTTGCAAAACCATAATCAAGAACTGTAGCTGCATCTGTAAATCTTTCTTTTCCTGAAGCACTTCCGAGAACAACTCCGATTAAGGATAGATTTCCTCTTGTGGCTGTTGCAGTGATACAACTGCCCGCATCGCCCGTTGTACCTGTTTTAAGACCTGTTATGCCATTATAGCTTTTAAGAAGTTTATTTGTATTTACAAGCTGAGTCTTGCCGTCACGAAGATAATCCATCCATATTCCGGTATATTTAAAAATATCCTTATGTTTTATAAGTTCTCTGGACATGAGTGCTACATCATAGGCACTTGTGAGATGACCTTCTTCGTCAAGACCGTTGCAGTTTTTGAAGGTAGTATCTTTCATACCAAGTTCTTTTGCTCGTTGATTCATTTTTGCAACAAATTCTTCTTCTGTTCCGCATAGATGTTCAGCAAGAGCAACAGCGGCGTCGTTGGCTGAGGCAACAACAGTTGCCTTAATCATTTCATCAACCGTCATTGTCTCGCCTTCTTCAAGCCATATATCAGAACCGCCCATAGATGCTGCATGGACACTTGCTGTAACAGTTTCGTCCATAGAAAGTTTGCCAGAATCTATTGCTTCAAATACAAGCAGAAGTGTCATTACTTTCGTGATTGAAGCACAGGCACGAATTTCGTGTGAGTTTTTTTCAAATAAAACTTTTCCGGTTTCAGGCTCCATAAGTACGGCAGATGGGGCAGTTATAGCAGTTTCTTCAAGAGCATTAACACTGATAGGCATAGCAGTTATAAAAAATGTGGACAGAAAAATGGCGATTGTTCTTTTCCATAATTTCATAAAAACACCGTCCAAATAATAATCTTTTATAAAGCTTATGCAAGGTGTTTTTATGATATAACTCTATTATTTGTTTTTCTTATTATGCTTTTTGCCGAGATTATATGCAAGAAATATTAATGCTACAAGAATGAGCATACCTCCTGCGCCAAAGATAAAATATGTAAAGCCATTTTCTGATTTTATTGATTTTCTATTTCCAATTGAAATGTCTGATATATTTTCTTCTGTATTTTCATTACTTTGTTTGGTTTCAGATTTTTCATTAGAATTACTTTGAGACTTTGGGTTTTCACTTTTATTGCCGGATTCAACCCTGCTTTTTTCAGTTTTAGAATTTGTATTATTTGCAGAGCTTATTACATCACCACTTTTACTGACTGTTATAGATGGTGAATTTTCTATGGTAAGATATTCTGCATCAGAATTGACTGCTTCAAAAATTTTGGTTGAGAAATTGTAAGAGGCATTATCAGTTGAGTTTAATGGCTTGAATCTTATAGTGAAAAGCCTTTCACTTTGAGAAGATATAGTTTGTCCGCTGTTATTTAGCCAAACTATTCTTACAGTTCCGCTCTCTAGTTCGTAAGTATCTATATCCGTATTTGCTGTTGCTGAAAGAAATTTAATTTTAGAATTATCATATTGAATATCAAGTCTTAAAGCTGAAATTTTAGTCTGTGAATTACTTTTAGCGTTGAAATATATATCAAAACCTCTATTGAGTTGAATTTTATCTCCACTATATTCTAAATCAAAATAAAGCCCATAAGCAGAATAAACATAATAAGGTATAGAAAACATAAAAACTGCAAAAATAAAAGCAAGAACTTTTTTCATCAAAATCACTTCCAAATTATAGAATTATATTACGAAATTATTATAAGTGATATTCTTATGTATTGCAAGAAATAGAATTTTATTATAAAAGGTGAATTAAGTGAAGATTTTGCAAAATTATATATTTACTTGCAAAAAGTCTAAAAGTATAGTATAATATAATAGAAAAATTGCATAGTAGGAGGGGAATATGGACTATACTGGAAAAAAATGCCCCATTTGTTCCGAAAAATTCAAGGCTGATGATGATATAGTTGTTTGCCCAAAATGTGGTGCACCATATCATAGAAGCTGTTATGAAAAGGAAGGAAGATGTATTTTCCTTGACTTGCATAGAAGCAATGAGGCTTGGAAAGATGAAGAAGATAATACTCAAAACGAACAGGAAAACACTAAAACCAAAAAATGCAAATTTTGCGGTCATATGAACGACGAAAACGCAGTTGCTTGTGAACAGTGTGGAAGAAGTTTTATAGAGTATCAATATCAAAATATGAATGATAACGGTGGTAATCCTAATCAGGACTTTGAGGGATTCCCTGGTTTTGGCGGCGGTACGCCGATAAAGATTGACCTTATGGCAGGTGTTAAGCCAGATGAAGATTTTGACGGCGTTAGCGGTGAGGAACTTTCAAAATATGTTAAGAATAATACCATATATTATATGGGAATATTCAAGCGTATAAAAGATACTGGTAAGAGCAGATTTAATTTTGCCGCCTTTCTCTTCGGCGGAGGCTGGATGCTATATAGAAAAAAATATGTTTCTGGCGGAATAATAACCGCAATTATGGCAATTTTAGCAATGGCGATAACTTATGCGACATATTTTATTTCTGCAAGTGTTCTTAATACTGTTGCTCAAAATCTTAACCAAGCATATCCGAGAGGATATACTGTTATGGATTTCTTTAATGCAATTTGTCAGTTGCCTTTTGACCAAGGACTTATCGCTATTCTTCCATATGCATTATCATTTTTGAATTTTGTAATAATGCTGATAATAGGTTTTACTGCAAACAGGTCATATTATAAATTTGTTATTAAACGGATAAAAGCGATAAAATCTGAACAATCTATAGCAATTACTAATGGGGTTTCTGACGATTCACAGGTATATGAAAGCAATAAGAAAAAATTAAATGAAAAACTTATGGAAAAAGGTGGCACAAATAACGCACTTGCAGTTTGTCTGCTTATATGCGATATGCTATTGTCATTCCTGCCACAATTTTTTATACACTAAATATTATCTATCAATATAAAAATAAAAATTTTAAAATAAGGAAGTGTAGTTTTGAAAATTACAAAAGCTGTTATCCCTGCCGCAGGTTTAGGAACAAGAGTTCTTCCTGCAACAAAAAGTATGCCAAAAGAAATGTACCCTATCGTAGATAAGCCGGCTATTCAATATATCGTTGAGGAAGCTGTTAATTCGGGTATTACAGATATTCTTATTATAACAAACAGAGGTAAGAATATAATTGAAGATTATTTCGACCGTTCTCCTGAACTTGAAGGTCGTTTGCTTGAAGACAAGAAAGAAGAATTTTATAATCAAGTTGTTTCAGTTTCTAAGCTTGCAAATATCTTCTTTTTAAGACAAAAGGAAACAAAGGGTTTAGGACATGCTGTCAACTGTGCTCGTTCATTTATTTCTGGCGAACCTTTTGCAGTTCTTTATGGTGATGATGTTATCATCGGCGAAGACCCTGCCTGCGGTCAGCTTATAAGAGCATATGAGAAATATGGTAAAGCAGTTGTTGGAATTAAAGAAGTTGCTAAAGAAAATATTCATAAATATAGTTCACTCAAAGTTGAACATCTTGACGGTACATATTATAGCTGTACAGATATGATTGAAAAACCTAAAACAGAAGCAGATGTTCTTTCTTATTTTTCTATTCTTGGAAGATGTGTTCTTACACCTGATATTTTTGATTTACTTGATAAAACTGCCCCCGGTGCCGGTGGAGAGATTCAGCTTACAGACGCTATGAGAGTTCTTGCACAAACAGTTGGAATGATAGGCGTTGACTTTACAGGCAAGCGTTATGATATAGGAAATAAGCTCGGTATTCTTGAAGCCACTGTTGAACTTGCGCTTAAACACCCTGAGCTAAAAGACGATTTCAGAGCTTATATCAAAAATTTTGCTTCAGAGCTTTAATTTGATAGGTTTTGAGTAGTGACAAACGGATTTTAATATGATATAATCAAAATCACCGATAATTGCATTAAAGCTTGTCGGTGATTTTGCATAACTATCGGGAGTGAGTATAAATGGAAATACAGAGTGCGTTCGATTTAGTAGCTGATAAGGTTGAAAAAGCTCTTGTTGAGCAGAATTATAAAAGACAAAATGTAGATTCACAAAATGATCAAGAACTTACAGCACTTTATACAAGTGAAGATACGGCTTATAATATAGTATATTATAAGTCTAAAATGCGTATGGTTCTTCGCCAATGCGAGATGTCTGGTGCTGAGCCTGATAATAACTGGAAATCTGTTGCAACATGGCTCTTTGACCCAGAGATTGATACTGAAAGAGAGGCTGATAATATAGCTTCAGATTTTGTTGAAACAATTCAAGGTCCTAAGCAACAGGCTATTACACAAACACGCAAGAAAAAGAAAAAAGATAATGACGGAAATGTTGATTCTCTTTTCTTGGCTAATAGAATGGTAAATTATTTTCCGGAGCTTAAAGAAGATATAGCTTATGAGAAATTACATTATGCTAATTTTAGAGGAATTACTTTTGCCAAAGAAAAGATTTTGCCACTTTTTAAGCAGTATGTTGCAAAGGAAGGTGCAAATAATATTGGAAAACTTTCCAAGTCATTAAACGATATTTATAGTATGGGCGACCTTGATGTTAAGGGAATTATATCATATATTCTCTTTAATTCTATTGAGGACGAAAAAAAGCGTGAAATGCTTCTTGAAAATTTTACAGAGGCTAATAAAAAGGTTATCGTTGCAGCTTTTTCACTTCGTGGAAAGAAAATTAAACCAGAAAAGCCAAAGAAAAAGCGTTCAGGTATGTTTATGGAAGCTCTTGAAGCTAAGCAACAAGCAGGAAAATAGTATAAATTTATGCGTAAGTTATAATCTAACTTACGCTTTTTTATTTAAATTTGTCAATTTGCCTATTGACTATATGATATTTTTGAAGTAAAATATTAATGATATAAAATAAACATCTATCGTAAATTTTTAAGGAGTGTATTAAATTATGAAAAAAAAGATTGCAGTTTTAATTCTTGCATCAATTTTAGCTCTTTCAGCAGCAGCTTGTAACAGTAATTCTTCAGGAACAACAAGCAAGCCTGAAAGTGCAACGGGTACAACATCTTCAGCTTCTTCCGTAGTTGAGAGCAAAGATAGTAGTAAGGCAGAGAGCAAAACTGAAAGCAAAACTGAAAGCAAAACTGAAAGCAAAACAAATAGTGAGACTGAGAGTAAGTCTGATTCTGCAAATGCAGATGTTAAAGACCTTATTAAAAAAAGTTATATTGATATAGTTAAAGATGGTAAGTATTATATAAATATGACTGTTGATACTTCATCTATGGGTTTAAGTAGCTCCTCTGATACTCCATCAGAAATTACAATGGTAATGGCAACAGATATAGCTAATCAGAAAATGTATGTTGATATGGGATATTCTGTGATGGGTTTCCAGAAGATTGTTATTACTGATGGTAAGCAATGGATGCTTGACGATAAAAATAAAGTTGCATACTATACACCAACAACAGATGATGTTCAAAAATCTCTTGACAGCATGACAAGCGGTTTACTCGGTTCAACTGAAGATGTAGAAAAGAATATGAAGTATGTTAGCGATAGTGTAGAAAACTTCAATGGTAAGGATTGCTATGCTGTTGTTTATGAAGTTAAGAGTGATGTAAGTCTTGCTGATGGTGTTTCTATGACAAGCTCAAGCGGACTTAGCACAGAACAGACATATTACTTTGATAAGGAAACTAAGAAGCTTGTTGGTATTAAGGTTAATATGAGTGGAGTAGAAACAAAAATGGTTGTAAATGAGATTACATCAGAAATTCCAGCTGACCTCTTTACAATTCCAGCTGATTATAAGCAGACAGATATGTCTTCTATGATGTCATCAGCATCAGCTGAATAATTAAAAACTAAATAAATAATTTTTAAAGGCTTGATTACTAAAAAGGTAATCAAGCCTTTTTTTGAATAACATATATATCTTTCGGAAATAATTTATTTGGTGATGTTTATGTATTATAGTTACCATAGCGTAGCCAAAAAGCTTATTCGTGAGGGAAAGCTGATAGATTGGTATTATACAAAACGGCATAATAAAATCGCTCCTGCATTAGTTCTTGTATTTGATGATTTTAAGCATCCTGTTATGCCTATTAGAGAGGATAGATGGCAAGAGTATGAGCAATTGATAAATTTACTAAATATTAAAATAAAAAAAGAAGATTAGCCGTTTCAAAACTATAGGAGAAAATGTACAAAAATTATTATAAAAAGAATGAAATTATATAGCTTTATTTGACTTGTTATTTAACCGTGCTATAATTATATTATAAAAGTGATATATTTTATTTAATTTTCACTATTGAAATGGGGCGGTGTTTATGAAAAAAGTATTTTAAAAAGAATATTTGCTATATTACTTTCAAGTGCTATCATGTTTTCTGCGTGTGCCTCTATACCAATAAGCACATTTTCGGTTTCTGCAGCGGAAACAGCGTCGAATAATATACCATCAGCGGTTACAGGCTTAAAATTTACTTCGCAAACAAATTCAATTACACTTTCATGGAATGAATCTGAAGGTGCTTCAGGATATTATATTTATCTTAAATCCTCAAAAGAACCGTATAATTTCTATGGATATGCTACTGTTGAGGGTGGAAAAAATACAAGTTGGACAAATGAAAATTTATCATCTGGAAGAATTTATGAATTTAGAGTTTTACCATATAAAACAGTTGATTCAAAAATTTATAAAGGCGATTATGCGGAAATTTCTACAATAACAATTCCTGCGACTGTAAGAAAGGTAATAGTATCAGATATAACGGATACTTCGCTTATGCTTAAATAGGGTGCTGTTACTAATGCGGATGGCTACTGTATATACAGAAGGTTTGAATCTGAGTCTGAACCTAATCTTATACAGACTATAAATGGTTCACAAACTACTCAGTGGACAGATACGGAGCTTAATTCCGGGACTGCTTGTGATTATGCTGTTAAGGCATATAAGGAATTTAATGGCGAAAAAAATTTATAGTGATAGTGTATGGGTTTCCGGCAGTACAAATCCATCTGCTGTTACAAATTTAAAGATAAGTTCGCGCAGTGCTGATAAAATTACTTTAAATTGGTTCGCTGCAAATGGTATTACTTCATATGACATTTATCAGGAATCAAAGAAAACACCAGGTACATTTGCAAGGGTTGGTACAGTAGATGCAAATACAACAACATACGTCAGAGAGGGGCTCTCCTCTGGAACAGAATATACATTCAGAGTTTTTCCAATTAAATCTTATCAGGATAAGACTTATAAGGGTACATATGCAGAGATTAAAACATCCACACTTCCGGGAGATGTAAGGAAGATAGTGGCATCTGATATAGGCGAAACATCAATTACAGTAAATTGGGGTGCTGTAAATGGTGCAAATGGATACCAAATTTATAGAGGCTTAAGACAGAGAAAAATTATAGGCGTGTTAAAACTATACCGGATTCATCTATTAAAAAATGGACGGATAATAACCTTGAATCAGGAAAAGATTATTATTATGCCATAAGATTATATAAAAAATATAATGGACAAATATTTTATAGCGGATATATTAAGATTCCTACAAGCACGCTTCCTTCTGCTGTTAAAAATCTAAAAACAGCTTCTCGTACAGCAACAGCAATAAAGATTAGCTGGGATATTTCTGATGGTACTACTACATATGATATTTATCAGGAATCAGCAAAAAATCCCGGAACATTTGTAAAAATCGGAAACACTACGAATGGAAAAATTAAGGCTTATGTTATAAGAGAACTTGCCTCTGGCAGAGACTATACATTTAGAGTTCAGCCAATTAAAGAAGTAGGAGATAAAACTTATAAGGGACAGTATAAGGATATAGCTACAGCGACGCTTCCGGCAAATGTCAGGAAGGTTATAACCACTGGTACGACAAAAACTTCAACAACTTTGAAGTGGGGACTTGTCAGCGGGGCGGACGGCTATGTTATAGACAGAAAATTGACGACCGCTACGGACTATGAGAGAGTACAGGTGGTTAATGGTAAGGATACAGTACAATGGACCGATACAGGCTTGAGCAAGGTAAGGATTATGATTATACTGTAAGAGCATTTAAAAAATTTAATAATACTATTTTATATAGTAGTTATATAGGAATTTCGGTAAGTACCTTGCCTGGAGATGTAACAGGTCTTACGCTTAGTGCTGTTACAACAGATACAATAAAGCTTGTTTGGAATGAATCACCAGGTGCAACAGAATATGATATTTATCAAGAATCTTTTAAAAATCCGGGAACGTTTGTGAAAATAGATAGTGTTTATGCAAAATCGTATGTAATCAGAGAACTTGTTGCAGGAAGAAATTATACATTCAGAGTTCAACCTATAAAAACCGTTGGTGATATTAGGTATAAGGGCGATTATCAGGAAATCGCTGTTGGAACCTGTCCTGCAACAGTAAGAACTGTTGTTACAGGAAAACAGACCTCAGATTCAATTCTTGTTAAATGGGGAATTGTGAGCGGTGCAGATGGTTATGAGGTTGTAAGAAAACTTAATAACGAAACTGAATACAAGAAAGTAAAGGATATAAATAATCAGGAAATTGGTGAATGGACAGATACAGGCTTGCAAGCGGGTATAGATTGTTCTTATGGTGTAAGGGCTTATAAGATTATATGTGGAAATAAATATAATATTATGGCTCATATGTCTATAAAGACAGATATACTTTGCCTGAAACTGTAAATAATATTAAGCTTGTTGAGCAGACAGCTACTTCTCTTAAATTTAAATGGGATAGTTCTGCTGGTGCAGATGGTTACGAGATTTTCAGAGAGTCAATAAATACAAAAGATTCTTATGGCAGAATTGCAAGTTTAGATGCCACTACAACAGAATATGTTGATGAAAAACTTCTTTCAGGAACACACTATAATTATAAAGTTTTTGCTTATAAACTTGTAGGAGAAACTAAAAAGTATACTGCGGCATCATACATAAGCGGAGAAACTATTACAGCTGCTGTTAAAGGTTTAAAGGTAGATGAAAATACAATAAATTCGATAAAGCTAACATGGCGTTCAGCTAAAGGTGCATCTGGATATATTGTCTACAAAAAGTCTGAAGATGAAACAGATTATTCTGAATATAAGAGACTTATCTGTGACGAAAACAACTATAACAGTGATAATATTTATTGGACAGACAACAATCTTGAACCATCAAAGGCTTATTCATATAAGGTAGTAACCTATAACTATATTGATAATGTATTAAAAAAGAGTGAATCTGTAGAGATAGATACTTGTACATTGCCGGAATTAGTTGGAAATCTGGGGGCTAAACCTACTGGAGCTGCAACAATAAGACTTTCTTGGAATAAAGTAGAAAATGCAACAGGATATTTAATTTATAGACAAAGCACAACTGATAAAACAAAGTATGGATTGATTGCAACTGTAAGCAATGGTGCTGTAACAAGCTATACGGATTCTAAACTTACATCGGCTTCAGAATTTACCTATCATGTATCTGCCTATAAAGATCTTAATGAGAAAAAATATCTTGGGGAATATTCAGAAATTTCAAGCTGTACATATCCATATAAGACATCGAAAATAAAGACGGAAACACAATCTACGTCTTCTATAACATTTTCTTGGAACGAAGTGGCAAGAGTAGATGGATATAAGATTTATATTGCTCAAGATGATGGAAGTTATAAACTTTTGTCAACACTTAATAGCCAAACTTTGAAATATTCTGCAAAAGGACTTGCTTCTGGAAAAGAGTATAGGTTTGCTGTTGCAGCTTATAAGAAATATAATAATTCGACGCTTATCGGTGGAAAAATTGAACATTTGGCGATAACTTGTCCTGATGTAACAACATCTTTCACCTCATCAAACAGACAAATGAATTCGCTCAAGCTTAATTGGAAAGCAGTAAGCGGTGCGGACGGATATTATATTTATAAGAAAAGTAATAGCACAGGCGAAATCTATGTCAGAAAAGTTGTAGGGGGTGGAAATATAGTAAGCTATCAGGATGAGGGACTTTATTCAGGTAATAGTCAATATTACAGGGTAGCTGCATATAAAGAACTTTCAGGAAAGAAAGTAATTGGTGGTTACGCTGAGCTTACTACCTATACCATACCAATGCACGCAGATGGCTTCAGAATAGAGAATAGGACAGATAAAGCAATAAGAGTTGCATGGAATCAGATTGAAAATATAAATGGATATAGGGTGGAAAGAAAGCTTTCAACAGATTCAAGTTATAAGGTTATTGCAACAGTCAGCGGTTCAAATAATCTTGAATTTGTAGATAGAAACCTTAAATCAGGAACAAAGTATAATTATAGAATTCGTACATATAAAACTATTAATGGTTCAACTGTATATAGCACATATCAGAATATTACGGGAAGCACATTCTCTCAGACAGATATAAATAACATAAAGAGTGAAATTATAAGACTTACAAATGTAGAGAGAAATAAGGCTGGTTTAAAAACTTTGTCAGTTAATTCAAAGGGTGCGAGTGGTTCTGCGCTTCGTGCAAAAGAAACGGCAACTTTATTTGACCATACTCGTCCAAATGGCACTAAATTTTATACAGCGTTTAATTTTACTTGCAATTATATGGGTGAGAATATAGGTTGTCAGCCAAATATGACAGCAGAAAGTATCGTTAATGCATGGATGAATTCTTCTGGACACAGAGCAAATATACTCAATTCTCATTATACATCTATTTCAGTAGGTTTATATTTAGACATTGATTCTGATTCGGTAATGTATGCAGTACAGAACTTCTTCGGATAAATTTTTCTAAAAAATTAAGGGCAGGCTTTCATTATTATGATTCATGCGAATCTTTGTAAGCTCTGCTCTTCTTTTTTATTTTGTTTGTATACTATATTTTCTGTTTATAGACCGCTTGAAAAGCTATATTTAGTATGTAAAAATTTTTTAAAGAAAATTTTAAAAAAATCCGAAAAAAGTGTTGACATTTGGGTTGGGGTATGATATTATAAACAAGCTGTCGCG
>NZ_JBKXNW010000006.1:59782-193145 GCF_047012705.1 Pseudoruminococcus sp. | reverse complement strand
AACAAGGTAGCCGTATCGGAAGGTGCGGCTGGATCACCTCCTTTCTATGGAGAAACGAACAAGAGATTGTTCAAAATCCAAGGTCGGAATTACGAGGAAAGTTTTAGAAAGTGTTGTTTAATTTTGAGGGTCCTTGAAAAAGGGTTCTCGGGGGATATGAGGAACGAAAGAGAGCTTTATGTTCCCTGAAGAAGTATGGGGGTATAGCTCAGCTGGGAGAGCACCTGCTTTGCAAGCAGGGGGTCAACGGTTCGATCCCGTTTATCTCCACCAGTGGCGAAAGTAATACTTGAGCCGATGATAACCAATATGGGCTTATAGCTCAGCCGGTTAGAGCACTCGCCTGATAAGCGAGAGGTCGGTGGTTCGAGTCCACTTAAGCCCACCATGCAGAATAAAATCTGCAAAGATTGCACCTTGAAAACTGAATAAAGTATAGCAGATAAAGCAATATGATTAAATGTAATGCGCTGTATAAGTAAAAAGATACAGGGTAAGAATCTGAAGATTCAACTACAATTAACATGAAACAGAACCAAAGATTATCACATGGTCAAGCTACAAAGAGCACAAGGGGAATGCCTTGGCATCGGGAGCCGAAGAAGGACGCGACTAACTGCGATAAGCTACGGGGAGCCGTAAGTAGGCATTGATCCGTAGATTTCCGAATGGAGCAATCCGGCTAGAGTCATGTCTAGTCATCATATGCTGAATAAAATAGGCATATGAGGGGAACCGCCTGAACTGAAACATCTAAGTAGGGCGAGGAAAAGAAATCAACCGAGATTCCGCTAGTAGTGGCGAGCGAACGCGGAAGAGGCCAAACCGAGAGTAGTAATACTTTCGGGGTTAGGACAGAAATGTGTACACAGAGGTTTAGCAGAATTGTATGGGAAGGCAAACCAAAGAGAGTGAAAGTCTCGTATGCGAAAAACTGAAGTGGCTATCTGAATCCAGAGTACCGCCGGACACGAGGAATCCGGTGGGAAGACGGGGGGACCATCCTCCAAGCCTAAATACTAACCGATGACCGATAGAGAAGAGTACCGTGAGGGAAAGGTGAAAAGCACCCCGGGAGGGGAGTGAAAGAGAACCTGAAACCTTGTGCTTACAAGCACCGAGAGCCCGTCAAAGGGTGATCGGGTACCTATTGTAGAATGGTCCGGCGAGTGAATGTTACTGGCAAGGTTAAGCACCTAAGGTGTGGAGCCAAAGCGAAAGCAAGTCTGAATAGGGCGATTTTAAGTCAGTAGTATTCGACCCGAAACCGGGTGACCTACCCATGTCCAGGTTGAAGTGGAGGTAAAACTCCATGGAGGACCGAACCGACTCCCGTTGAAATGGTAGCGGATGAGGTGTGGGTAGCGGAGAAATTCCAATCGAACCCGGAGATAGCTGGTTCTCTCCGAAATAGCTTTAGGGCTAGCCTCGGAATAGATTACTGGAGGTAAAGCACTGAATGGGCTAGGGGCCGAGAGGTTACTGAACCCTATCAAACTAAGAATGCCAGATAATCGTTTTCCGGGAGTCAGACGGCGTGAGATAAGTTTCGTCGTCAAAAGGGAAAGAGCCCAGACCCACAGCTAAGGTCCCAAAGTATAGTTAAGTGGAAAAGGATGTGGGGTTGCCCAGACAACCAGGATGTTGGCTTAGAAGCAGCCACTCATTAAAAGAGTGCGTAATAGCTCACTGGTCGAGTGACCCTGCGCCGAAAATTCAACGGGGCTAAATTATACACCGAAGCTTGGGATACCGCAAGGTATGGTAGGAGAGCGTTCTGTAAGGAGTGAAGTGAGAGCGAAAGCGTTCGTGGACTTTACAGAAGTGAGAATGCCGGAATGAGTAGCGAGAAATATGTGAGAATCATATTGGCCGAAAGTCTAAGGTTTTTGGAGGAAGGTTCGTCCGCTCCAAGTAAGTCGGGAGCTAAGGTCAGGCCTAACGGCGTAGCCGATGCACATACGGTAGATATTCCGTAACCACCGAAAGATTTAAACACAGGGACACCTTGAAAGGGCATATCCCGGGAGTTGGTTTACCCGGGCGTAAGGGATCGAAATTTGAGTAGAGAAGTATGTTTGGACGAGGGCGAGAAAAGCTGTGCGTATATTTTAGGTGCCCGTACCGCAAACCGACACAGGTGGACAGGAAGAGGATTCTAAGGCCAACGGGAGAAGGGTAATTAAGGAACTCGGCAAATTGACCCCGTAACTTAGGGATAAGGGGTGCTCACAGAAATGTGAGCCGCAGAGAATAGGCCCAGGCAACTGTTTATCAAAAACACAGGTCTCTGCCAAATCGAAAGATGAAGTATAGGGGCTGACACCTGCCCGGTGCCGGAAGGTTAAGAGGAGGAGTGAGAGCTCCGAATTGAAGCCCCGGTAAACGGCGGCCGTAACTATAACGGTCCTAAGGTAGCGAAATTCCTTGTCGGGTAAGTTCCGACCCGCACGAATGGTGTAATGATCTGGGCACTGTCTCAACTACCCGCCCGGCGAAATTGTAGTACCGGTGAAGATGCCGGTTACCCGCGACAAGACGGAAAGACCCCATGGAGCTTTACTGCAGCTTGATATTGGGTTTCGGTAATCTATGTACAGGATAGGCGGGAGACTAGGAAGTAAAGGCGCCAGCTTTTACGGAGTCGGCCTTGGGATACCGCTCTTAGATTGCTGGAATTCTAACCTGCGGCCATGAAACTGGTCGGGGGACATTGTCAGGCGGGCAGTTTGACTGGGGCGGTCGCCTCCTAAAGAGTAACGGAGGCGCTCAAAGGTTGGCTCAGCACGGACGGAAACCGTGCCTCTGAGTGTAAACGCACAAGCCAGCCTAACTGCGAGGATGACGGTCCGAGCAGTAACGAAAGTTGGAGTTAGTGATCCGGCGGTATGTGAATGGAAATGCCGTCGCTCAACGGATAAAAGCTACCCTGGGGATAACAGGCTGATCTCCCCCAAGAGTCCACATCGACGGGGAGGTTTGGCACCTCGATGTCGGCTCATCACATCCTGGGGCTGTATTCGGTCCCAAGGGTTCGGCTGTTCGCCGATTAAAGTGGTACGCGAGCTGGGTTCAGAACGTCGTGAGACAGTTCGGTCCCTATCTGTCGTGGGCGCAGGATATTTGAGGAGTGCTGTCCTTAGTACGAGAGGACCGGGATGGACGCACCGCTGGTGCACCAGTTGTCATGCCAGTGGCACAGCTGGGCAGCTAAGTGCGGATCGGATAAACGCTGAAAGCATCTAAGCGTGAAGCCGGCTCCAAGATAAGATATCCCATAACGTAAGTTAGTAAGACCCCTTGAAGACTACAAGGTTGATAGGCTGCGTGTGTAAGTACCGTGAGGTATTCAGCTTGGCAGTACTAATAGGTCGAGGGCTTGACCATGAACTTTGGTTCAAGCAGATCTGCTTCTTTATTCAGTTTTGAGGGTGCGATATGCACCATTAGCTCAGTTGGTAGAGCACCTGACTCTTAATCAGGGTGTCCCGGGTTCGAACCCCTGATGGCGCACCAAAGAGAAGGTTGGAGCTGGGCAACCGGCTCTAGCCGAAGAGAATTGGCCCGTTGGTCAAGCGGTTAAGACTCCGCCCTCTCACGGCGGCAACGCGAGTTCGATTCTCGCACGGGTCACCAAGACCCGGAAAAGTGAATAGAAGTAGATAAATAGTTGGTGTTGATGACGCTGAGGGTCCACCTGTTCCCATCCCGAACACAGAAGTTAAGCTCAGTAGTGCCGAAGATAGTTGGCTGGAAGCGGCCTGTGAAAATAGGAAGACGCCAACATTTATATATTCCTCCATAGCTCAGTCGGTAGAGCGCATGACTGTTAATCATGATGTCACTGGTTCGAGCCCAGTTGGGGGAGCCACTAAAGCAGTAAGATGAAAACTTACTGCTTTTTCTTTTGCTGGAAATTGGGAGGCTATATATGGATATTTGGGATATGTTATATGAGAAGGCGAAAAAGCAGTATCATCCTGAAGATGTATCTCCATTCGTTATGGCACATCATGTCGTATGTGCTTTAGAGGCTGAAAATGGCGAGATATTCACAGGTTTTTGTATTGAAAGCTGTAGCGGGGTTATGAATTTGTGTGCTGAGAGAGTAGCGGCACTTAATATGTATGTAAATAGCGGACAAACTGTTGTAAAGCGTTTGATTGCATTTATGGATAAAGCTCCGCATGGAGAGGGCAGTGGAATGCCCTGTGGTGCGTGCAGAGAATTTTTTATGCAGCTTAACGAAAAGAATGAAAATATGAAAATAATGATTGACTTTGAAAAAAGAGAAACTATTACATTAAAAGAAATACTTCCATTTTGGTGGGGAAAAGAACGTTATGAAAACACGAAATCGGTTAATGATTTAAACTGATTTTGCTATAATATATGTAGAAAGTATATGAATATTTAAAAACTATGATTAAATATAAATATATTTTTGACCGTAACAGAGAAAAATTTGAAATCATATAATCAAAGATAATAAATTAGGAGCTTCTGTATGAAAACAAAGCAAATTACATTTGCAGGTTTAGCGATTGCTTTAGCTATGGTTGTTTCTACAATCATAAAATTGCCAAGTTTGCCGAACGGTGGTTCAATTACACTTTTTAGTATGCTTATTATAAGTATGATTGGCTATTGCTATGGTCCAATGACGGGTTTTATTGCATCTATCGCATATGGTATTCTGCAATTTGTAGTAGAGCCTTATTTTGTACACCCATTACAAGTGCTTTTAGATTATCCGCTTGCTTTTGGTGCATTGGGTGTTTCGGGATTCTTTTCTAAAAAGAAAAATGGTTTAATATATGGATATATTCTTGGCATACTAGGAAGACTTTTCTTTCATGAAGTTTCAGGATTAATTTTCTATACAACATATGCAGGAAATCTTTATGATAATTTTGTGGCAATTAGTGCAGTTTTGATTTATAATGCAAGCTATGTTTTGACGGAGGGGGTTATTACGCTTATTCTTTTAGCACTTCCACCAGTCCGAAAGATGCTTGAAAATATAAAGCGTCTTTCTGTAATTCGTTGATAATTTATATAATGAGGTTAGATTATGAGCAATATGAAAAAAATTGATATAATGCCGCTTACAGAAAGAGATAGGGGAGTTGCTTCATATCTGATGATATATTCTGCGTATGATAGCTTAAAAAAATTTATTCCTAAAATAGAGCGTGGCGGACTTGCAATAAAAAATAGCCTTATTATTAGAAAATTTTATAAAGCGGTTTCAGATGGTAAAATTATAGGCATTATATATTTGAGTGATTTCCGAAGTGGATACATAGAGCTTAATTACTCTGATATTAAAAAACAGTTTGGAATTATTAAGGCTAAAAAGGTCTATTCCGCACTCCAAAGTGCATTCAGCGTTAAAAATATTCCTAAGGACTGTGGTTATATAGGTTATCCTATTTCAGCTGAAAGTATGGATAATTCTATAGCAGAGGCACTTTTGAATTATGTATTATCACAGAAAAAATATGAAAAATATTATATGCAGATTTCAAAAACAGATTTAACAAAGCGTGAACTTTTGGAAAAATTGGGATTTGAACTGATTAAAGAATATAATCCTGATGAAAATTCAAACTTAAAGACAACATATCTTCTTATGGAATATACAGAAAAGATGGTATGAAATTCTACAAAAAACCTTGACAAATTGCGGAAAGCGGTATATAATATTCGAGTACAACAAAGCAAAGCGGTATGCTTTCACCTATGAGGTTAGACTGTCATGGGTCAATAACTATTCTACGAGAGCTTTTTGCGTTCTCTGATTATGCTATTGACGCACGGACAGTTACGGCTGTACCGTGCTTTTTCGTTTTATAGTTATGTATGGAGGTGCTTTAACATAGGCAAGCAGGAACTTCAGATAAATGAAGAAATTCGTGACAAAGAGCTGCGTATTATCGGCTCGAACGGTGAACAATTAGGAATTATGTCCGCTTCTCAGGCTTTAGCTAAAGCTGAAAGTATGAATCTTGACCTCGTTAAGATTGCCCCTCAGGCAAAACCGCCTGTCTGTAAGATTATGGACTACGGCAAGTATCGCTTTGAGCAGGCTAAACGAGAGAAAGAAGCAAGAAAAAATCAACATGTTGTTGATGTTAAGGAAATTCGTCTTTCGCTCAATATTGATACCCATGATTTTAACACTAAGTTGGCTCATGCAAAGCGTTTTGTTGGAGCAGGAAACAAAATTAAGGTTTCTATACGCTTCCGTGGAAGAGAAATGGGACACCCTGAGCTTGGTATGGATGTAATGAAGAAATTCGCAGAAGCTTGTGCAGACTTTGCAAATATTGAAAAACCCGCAAAGCTTGAGGGACGCAGTATGCTTATGTTCTTAGGACCGAAAACAAAGTAAACCGATTATTCGGAACTAAAGACGATATAAGTGCTTTCTTTTAAATGAGAGCAAATCAGAACAATAAGGAGGAGCAATAAAATGCCAAAGATTAAGACACACAGCGGAGCAAAAAAACGTTTTAAGCTTTCAAAGAGCGGTAAGGTTATCCGTGCTCATGCAAACAAAAGCCACATCTTAAACAAGAAAACAACAAAGCGTAAGAGAGGTCTTAGAAAGACTGCTGTTGCTGATAAGACAAATACAGCACAAATCAAGAGACTCATTCCTTACAAATAATTTAAGAGTATTACCGGTCAGAACGGTTTAATGCACAAAACGGAGGTATTATATAAATGGCACGAGTAAAGGGTGCGTTGGCTACACGCAAAAGAAGAAAAAAGACACTAAAGCTCGCTCGCGGTTATTGGGGTGCAAAGAGCAAGCATTTTAAGATGGCTAAGGAAGCCGTAATGAAGAGCGGCAACTATGCTTATATCGGTCGTAAACAGCGTAAGAGAGATTTCAGAAGACTCTGGATTACTCGTATTTCCGCAGGCTGCCGTGCAAACGGTGTTAATTATTCAACATTTATGAACGGTCTTAAGAAAGCTGGCATCACACTTAACAGAAAGGTTCTTTCTGAGATTGCTATTGCTGACCCACAGGCTTTCACAGCTCTTGTTGAGAAGGCTAAGGCTGCTTTATAATTAAATTCAATGCACCTAAGTTCACTCTTAGGTGCATTATTTATATTATATTAAAAAGGATTTTTAGTATGAAAAATATAATTTTGATAGGTATGCCGGGCTGTGGAAAAAGTACTGTAGGTGTAATTTTAGCTAAGATTATAGGTTACTCCTTTCTTGATTCGGATTTGCTTATTCAGGAAAAAGATGGTAGATTATTAAGCGAAATAATATCTCAGGAAGGTTTAGACGGTTTTAATAAGATAGAAAATAAAATTAATGCTTCAATAGATGTAAGTCGTTCTGTTATTGCAACAGGCGGAAGTGTTATTTATGGCGAAGAAGCTATGGAGCATTTTAAGAAAATAGGAATAGTTGTATATATAAGGCTTCCTTATGGAGAAATCGCAAACAGGCTTGGCGATCTTACACAGCGTGGAGTTTCTATAAAAAAAGGGCAAACTTTGCTCGACCTCTATAATGAACGCATTCCGCTATATGAAAAATATGCAGATATTATAGTTGATGAAAATGGTATGGCGATACCTGAAACAGCATTATGTATAAAAGAGAAGTGCGATGAATATGATAACAAGCAGAGATAATCCCAATATTAAAGAAATTATTAAGTTGCAAAAAAGTGCAAAGCAAAGAAGAGATGCGGGTCTTTTTACTGTTGAGGGGGTAAGACTTTGCAGAGATGCGGCTTTGTCAGGTGCGAAAATAAATAAGTTCGTATATACAAAACAGGCTATGGAAAAATATTCGGACGATTTCAAGTTAATATCGGATATTGGCTGCGAAAAAATTGAAGTCAGTGCTGACATTTTCTTGAAAATTTCCGATACAAAATCACCGCAAGGTTTGCTTTGCGTTATTTCTATGCTTGACAAAAGCATTTTAGTTGATAAAATAGAAAATACGGGGCGTTATGTTGCTTTGGAAAATATAAGCGACCCGTCTAATCTCGGAACTATACTCAGAACAGCAGAGGCTTTAGGTCTTGATGGCATAATACTTTCGGAAGATTGCTGCGATGTTTATTCGCCTAAGGTTGCGAGGGGAAGTATGGGTGCTGTATTTAGAATGAAATTCTGTGTTGCTGAAAACTTTACTGAGTTTATTTCTGAGCTTACTAAAAAAGGAATAAAAACATATGCCGCAACTCCGAGAGATGCTGTGTCCGTTACTGAACTTGATTTAAGGAGTGGAATCGTACTCATAGGCAATGAGGGTGCAGGTCTTACAGATGAAACTATTTCTGCCTGTTCGCAAAGAATAAAAATTCCTATGGGAGGAAGAGCTGAATCACTTAATGCGTCTGCTGCTGCGGCTATTTTGATGTGGGAACTTATCAGAAGTAAGTGATATGTTGCTGTGTGGAGGAATACTCTTGAGAAAAGATGTAATATACTATCTGTGGCTGCAATGCATATTTGGTGTTAATAATACTGCCTTTAAGAATGGTATGTCCTTTTTTAAAACAGCCGAAAATTTTTATAATGCCTCAGAGTATGATTATAAAATCTGCGATTGCTTCACACCTAATATTATAAAAAAGCTTATGAACAAGGATTTATCCAAAGCAAGGAAAATTCTTAATGACTGCGAAAGACTTGGATATGACATTATAACATATAATGATGAGCTTTTTTCTGATAAGCTTCGTGCTATTTCTGCACCACCTGTTTTACTTTATGTGAAGGGTAAAATGCCTAAGCTTGACGGGAAATTGTCTGTTGCTATGGTTGGTTCAAGAAATGCAACAAGTCAAGGATTAAATGCGGCAAATGACTTTGCGTTTTCTTTTGCTGAATCGGGAGCAATAGTTGTCAGCGGAGGAGCCTTTGGTATTGATACAGCTTCGCATAAGGCTGTTCTTAATGTTTGTGGAATAACGATAAGCGTTCTTGGCTGTGGAATAGATGTGGGGTATCCTATGGAAAATATTCCAATGTATGAGAGAATTGCAGAAAATGGTGCAGTTGTTTCGGAATTTCCGCCAGGATATCCGCCTATTGCAAAGAATTTTCCACTTAGAAACAGAATAATTTGTGGGCTTTCTGATGCTACGCTTGTTGTTCAGGCTGGGGAAAGGAGCGGCGCTTTGATAACAGCAAATGACGCTATTAAAGAGGGCAGAAAGCTTTTTTCTATTCCGGGAAGTATTTTTTTTAGAGAAAATAAAGGTTCTAACGAACTTTTGAGGCGTGGATATTCAGTTGCAATAGAACCAAGCGATATTTTAAATTGGTATGATACTAACAAGAATAACTTGAATTATTTTGCTAAAATAGATTATAATGAAAAAGTCGAACAAATTCGTAAGCCGATTTTTGTCGAAAATAGTATAGACAGTACATCTGAATTTGTAATTGATGAATCAAAACCAGAAGAAAAACCTATAAGAAAAGTTCCGAAAGATGTTTCAGAAAATTCTAAAAAGGTATTTATGGTGTTGAGTGATGAACCTGTGACAACTGATTATATTTCAGCGAAAACAGGTATGCCTATACATGAATTACTTTCAGCTCTTACTGAGCTTGAAATTTTTGGCTACATAGAATCGGTTGTCGGAGGTAAATATATAGCAAAAGGTTGATTTTAAGATAAAATAAATACTGCATTAAATTTATATTACGGAGGAAACTTGAGTGTCAAAGCTAGTTATTGTTGAGTCACCTGCAAAGGCTAAGACAATTAAAAAATATTTAGGTTCGGGATATGAGGTTGTTGCCTCTATGGGTCATATAAGAGATTTGCCCGAAAAGCGTTTGAGCGTTGATATAAGACATGGCTTCAAGCCAAAGTATGATATAATTAAGGGCAAGGAAGAACTTGCTGATGAACTTAAAAAGCGTGCTGCAAAAAGTGAAGAAGTTTTTCTTGCAACCGACCCTGACCGTGAGGGAGAGGCTATTTCTTGGCACCTTGCATATTTGCTTGATTTGCCGCTTGATGAGAAAAACCGTGTTACATTTAATGAAATTACTCAGACTGGTGTTACAAACGGTATGGCTAATCCACGCTGTATAGATATAGACCTTGTTAATGCACAGCAGGCAAGGCGTATTCTCGATAGGCTTGTCGGTTATAAGCTTAGTCCGTTTCTTGCACAGAAAATCAGAAAAGGTCTTTCGGCAGGTCGTGTTCAATCTGTTGCAGTAAGAATTATTGTTGATAGAGAAGAACAGATTCGTGCATTTAAGCCGGAGGAATATTGGACTATTGATGCAAAGTTTATTCCAAAGGGTGAACGCAAGGCTTTCCCTGCGTCACTTTATGATAATATCGAGGGAACACTTCGCATTAAGGATAAAAATAGTAGCATAAAGCTTGATATTCGCAATGAGGAAAAAGCTAATCAGATTCTTACTGAACTCGAAAACGAAAGCTTTAAGGTTGGCAAGGTTAAGAACGGAAGAAGAACAAGAAAGCCTGCTCCACCGTTTATTACTTCAACTTTGCAACAGGAATGTTCAAGAAAGCTTGGCTTCCAGTCTAAGCGTACAATGCGTATTGCTCAGGAACTTTACGAAGGTGTTGAGATTGAGGGAATGGGTGCAGTCGGTTTGATTACCTATATGAGAACTGACTCTCTAAGACTTTCTGATGATGCACTTAATAGTGCAAGAGATTATATTCAGCAGAGATGGGGAGATAAATATCTTCCTGCTGAACCAAGAAAATATAAATCTCGTTCAAACGCTCAGGACGGACATGAAGCTATTCGTCCGACAACGATAGAGCTTTCACCTGATAAGGTTAAGGATAGCCTTACACCGGAACAATATAAGCTTTATAAAATCATTTGGGAGCGTTTTATTGCTTGCCAGATGTCTGATTGTATTCATAAGACAACATCAGCAGAAATCCTTGCAGGAAATTATATTTTTAAGGCATCGGGTTATCGTGTGGATTTCGATGGATTTACAGTCCTTTATGTTGAGAGTAAGGACACTGATGAGGAAAGCGAACAGGAACTTCCACCACTTAAAGAGGGTATGGAACTTCGTGTAAAGACTATTTCGCCGAATCAGCATTTCACACAGCCACCAGCAAGATATACAGAGGCATCTTTGATTAAGGCTCTTGAAGAATATGGAATTGGCAGACCGTCAACCTATGCGGCGACTATTTCTACAATTACATCAAGAGAGTATGTTAAGCGTGAATCTAAAACCCTTATTCCAACTGAATTGGGAGAAGTTATAACTAAGCTTATGAAAGAGCGTTTCCCTAAGATAGTAAATGTAAAATTTACCGCTCAGATGGAAAGTGACCTTGATACAGTTGAAGAGGGTAAGTGCAAGTGGCAGGATTTGCTTGCTAATTTCTATGGTGATTTCGATAAAACTCTTAAAAAAGCTAAAGAGGAAATGAAAGATGTTAAGATAGAACTTGAGCAGGATAAAACAGACATTACTTGTGAACTTTGTGGCAGACAGATGGTTGTTAAGTTTGGAAGATATGGTAAGTTCATTGCTTGTCCGGGTTGGCCTGAGTGTAAGAACATCAAAAAATTTGTTGTTAAGGCAGGCGTTCATTGTCCGAAATGTGGCGGAGATGTAATAGTAAAGAAAACTAAGCGTGGCAGAGTATTCTATGGTTGTGAAAATTACCCTGAATGTGATTTTGTTTCTTGGTATATGCCATCAGAAGAAAAATGCCCGAATTGCGGAGCTATTCTTTATAAGAAAGCCGGCAAGAAGCCAACACTTTTCTGTCAGGCAGAGGGTTGCGGTTTCTCAAAACCACTTGAAGAAGAAAATTGATTTTTAGCTGTTATTGGAGGTTTATATGGCAACATGGAGTGGCATACGAAATAAGCTGGAAAATGAATATCTTGCACAATCATTGAGAGGGCATATTCAATATTTTGTTACCTCATATAGTAAAGCTCCAGACCACTATGGTCGTGTTGCTATTCGTTACGATGGCAAGGAAATATTCAGAACTGATTATTTTGATTGGGATATGACTGCTTGGCTTAGTGATTTGAGATTATGTAATGAATATCCTGATAAATCTCGTTTGGAATGTTGGAAAATAGCTAACAATGAAACGATTAACAGCGGAAAATTCAGTCATGATATTTTTTATGATTCATTTAGCGAATTTGATAATCAGGGTATTGAAAAAAGTCTTAGCAGTGAAAATGCCATTGTGAGAATGTTGGCTATATTGGATAGACGAGTAGGCAAACGCAGACTAATTTCAATGAAAGATAGAATAAAAAATGAACCTGATTGGATAAAGAATTTCTATTGTTTGAGAATGAATGCAGAAAACCTAAGCTTGGATAAAGAATTATAAAAAGTTTTATTCTTTGGTTTAAAAGAGGTGAAATAATGTATATAAATGTAATCGGTGCAGGATTGGCGGGCTGTGAGTGTGCTTATCAGATTGCTAAGCGTGGCATAAATGTTAGGCTTTTTGAAATGAAGCCGACAAAAAAGACAGCTGCACATAAGAGCGATTTGTTTTGCGAACTTATTTGCTCAAACTCTCTTAAGGCACTCAGAATAGAAAGTGCCGCAGGTTTGCTCAAAGAGGAAATGCGTAGGCTCGATTCTCTCTTGATGAAATGTGCAGATAAATGTGCTGTTCCTGCTGGAGGCGCTTTAGCAGTAAATAGAGACGATTTTTCTGCTATGGTGACAAAAGAAATCAGAAATAATCCGCTAATTGAAGTTATTGAAAAGGAAGTTACAGAAATTCCGAATGATGCGATTACTGTTATTGCGGCAGGACCTCTTGCAAGCGAAGCATTATCCGCAGAGATACAGAAAATCTGTGGTGGCGGATTGAGCTTTTTTGATGCGGCGGCTCCGATTGTAACAGCCGAAAGCATTGATATGGAAAAGGCATTTTTCGCTTCAAGATATGACAAGGGCGGAGATGACGCTTATATTAACTGCCCTATGAATAAAGATGAATACGAGGCTTTTTACGAGGCTTTAGTTTCAGCGGAGAGAACGCCTTTGCATGGTGTAGATGTTCAGAATCCTAAGGTATACGAGGGCTGTATGCCTGTTGAAATACTTGCACAGCGTGGACACGATACACTTCGTTTCGGGCCGATGAAGCCTGTCGGTTTGCGTGACCCGAGAACAGGACACAGACCTTGGGCGGTTTTACAGCTTAGGACAGAAAATGCAGAAAAATCGCTGTATAATTTAGTCGGATTTCAGACAAATCTGAAATTTCCAGAGCAAAAGAGAGTTTTCTCTATGATACCTGCTTTGTACGATGCGGAATTTATTCGATATGGAGTTATGCACAGGAATACTTTTATTGATTCGCCGAGAATATTAAATTCAGATTTTTCTATGAAAGAAAATTCAAATATTTTCTTTGCAGGACAGATTACGGGTGTAGAGGGTTATATGGAATCAGGTGCAAGCGGACTTATTGCAGGAATTAACGCGGCAAGACGATTTAACAATATCAAAACAATAACTCTACCGAGAGAAACAATGATAGGTGCTTTGTCACGATATATTGCAGATGAGAGTGTTAAGGATTTTCAGCCGATGGGAGCAAACATCGGAATACTTCCTCCGCTTGAAGAAAAAATTCGTGATAAAAGGGAGAGAGCGGCTAAACATTCGGCTTGTGCATTAGACGCTCTTGAAAAAGTAAAGGTCGATTTCGCACTTGCTTAAAATCAAAAGAAAGGTCGGTAAATCGCAATGAAAATTATAGTTGATGCATTCGGCGGAGATAACGCACCCTTAGAAGTAATTAAAGGTTGTGTTAAAGCTCTTGAAGTTTATAATAATATTGAGATTGTCCTTGTAGGAAGCAAGGAAATTATTGAAAAGACCGCAAAAGAAAATAATATATCAATCGCAGGAATCAGTATAGAGGACGCTCCTGATGTTATAACAATGGAGGACGAGGCCGGCGATATTATGAAGTCAAAGAATCAAAGCTCTATGGCTGTTGGTTTAAAGCTTCTCGCAAGCGGTGGTGCAGATGCCTTTCTTTCTGCTGGAAACAGCGGTGCTTTGATTATGGGTGCAACTATGATTGTTAAGCGTATCAAAGGTATTAAAAGACCAGCGTTTTCTCCACTTATGCCAAAGGTAGAGGGACAGGTTCTTTTGATAGACAGTGGCGCAAATGTTGAGTGCCGTCCTGAAATGTTACAGCAGTTCGGTATTATGGGTTCGGTTTATATGGACAAGATATGCGGAATTAAAAATCCTCGTGTCGCTCTTGCAAATGTTGGCACAGAGGACCATAAGGGCGGCGAGCTTCAGCACAAAGCCTTTGCTTTACTTAAAGAAGCGCCGATTAACTTTATCGGAAACATAGAGGCAAGAGATATTCCGCACGATGCGGCTGATGTAATTGTTGCTGATGGTTTTACCGGAAATATTATTGTAAAAATGTATGAGGGTGTTGCATCTGCTCTTATGCTTAAAATCAAAGAACTTTTTATGAAAAATTTCAAAACAAAGCTTGCGGCTGCACTCGTTCTTAAAGACATGAAAGAACTTAAAGAATATATGGACTATAATAATTATGGTGCAGCTCCTATTATGGGTGTGGCTAAGCCTGTTCTTAAAACTCACGGCAGTGCTAAGGCGGATACTTTTATCAGTGCGATTAAATCAGTTATAGATTATACAGAAAAAGATGTTATCGGAGAAATTCAGCGTGAGCTGGAAGTTCTGAAAAATGGAGGCTGATGAGTTATGAATGCTCAAAGAAAAACTAACTTAGATGAGCTTGAAAACGCTATCGAATATAAATTTAAAAACATTAAGCTTCTGAAAAATGCTTTGACTCATTCATCATATGCGAATGAATCTAAGCACGGTGACAAAAGCAATGAAAGACTTGAATTTTTAGGCGATTCTGTTCTTAGCATTGTTGTTTCGGACTATATTTTTAAAAATTGCCCGAACTATCCGGAGGGCGACCTCAGCAAGCTGAGAGCGGCTCTTGTCTGCGAAAAGACATTATCTAAATTTGCAAGAACAATACACCTTGGAGATTTTATAAGATTAAGTCATGGAGAGGCAAATCTTCATGGCAACGAGCGTCCGTCAATCCTTGCTGACGCTTTTGAAGCACTTATTGCGGCTATTTACCTTGACGGGGGAATAGAACCAGCCGGAAGATTTATTATGGATTTTGTAAAGCCTGAGATAGATTCTCCAAGAAGCTTTAGCTTTAAGGATTATAAGACAACTTTGCAGGAAATTATTCAAAAAAATCCTGAAGAAAGAATAACATATGTTCTTGTTGGCGAAAGTGGTCCTGACCACGATAAGCACTTTACTGTTGAGGTAAGACTTAACAGCAATAAAATCGGCAAGGGTGGCGGAAGAAGCAAGAAGGAAGCTGAACAGCAGGCAGCAAGAGAAGCATTGGAGTTGATGGGATATTGAAACACTCAAATGTAGCAATTTTTGTACCACATAACGGTTGTCCACATAATTGCAGCTTTTGCAATCAGCGTGAAATTACAGGACAGCAAAGCCAACCTTGTACAAATGATGTAAAGAACGCAATAACTATCGCGAGAGAAAGTCTTAAAGAGAATACTAAAAATGCAGAAATTGCATTTTTCGGCGGAAGCTTTACGGCTATTGATAAGGCTTATATGGAAAGTTTGCTTTCAGCCGCCGCTCCTGTTGTTAAGTCAGGTGAATTTGCGGGTATAAGAATTTCAACCCGTCCGGATGCTATTGATAGCGAAATTCTTGATATACTTCATAAGTATGGAGTTACTGCAATAGAGCTTGGTGCTCAAAGTATGAATGATGAGGTTCTTGCGGCTAACGAAAGAGGTCATACAAGAGCCGATATTATAAATTCCTCAAAGATGATTTCTGAGGACGGTTTTTCTCTTGGACTGCAAATGATGACAGGACTTTATAAGAGCAATGATGAGCGTGACAGGGAAAGTGCCTACGAAATAGCCGACCTCAATCCTGATACGGTCAGAATTTATCCTACGGTGGTTATCAAGGGAACAGAGCTTTATGAACTATATAGGTCTAAGGATTATCAGCCGCAGACGCTCGAGGACGCTGTAAAGCTTTGTGCTGAACTTTTGCTGTACTTTGAAAACCGACATATAAATGTCATTCGCTTAGGACTGCACGATAGCGACAGTCTGCGTGAGGGTATGGCGGCAGGAGCATTTCACCCTGCTTTTCGTGAACTTTGTGAAAGCGAGATTATGTATAGCAACTGTATAAAGGAGCTTGAAAAGAGCGGTATACATAAAGGTACAATAGAGGTTTATGTCAATCCTCGTTCGGTTTCGAGGTTTGTCGGACAAAAACGCAAAAATATTGATAGGTTAAATCGACTTGGATTTAATGTAATAGTTCGTCAGGAAATGCGTTTGGAAAGATACGAGGTGAAGCTTCGGCAAGTTCCAGATTGCGGTTGATACAAACTGACTTAGGAGAATAAAAAGTGAAAAATACGACTTTTGGAAAAATCGGTTCAGCAGTTACAGGACTTGCTGTTTTGGCATTTGCGATATCTATGATATTCGGACTTTTTTTAAATACAATTTTTGCAAGCTGTCTTTCAAGTATATTTATAGCTATTGGATTTATCCCCTTTATGGCTGCTCTTAATGAGAATAATGATAAGGAAAATAAATCCTGTGGTGTTGTTGCAATGTGTTTTGCTTCAATATATGCAGTGTTGGTTTTTATAGTATACTATGCAGAGTGTACTACTGTACATATGAATACAGGTTTGAGTGAAGAAGTTCTGTCGATTATAAGTTATGGTAATACAGGAAGTCTTTTTTTCAATTATGACTTATTGGGTTATGCATTTATGGCGTTATCTACATTCTTTACAGGCTTGAATATTAAAGCAGTTGATAAAAAGAGCAAGTGTCTTAAAATACTTCTTATGATACATGGTATATTCTTTGTTTCTTGCTTTTTTGTGCCTATGTTTCCTGTATTTACATCGGAAACAGATGACATATTCGGAACAATTTTACTTGAAGTATGGTGCATTTATTTTTTGCCGATATGTATATTGGGATATAAGTGTTTTTCAGATAAAAAGCTCGAAAAATAGTTTTACCTTTCAAACAATTAAGGGCAAAGCTCTTAACATTTAATCTATAATGTGGTGATACAGTGATATTAAAATCCCTTGAGCTTCAAGGCTTTAAAACTTTTCCGGATAAGACCAGACTTAGCTTTACTAAGGGAATAACAGCAGTTGTTGGTCCTAACGGAAGCGGAAAAAGTAATATAAGTGACGCTATGCGTTGGGTTCTCGGTGAACAGTCACCGAAAACTTTGCGTTGCTCAAAGATGGAAGATGTCGTATTTAACGGTGCAAAGAATCGTAAAAGAACAGGCTTTGCACAGGTAACCCTTACTATTGACAACAGCGACAGAACTCTTGATTTTGACAAAGACGAGGTTTCCGTTACAAGAAGATATTATCGTTCGGGCGCAAGTGAATATCTTATAAATAATACCGTAGTTCGTTTGCAGGATATTCATGAATTGTTTATGGATACAGGTCTTGGCCGTGACGGATATTCTATGATTAGTCAGGGCAAGATTGATTCTATCGTTGCAGCAAAGAGTGAGGACAGACGAGAGATTTTCGAGGAAGCGGCAGGAATTTCACGCTATCGTTACAGAAAAGCTGATGCAGAACGCAGACTTGGCAGAACCGAAGAAAATCTTGTTCGTTTGCGTGATATACTTTCTGAACTCGAAGGTCGTGTAGAGCCACTTAGAATACAATCAGAGAAAGCAAAGTCGTATCTTGAATATGCGGAAGAGAAGCGTGGTCTTGAAATAGGCTTGTGGCTGAAAACTATTGATAAATCTACAAGGCTCTTGAGAGAGCAGGAGGATAAAATAGCAATAGCACAAAGCCAATATGACGAAACGCAAAAGGCTCTTACGGATATTGAGGCTAAAACTGAAGAACTTTTCTCAAAGCAGAGCGATATTACAGCGAAGATTGAAACCTTGCGTTCAGAAACTTCCCGTCTTGACGAGGAGGCGGCCGGTAAGCGTGCAGAGGTTAATGTTCTTCAGAACGACATATTTCATAATCAGGAAACTGTTTCAAGAATTGCATCAGATATAGACGAAACAAAACGCAGTTCTGTTGAGATAGATGCAGAAATTGAGAAAAAACATCAGCTTATCAAGGATAAAGAAACAACGCTTTCAAGGTTAAAGGACAGCCTTAATACATATCTTGAAAAACTTAATACCTTGCGTGACGGTGAAAGCGAAAGCAGTGACAAGCTTATGTCAATAAATGCAGAGCTTTCTAAGCTGACAGCAGAGCTTGCCGAAGTTAATGTTAAATATATGACTTCGGGAACATCAATTTCTGAGATAAGTGCAAGAATGGATTCCTTTGAAAACAACATTAAGGAAAGAACATCTCAGATTGAAACACTCAAAAAGATTATCGCAGACTATGGACAAATGCTTTCCGATTGCGATGAGAAAATAACTGAACTTACCAATGTTTCTAAGGGCTGTGAACTAAGACTTGAGCAAAAAAGCCGTCAGTGCGAGGAATTGAAAGCAGGTTCCGAAAAGCTCCGCCTTGACAGTGAACAGCTTTTCAGAAAAGCAAAACTTTTAGAGGATTTAGAACGCAACCTTGAGGGCTTTGCTGCAAGCGTTAAGACAGTTATGCGTGAGGTTAAAAATGGCGGTTTGACTGGAATACACGGACCTGTTTCAAGAGTTATTTCCGTTCCTAAGAAATACAGCACGGCTGTTGAAACAGCTCTTGGCGGTGCTATGCAGAACATAGTTACAGATACAGACGCAGACGCTAAAAAGGCTATTGCATTTTTGAAACGCTGTAACGGTGGTCGTGCAACTTTCCTGCCGATTGCGACTATTAAAGCAAGAGATTTCAATGAGCGTGGCTTGGAGCAGTGCGAGGGCTTTATCGGCGTAGCTTCCGAATTATGCTCCTGTAAGGATTGTTATAAGGGTATTCTTGGCTCTTTGCTTGGCAGAATTGTTATAGCGGAAAATCTCGACTGTGCTGTAAATATTGCAAAGAGGTATAATTACCGTTTTAAGGTTGTTACACTTGACGGACAGGTTGTCAATGCGGGTGGTTCGCTTACCGGTGGTTCTCTTGCAAAAAGTGCCGGACTTCTTGGCAGAGCAAGCGAAATAGAGAGCATCAAGAATCAAGCACAAAAACTTAAAGAAGATTTTGAACAGGTTAACGAAAAGTTAAGACAGGCGTCGGAGCAAAGTTCTAAGATAAAATTTGAACTTTCAACGGCTCAAAGCGAACTGTATATTATGCAGGGCGATAAGGTTAAGATTGAGGCTGAAAAAAAGAGCCGTGAATCTGAAATCGAAAGCACTCAAAAACTTCTTGCAGAACTTAATACAGATTATGCAAGGTCTGATGAGAGAATAGAATCGCTGAAACTTGAACGCGAAGAGGCCGAAAAACTTACTCAAGAATATAAGCAGAAAATAGCTGAACTTGAATCTCTTGCGGGAACTCTTTCAGGAAGTAGGGAAGAACTTCTCAAAAAAAGAGAGGAACTTTCAAACGGTTTGCAGGAAACAAGACTTTCCATTGTTACAACTGAAAAGGATATTGAGGCTCTCAATGCTGATATAGAAAGTTTTATACTCAGAAAAAATTCGGGAAGTGGCAGAATTGAAGCTCTTAATGCTGAGAGCGAGAACATAAAGGCAAAGAATGTTGAGCTTAAAGCTAAGATTGCCGAACTTACTGCACAGGCGAATGCACTTTCTGAACAATCTAAGGGCAATTCAAGCCTGATTACTGAACAATCACAGGTAAGAATAGAACTTGAAAAAAAGCAAACAAAACTCCGTCAAGACGAGCGTGAGGAAACTGCAAAGCGTGAACGCTTAGGTGGTGAATTGGCAAGACTTTCTGAAAAGAAAGATAATCTCCAAAATGAGTATGACACAATTATTTCTAAGCTTTGGGAGGAATATGAGCTTACTAAGCGTGAGGCAGAGGAAAAAGCTCCTGAAATTCCAGATGTTCCTAAGGCACAACGCAGACTTTCGGAATTAAAGCAAAAAATCCGTGCTTTAGGAAGTGTCAATGTTTCGGCTATTGATGAATATAAGGAAGTCAGCGAAAGATACGAATTCCTTAAAACTCAGATTGGCGATGTTGAAACCTCAAAAGCAGAGTTACTTAAACTTATAGATGAACTTACACATCAGATGCAGGATATTTTTGTAGAGCGTTTTGCACTTATAAACGAAAACTTCAAGCAGACTTTCTTGGAGCTTTTTGGAGGCGGAAGCGGAGAGCTTTCGCTCACAGACCCAGACAATGTTCTTACAACGGGAATTGAAATCAAGGTTTCACCTCCGGGAAAGATTGTATCTCATATTGAGCTTTTGTCTGGTGGAGAAAAAGCTCTTGTTGCAATCGCGCTATATTTTGCTATAATGAAAGTAAGTCCTGCGCCATTCTGCGTGATGGACGAAATAGAGGCGGCTCTTGACGATGTTAATGTTGACAGATTCGCACAATATCTTCGCCGTATGAATGACAAGACGCAGTTTATATGTATATCGCACCGCCGAGGGACTATGGAAGAAGCTGATGTACTTTATGGTGTTACAATGCAGGATGAGGGTATATCTAAATTGCTTGAATTGAGAGCATCTGAAATTGAGCAAAAACTTGGTTTAAAGGCTCGATGAAATTTTATATGGAAGTGATATGTTGATTCCGGTTCTAATAATATTTATCACCATAATTTTGCTTCTTTTTGTAAGAAAGCAAAAAGAAAATTATACTATTGTGAATCTCAAAAGAAAAAAAGGAGATAAAGAGAAAATGTTGGAACTAGCAAAAAACTTTATAGATAAAGAATGTATTATATATACATTCAATGGCTCTTCAATTCAGGGAACTATAAAGGAGATTCCAAAAAATGCCTTGCTTTTGGAAACAGGAAATACTGTTGAAGCTGTAAACCTTGATTTTGTTGTGAGAATCAGAGAATATCCACGAAAGAAAAACGGAAAGAAAAAATCAGTAGTTTTGGATTGAGTCTTAAACAAATTCTTGTAGTAAAGGAATGATAAACAATATGGGTTTATTCAAGAAAATAAAAGAGGGACTTAAAAAGACAAGGGACGCCATTGTCGGTCAGATTGATACAATGCTCAAGTCCTTTACAAAGATTGATGAAGAACTTTTTGAGGAACTTTTGGAATTGCTTATTATGGGCGATGTAGGTGTAACAACCTCAGAGCATATTTGTGATGAGCTAAGAAAAAGAGTTAAAAAAGAGGGTATTACCGACCCTGCAATGATTCACGATTTATTGGCTGATGTTATTGCCGATATGCTTGGCGATTCAAATGAATTGATGATAAATACAAAGCCGTCAATCATTCTTGTAATAGGTGTAAATGGCGTCGGTAAAACTACTACTATCGGAAAGATTGCTGCAAATCTTGTTCGTTCCGGAAAAAAGGTTACTCTTGCCGCCGCCGATACGTTCAGAGCCGCTGCTATAGACCAGCTTGAAATCTGGGCAGAGCGTTCAGGTGCGGATATTGTTAAGCAACAAGAAGGTTCGGACCCTGCAGCTGTTGTGTTTGATGCAATTTCTTCGGCAAAGGCTAAGGGCAGCGATGTAATTATTGCAGATACAGCAGGAAGACTTCACAACAAAAAGCATCTTATGGACGAGCTTGCTAAGATTAACAGAATTATCGACAGAGAGCTTCCTGATGCTGATAAAGAGGTTTTGCTTGTACTTGATGCAACAACAGGTCAAAATGCGGTTAATCAGGCAAGAGAATTTCAGAATGCCGCAGGAATTACAGGTATTGTTCTTACAAAGCTTGACGGTACAGCTAAGGGCGGTGTCGTTCTTGCGATTATGGACGACCTTAAAATTCCGGTTAAATATATCGGCGTCGGAGAACAAATTGACGATTTACAACCATTCAATCCATCAGATTTTGCAAAAGCGCTTTTTACAAATGATAACAATGAAGAATAATGAACTGCCTATTTTACAGGAGGTTATAATATGATTTATATAGCTGCTACACATAACGAAAATAAAATTAAAGAATTTGACAGAATTTTAAAGCCACTCGGAATTTCAGTTATTTCTGCAGAGGAATGTGGAGAAAAATTGCCAGAGGTAAATGAAACAGGAAAAACTTTTGCAGAAAATGCAGAACTTAAAGCAAAGAGTGCTTGCGAAGCAACAGGTATGCCTGCTATTGCAGATGATTCAGGACTTATGGTCGACGCTCTTGGCGGCAGACCTGGAGTTTATTCTGCAAGATATGCGGGTGAGGGTGCGTCTGATGAGGAAAAGATTGAAAAGCTTATGATTGAGCTTAAAGATACGCCTGATGGTCAGCGTACAGCACATTTTGTTTGTGCTATTTGCTGTTACTTCCCTGATGGCAGTAAGATTGAGGTTGAAGGCTCTTGCGATGGTTCAATCGGTTTTGCTCCGAGAGGAAACAATGGTTTTGGCTATGACCCGATTTTCTTCACAGATGATAACAAAACATTTGCAGAGCTTTCAAGCATACAAAAGGACGCTATGAGCCATAGAGGAAAGGCGCTTAGAGCTTTAGCTGAAAAACTAAGAGAAAAATTAAAAGAAAAGAAATTTTAAGGAGATATTATGACAAGTAAACAAAGAGCATTTTTGCGTTCTCTTGCAGTTGATATTGATACTATCATTATGGTAGGCAAGGGCAATATGAATGAAAATATTATTAAGCAAGCTGATGACGCTTTAGCGGCTCGTGAGCTTATTAAGGGAAAGGTTCTTAACTCTGCGGAGATTACTCCAAGAGAGGTTGCTGAAGAAATCGCAAAGTCAACAAACAGCGAGGTCGTACAGGTTATAGGTTCAAAGTTTGTTCTATATAGAAGAAATGACAAAGAGCCTAAAATCATTCTTCCAAAGACATCTAAGAAAAAGTAATTGATATAATGTGAGTTTGATAATAACTTTGGAAAATTATTAAGTTCAAGGCTTTAACTGACATTTATTTTTTGTAGGGACCCCCCTGCGAGGGTTCCCTACGAAAAACATTCCGCTGGAATGTTTTTCTACCCTCCTGCGCTTTGAGGAGTATAAAAGAATTTCGCCGTCTGCGGACGGCGAACAAAGGCTCTGCCTTTGGAAACTGCGAGCCTTTGAAAAGGCTCGAGCGAAACTTTTAAGTTAAAAATTTAGACGCGAATAGCAAGTTTTAATTTAACAAAAAAGTAGAACGCGTCTTGACAGCGGAGGCACTCCGCCTCGAGCGAAACTATTAAGTTTAAAAATTTAGATGTGAATAAAAGATGGGGTGAAATGTGTGCGGATAGGAATGTTTGGCGGAAGCTTTAATCCAATACATAACGGACATATTCAGCTTATAAAAGGAATTATCAGTGAGCTTAATCTTGATAAACTTCTTGTTGTACCGTCATTCTTACCACCGCATAAATTGGTTGAATCACCTGTTTCTCCGCAGGACAGAATAGCAATGTGCAAGCTTTGTATTTCTGATATTCCAAAGGTGGAAATTTCTGATATAGAAATTAAGCGTGGCGGGAAAAGCTATACCTATGAAACCTTGCAAGAATTACATTCTATCTATCCCACTGATGATTTATTTCTGATTATGGGAGCGGATATGTTTCTTTCAATAGAAACATGGAAAAATCCAGAAATAATCTTTAAGCTTGCGAAAATATGCGGAGTTCCGAGAAAAGGAGTCGGTGGCAGACAAGAGCTTATCGACAGAGAAACTTTTCTGAAATCAATAGGTGCTGAAACACAGGTGCTTAACCTTACCTTGCCGGAAGTTTCATCAAGTGAAATCCGAGAAGCTATCAAGAATGGAAAGTCTATTGATAAACTCGTTCCTAAGCGGGTTGAAAATTATATTCTTGAAAAAGGTTTGTATTTATAGAAATATTAATTAATAATAAATTTGATTTTATAAATGAAAATATAGTTGCATATTAACCTGTATTTTTAAGGTGGTTTTATGAATATAGAAACAGAAAGATTGCTCATCACAGAATTTGATTTGTCAATGGCAGAAAGTGTTCATCTCAATTCTCTTGATGAGGATAACCGAAAATTTGTTCCTGACGAGGTTTTTGAAACTGTTGAAGAAGCAAAAGAAACTCTTGAATATTTGATTGAGCAATATAATGGCGAAAGTGGCCCTTATGTATATCCTATTTTATTAAAAAATGGAAAAAATATTGGATATGTTCAGGCTGTTCTCATTGACGAGGGCTGGGAAATAGGTTATCATATAGGAAAAGAGTTTACAAAGCACGGTTATGCGACAGAAGCTGTAAAAGCCTTTTTACCTGTAATTATGAAAAAAATGAATATAGATGCTATTTTTGGTATTTGTCTTGCTGATAATGTTGCCTCAAAAATTGTTTTAGAGCGTACAGGTTTTATAAAGCTATTTGAGGGTGTTGGAAATTATCAGGGAGAAAACAGGAAAATTTGTAGATATATTTACAGAATGGCATAATTTATATTGCTTTTTAAGCAGATGTAAACTCTGATTTTTATAAAATTGCTTGGAGGTTTTATATTGTGAATATCAAGGATTACGAAAAAATTATTCGTCCAAGATTAAAGGACGCTCGCTTTGAACATTCTAAGAATGTATCTAAGGAGGCTGTGCGACTTGCGAAAAAGTATGGTGCTGATGTAGAAAAAGCTGCTATCGCAGGAATTTTGCACGATATTACAAAAGAAACCTCAGAGAAAGAACAGCTTGAAATTATGAAGAAAGCCGGAATAGAGCTTTCTCCGCTCGAGGCAAACTCAACAAAGCTTTGGCACGCAATTTCGGGAAGCGGATATATTAAGGTTGTTCTTGGAATTGACGATGAAGATATTCTCAATGCGGTTCGTTATCATACAACGGCAAGAGGTGGAATGTCATTGCTTGAAAAGATAATTTTTATTGCTGACTTTACATCTGCCGAAAGAGATTATGAAGGTGTAGACGAAATTCGCAAGGCGGCTGATAAAAGTCTTGAGGCAGCTATGATTGAAGGACTTAGCTTTAGCATAGAGGATTTGGCTCATAGACGACTTGCAATAGCAAGGGATACCCTCGACGCATATAACGAGGTTATTCTCAAGAAAAAATAAATTTATGGAGGAAATATATGACATCATTAGAAACAGCAAAGATGGCTGTTAAGGCTCTTGACAGCAAAAAGGCACTTGATATTAAGGTTATAAAAATTAAGGATATTTCTGCGATTGCAGATTATTTTGTAATTGCAACAGGTACTTCAAGCACTCATGTTAAGGCTCTTGCTGATGAGGTTGAAGCACAGCTTGACGAATCCGGAATCAGCGTAAGCCATGTTGAGGGCTATCGCTCAAATTCTTGGATACTTCTCGATTATGTAGATGTAGTAGTCCATGTTTTCTCTGACGAGGCAAGAGAATATTATGACCTTGAAAGATTATGGCAGGACGGAGAAATTATTGATATAGAATAATCTATGATAAAATTAAAAGTTTCGTTCGGACTTTTTAATAGGGCAAAAACTATTACAATAGACAACGAAACACTTGATGCAAGCGGTGAATAACTGCAAAATTGCAACTAAGGAGAGAAATAAATTGAGCTTTGAAAAAAAGTATGACCACAAGAAAATTGAATCAAAATGGCAGAAAATCTGGGAAGATAAGGGTGTATTCCATGCAGAGCAGAATAGCAAAAAGCCTAAGTTCTTCGCTCTTGTAGAATTTCCATATCCATCAGGACAGGGACTTCATGTAGGACACCCACGCTCATATACTGCTCTTGACATTGTTTCAAGAAAAAGACGCTTAGAGGGCTATAATGTCCTTTATCCAATCGGTTGGGACGCATTCGGACTTCCAACAGAGAATTTTGCTATTAAGAATCATATTCACCCTGCCGAAGTTACAAAGCAAAATGTAGCACATTTTAAGGCACAGCTTCAGGCACTTGGTCTTTCATTCGATTGGAGCAGAGAAATCAACACAACCGACCCTAAATACTTTAAGTGGACACAGTGGATTTTCCTACAACTATATAAGCATGGTCTTGCATATAAAAAAGAAATGGCTGTAAACTGGTGTACTTCTTGTAAGTGCGTTCTTGCAAATGAAGAGGTTGTTGGCGGCGTTTGTGAAAGATGCCATAGCGAAGTTGTAAGAAAGGTTAAGTCACAGTGGATGCTCAAGATTACTGAGTATGCAGAAAGACTTATCAATGACCTTGACCTTGTTGACTACCCTGATAGAGTTAAGGCACAGCAGAAAAACTGGATTGGCCGTTCAACAGGTGCGGAGGTTGATTTCTCTACAACTATGGGTGATACACTTACTATCTATACAACTCGTCCGGATACTCTCTATGGTGCAACATATATGGTTATCTCTCCTGAGCATCCACTTATTGAGAAGTGGGCAGATAAGCTCACAAACATAGATGAGATTCGCAACTATCAGTATGAGGCTTCAAAGAAGTCTGACTTCGAGCGTACAGAGGTTGCTAAAGATAAGACAGGTGTTAAGCTTCAGGGTGTTGAGGCTATAAATCCTGTAAATGGTAAGCGGATTCCTATTTTCATTTCTGACTATGTTCTTGTTTCTTACGGAACAGGTGCTATTATGGCCGTTCCTGCACACGATACTCGTGACTGGGAGTTCGCAAAGAAGTTCGACCTTCCGATTATCGAGGTTGTTAAGGGCGGAAATGTTCAAGAAGAAGCATTTACAGATTGTGCAACAGGAATTATGGTTAATTCCGGAATCCTCGATGGACTTACTGTTGATGAGGCTAAGAAGAAAATAGTTGAGTTCCTCGCAGAAAAGAAAGTTGGACATTCAAAAGTTAATTATAAGCTTCGTGACTGGGTTTTCTCTCGTCAGAGATATTGGGGTGAGCCTATTCCGATTGTACATTGCCCTTGTTGCGGAACAGTTGCACTTCCTGAAAGTGAACTTCCGCTTGAACTTCCTAATGTTGAATCATATGAACCAACAGATAACGGCGAATCTCCACTTGCAGCTATCGACTCATGGGTAAATACAACTTGCCCTAAGTGCGGAAAGCCGGCAAAGCGTGAAACAGATACAATGCCACAATGGGCAGGTTCATCTTGGTATTTCCTCAGATATATGGACCCACACAATGACGAGGCTCTTGCATCTCCAGAAGCATTGAAGTACTGGTCACCTGTTGATTGGTATAATGGCGGTATGGAGCATACAACTCTCCATTTGCTTTATAGCCGTTTCTGGCATAAGTTCCTGTATGATATTGGTGTAGTTCCTACTCCGGAGCCATATGCAAAGCGTACAAGCCACGGTATGATTCTTGGCGAAAACGGCGAGAAGATGAGTAAATCAAGAGGCAATGTCATAAATCCTGATGATATCGTAAATGAATATGGTGCAGATACTATGCGTGTTTACGAAATGTTTATCGGTGACTTTGAGAAAGCTGCTCCATGGAGTACATCAGGTATCAAGGGAAGCAGAAGATTCATTGAGAGATATTATGGACTTGCATCAATGGTTACAGACGGAGGTATTCGTCCTGAACTCGAAAGCAACTTCCATAAGGCTATAAAGAAAGTTTCTGAGGATATTGAAACATTGAAATTCAATACAGCTATTGCAACTCTTATGGCTCTTATCAATGATATTTATAATACAAAGTCTATCACAAGAGAAGAACTTCGTATTTTTACAATTCTTATGAATCCATTTGCACCTCATGTTACTGAGGAAGTTTTCAATGAGCTTAAACTCGGCGAAGGACTTGCTTGCGAGCAAGAATGGCCTAAGTATGATGAGAGCAAGTGCAAGGACGATACAGTTGAAATTGCTGTTCAGGTTAATGGTAAGCTTCGTGCAAGAATTACAATCGAGGCTGACGCAGACCAAGAGACTGCTCTTGCTGCTGCAAAAGCTGAACCAAAGGTAGCAGAATTTACAGAGGGCAAAAATATAATCAAAGAGATTTATGTTAAGGGCAAGCTTGTAAATATTGTTGCAAAATAAAATTCGGAAAAAATAAACAAATTTTATAAAATCTCTTGACAGAATCAAGCTTTATATAGTATAATACAACTTGTATCGTATGACACAATACCCCTGCCGTATGGCGGATGGGAGGGAAGATAAATGGCTGAAATCAGAATTAAGGATAACGAATCTCTTGAGAGTGCGCTTAGAAGATTTAAGAAACAGTGTGCAAGAGCTGGCGTTATTGCTGAAGTTCGCAAGAGAGAGGCTTATGAGAAGCCTTCTGTAAAGCGTAAAAAGAAGTCTGAAGCTGCTCGTAAGCGTAAGTTTAAGTAATAACGAGAATTTCAGAATTATCGCAATTAAATAACAAAAATTGAGGGTCTGCCTTGAATTGTCAGCCGTATTAATCCACGGCAGACGTTTCAGGGCAGATTTTTTTGCAAGTATTAAAAAATTTATGATGTTTAAAAAGATTGAAAAATTAAAGGTTGTGATTCGGTGATTAAGCCGACAGTGGCTTTTGTATCTTTTAGAGATATTTCAGTTGAGTTCCTAAAAGAAAATAATATAGATGCGATTTTACTTGATGTTGATAATACAGTATCCCCGCCTTCATCTAAGAAAATTTATGATGGAGTAGTGGAATGGCTTGATGAAATTAAAAAAAGTGGCATCGAAGTTGTAATATGTTCAAATAATTTCAGAAAACGAGTTTATCCATTTGCAGAGAGTATAGGACTTGATTGCGTAGCAATGAGCCTTAAACCTTTACCGTTTGGCTTTATTCGTGCCGAAAAAAAACTTTCTGTAAAGCCCAAAAATGCTTTGGTTATTGGTGACCAGATTTTTACAGATATACTTGGCGCAAAACTTGCCGGAATGAAATCCGTACTTCTTGTGCCGCAATCTCCAGATAAAGGCAGAACTATAAAGCTTCGCAGAAAGATGGAACTTCCTATGAGGAAAAAACTTTACGGAGAAGATTATTTATCTAAATATAATCTTTTAGAAAGAGATGATAAGAAATGAAAAAAATTCTTGTTTTACTTGGGCCTAATCTTAATATGGTAGGCATAAGAGAGAAGGCGATTTATGGTAAAGAAAATGCAGAAAGTATAAATGAAGATATTCTTGAGAAAGCAAAGTCACTCAATATTGAGTGTGAGATATATCAATCAAATCATGAGGGCGATCTTATAGATAGGATTCACGCCGCTTATAGAGAAAATGTCAGCGGTATTGTTATAAATGCAGGTGCGTTGACCCATTATAGTTATGCTTTGCGTGACGCTATTGCATCAGTTGAGGATTCTATTCCAACTATTGAGGTGCATATGTCAAATGTTCATACCCGTGAGGAGTTTAGGCATAAGTCTGTAATTTCACCTGTATGCAGAGGCGTTATTGCAGGCTTTGGCAAAAATGGATATTTCTATGCCCTTGAGGAGCTTGCTTGAATTTACCACTCATAATATTGTCTGATAAGTGTAAATGATACATTTATGGCTCTGTTATTTAAATAGGGTTTAAAGGGAGTTTTTAAAATGACTAAAACAAGAGAATTAGCTCATATGATTCCGTCTTATGCAGATGCGGCTCTGATATATTCGCAGAATAACCGCAAATATTTCACAGGCTTTGTTTCATCGCTTGGTTATTTGCTTGTTACAAAGCGTGACACATATCTTTTCGTTGATTTTCGTTATGCTGAGGCTGCGAGGGCTGTTGCAAAGAACTGCAAGGTTATTCAGTTCAGAAAGTTTACTGATAGCCTTAAGGAAATTATAGAAAAAGAAAATCTTCGTGTAATTATGCTCGAAAGTTCAGCATTTACCTTTGAAATGTATAATTCAATGGAAGATACTTTCAAGCTTTGCAAGGTAAGTACAATTAAAAATGACGAGCTTGATAGAATCATTGCCAAGATGCGTGGTATAAAAACTGAGCAAGAAATTGAGCTTATGCAGAAAGCAACAAATCTTACAGAGGAGGCTCTTACTGAAACTCTTAAAAAAGTTGAGGTTGGAGCTTGCGAAAGAGATTTAGCTTTGTTTATGGAAATGTATATGCGTCAGCATGGTGCGGTAGGCGTTGCTTTTGACTTGATTATAACTTCTGGCAAAAAGACATCTATGCCACATGGTGTTCCTGATGACAAAAAGCTTGAATATGGCGACCTTATTACCCTCGATATTGGTGCAGATGTAGAGGGTTATAAGAGCGATATGACAAGAACAGTTGCTCTTGGAGCAGTTAGCGACTATCAGGCTAAAGTATATGATATAGTAAAGACTGCACAGCAAGCCGCACTTGATAAAATTAAGAGCGGTGTCAGCTGTGGAGAAGTTGATAAGACAGCTCGTGATATAATCTATAAAGCAGGTTTTGAGGGTTGTTTTGGACACGCAACAGGACACGGTGTAGGTCTTGATATACACGAAAAGCCAAGCCTTTCTCCAAATAATTGCTTTAAGCTTGAAAGCGGAATGGTAGTGACAAGCGAACCGGGAATTTATCTTGATAACGAATTTGGTGTAAGAATTGAAGATATGGTTTTTGTTACAGAAGATGGTTATAAGAACTTTAATTCATTTACTAAGGATTTAATTATTCTCGGAAATTGACCCATATATTGTTAAATTTTTGTATATTTTGGATTGTGTTTAGATTAAATGGTTGCAATTTTTGCTTGTTTATTGTATACTTGAATATATGAGAGCAATATGTGCAGTATTGCCTTGAATATGAAACGAGATATTCTTAAAATAACAGGAGGATTATTTAATGATTTCAGCAGGTGATTTCAGAAACGGCGTAACATTTGAAATGGACGGCAATGTAGTTTCTATCGTTGAGTTCCAGCATGTTAAGCCTGGTAAGGGTGCGGCTTTCGTTCGTACAAAGATTAAGAATGTTATTACAGGTGCAGTTGTTGAAAAGACTTTCAACCCAAACGATAAGTACCCAACAGCTTTCATTGACAGAAGAGATATGGAATATCTCTATACAGATGGCGACCTCTATTACTTCATGGATAACGAAACTTACGAACAGCTTCCTATCAACGCTTCAACACTTTCTGACAACTTTAAGTTCGTTAAGGAAAATATGGTATGTAAGGTTCTTTCCTATAAAGGAAATGTTTTCGGCGTTGAGCCGCCTAACTTTGTTAAGCTTGAGGTTACTCAGACAGACCCTGGTTTCAAGGGCGATACAGCTACTAACGTAACAAAGCCAGCAGTTCTTGAAACAGGCGCAGAAATTAAGGTTCCGCTCTTTATCAACGAGGGAGATCTTATTGAAATTGATACAAGAACAGGCGAATACATGGCTCGTGCATAATTTATTTTAATTATATTATCAGAATCTTAAAAATCGGAAGGAGCGTTTAAAAATGGGTATAAATGAAAAGGCAGCATACATTAAGGGCATGATTGATGGTATGGACCTTGATAAGAGTGATAAGACAGTCAGGGTTTTGAATGCGGTTGTAGACCTTCTCAATGAGGTCACTGGCAAGGTTTCTGACTTGAATGATGCTTATGATGAACTTTGTGAACAGGTCGATGAGATTGATGAGGATCTCGCATCTCTTGAAGAAGATTATTATGAAGACTTCGAAGATGATGACGATGATTATGTTGACGAGGACGATAACTTCTATGAGGTTACTTGCCCAAGCTGTGGCGAAACAACCTATATGGACGAAAATACGCTTCTTGAGGGCAGTATTTCCTGCCCAAAATGCGGTGAAGAACTTGAGTTCGATTATTCCGACCTCGAAGATTCAGATGATGATAGCTCCGATAGTGACGGTGATGAGGACAAGGAGTAATTCCTTGGCTTTGTTGCGGACTAAATGAGTTTGCAAGCGGGATTCTGCTCAAAAAATGCAGGATTCCGCTTACTTTGTATTAGAGAAAGGGAGATTTTATTGCTGATTAGTGTATTAAGAAATGCTTTTAGTGGACAAGGTTTAGACCTTATGAGTGTTATTGCGAGTATATTGGCGTCATTGCTTGTAATTTTTGTAATGCTTCCGTTTCACGAATTTGCTCATGCAACGGTTGCCGGCTGGTTTGGAGATAAAACGGCAAAAATGCTCGGCAGACAAACACTTAATCCATTAAAGCATATAGATTATGTTGGTGCATTATTGCTGTTGCTTTTTGGTTTTGGTTGGGCAAAGCCTGTTCCGGTAAACCTTGACCATAGGAAGAATCCAAAGGGTGCAATGGCGGTTGTTGCTTTGGCAGGTCCCCTTGCCAATCTGCTTGCGGGTATTGTAGGCGGTTTGCTTATAAATCTTGTTTTAGCAATAGACCCTATGGCATTATTGATTTTTAGTGGAAAATCAGTTGGTATTTTATCATATATTGTTCTTTTCCTATATTACTTTATGGCCATAAATATTTCACTCGCCGTTTTTAATTTGATTCCTATACCACCGCTTGACGGTTCTAAGATACTTATGGCATTTTTGCCAAATAGAATTTGTTATCAAATCCAGCGCAACGAGGCAATGATTTCTATGATTCTTATGATTGCTATTGCTTTTGGTGCATTTAGTGGACCGCTTTCAGTTGCTCAGAGCTGGCTTACAAGCGGAATATTAAATTTAACAGCACTTCCATTCTCAGGAAGTCCGTTTAATCCAAATTTTAGTCTATTGTAATGAATAAGGCGGTTAAAAATGGAAAAAATATCATATAAACTTCCTGCCTTTGAAGGACCGCTTGATTTACTTTTGCATCTTATCAGCAAAAATAAGCTTAATATCTATGATATAAGTATTTCAGAGTTGCTTAATCAATATATGGAGCATCTCGACCTTATGAAAGAAAACAATATGGATGTTGCCAGCGAATTTCTCGATATGGCATCAAGACTTGTAGAAATTAAATCCTATGAGCTTTTACCGAAATATGAAGAGGGTGAAAAACTCAAGGAAGAACTTCAGGGACAACTTCTTGAATATCAAGAGTGCCGAAAGGCTGCCAAAAAGCTTGGCGAGATTGTCAGCTTTGATAATTATTGTCGTAATCAGATTAAGATGAAATGTGACACAAAATATAAACGAAGTCACGACCCGTCTGTGCTTGTTGCGGCATATATGGCAGCGGTTGGTCGAGGAAAGAAAAATCTTCCGCCGTCTGATGAGGCATTTTCGGTTATTGTCAGACGAAAGATTGTTTCAGTTTCATCGAGAATTATAGGTGTAATGAGAATTTTGTGGGGCGGAAAGCCGGTCAGATATTCAACATTATTTGATGACAGCGAAAGTAAAAGCCAGATGGTTGCGACTTTCCTTGCTGTACTTGAATTGATTAAGGGCAAAAGAGTCCGTGTTGAGGGTGACGGTGAAGAAGCTCAAGTTCAAATGCTGCAAAGGCGGTGATAAGTTGTGGAAGATGAAAAGTTAAAACCTGCGATAGAAGCAATTCTATTTGCTTGTGGTACTCCGGCTGAACTTACAAAAATAGCTCAGGCATTGGAGATAAAGGAAGAAAAAGCCGAGGAATTGCTTAAATTGCTTATGGAAGATTACTCCAGTAGAAAATCAGGTATAAAAATAGTAAGGCTTGGGAAAAGCTATCAAATGTGTACAGAAAAGGAATATGCCGAAGTTATTCGTACAGTTCTTGATTTAAGAAGAAATTCACCACTTTCACAGGCGGCTTTGGAGGTTCTTGCAATAATAGCCTATAATCAACCGGTTACTAAGGCTTTTGTTGAGCAGATAAGAGGCGTTGATTGTTCGGGTGTTGTTTCGAGTCTTGTTGCAAGAGAACTTATTGAAGAAAAAGGCAGACTTGAACTTCCGGGAAGACCTTTGATTTATGGAACAACAGAAAATTTCTTGCGTTGCTTTAATGTAAGTGATATAAGCGAATTGCCACCACTTCCACAAAAAAATAGTGATGAAGAAAATTCTGAAGAATCATCTGAAAAGAACGAAACCGAAAGCATAGACAAAGAGCCTGAGAAAGAAGAAAATGTATGACCGCACTTTATATAATAGTCGGAATATTGCTTTTTATCTTTCTTTTGCTTATGATACCTGTTTCGTTTCATTTCAGATATGATGGTGAACCTGAACTCATATTGCAATATCTTTTTATAAAGATAAAGCTTGTTCCACCAAAGGAAAAGCCAGAAAAGCAAAAAACTGAATCTGAAAAATCAGAAAAGCCAAAAGAGAAAAAGCCAGAAAAAAAAGGAAATAATCTAAAAAAGCTATATAAAAAGCGTGGTTTGGATGGATTATTTGAGATTTTGTCTGATGTTATATCCATTATAAAAGATACTTCATCAAAGCTTATTAAGCATATTGTTATCAAAAAGCTTAAAATAGATTTGCTTATTGTTGGAGAAGATGCAGGAGATACTGCTATGAAATATGGATATATCTGTTCAGCGGTATATCCTGCGGTATCTTTTATTGATTCAAATATGAAGCTTAGAAAAAAGCAAATTGATATAGAGGCAGGCTTTACAGAGAAAGAAACTAAAATTTTCGCTGAAACGAAAGTAAGTATAAGACCTTGGTTTGCTTTAGGGATAATGATTTCAGCAGCTTTCAGGGGAATTAAACTTATACTTGGTATAAAAAAGGATATGGAAGTATAGTTTTAGTTGATTAACTTCCATTAAGACAATTAAAAATTTTGCTCAAGCTTTTTCAAAAGCTTGCAGTTTCCAAAGGTACTTACCTACTGTAGAGCCTTTGGTGGGTTTTAAGGGCAAAGCCCTTAACTAAATAAAGATTTGAAAGGAATGGTTTAAATGAGCGAACAACAACATCATCCTATTGAGGGTCTTATGGATACGACACTTGATAAAATCAAGCAAATGGTAGATGTTAATACTGTTATTGGAACACCTATTACAACAGCAGATGGTACTACTATTATCCCAGTATCTAAAGTGACTTATGGTTTTGCATCAGGCGGTTCTGAATTTGCGTCAAAGAAAATGGAAAACAATCGACTTTTTGGTGGCGGTTCGGGTGCAGGTGTTACAATTAACCCTATTGCATTTATTGCAGTATCAAACGGTGAGGCAAAGCTTCTTAATATTGAAAGCTTCCAAGATAGCCAAGACAGAGCTGTTGCAATGGTTCCGGATTTGATTGATAAGATTGTTGGTCTTTTCAAAAAAGATAAAAAAGAAGAATCAAAGGAAAGTAATGATAACGAAAATTCTGAAATTTCAGACCCAACAGTATAATAGTTGCAATTCTGAAATAAAAGAGCGTTATATTTAACAATCTGCCGAGCATATAATTAGATAATCTTAATTTTCGGCGGAGGTTACATATGAAAAGGACAACTGCTTTGTTGCTGTGCTTTGCAGTGATATTTTATTCATTCATATCTTTAGGGGCAAGTGTTGATTCTAAGGCTGACGGTGATAAGCCGTCAGTTTCTGCGTTGAGTGCAATATTATATGCACCCGATAGCGGAACGGTTATTTATGAAAAAGATAGTCATACAAGGCGACCGATTGCGAGTATTACCAAAATTATGACTGCCTTGCTTGCATTTGAATCTGCACAATCTAAGGACATTGATATTAAATTCACAGCGAATATGCAGGCAGAGGGTTCAAGTATGTATCTTAAAAATGGTGAGATTCTAAAACTTTCTGAGCTTGCAAAGGGTATGATGATGGTTTCTGGGAATGATGCCGCAAATGCTATTGCGATTACTCTAGGCAAAAGTACAGAAGGTTTTGCAGAGATGATGAATCAAAAGGCGGAATCACTTGGTATGAAAGATACCCATTTTGTTACACCGTCAGGGCTTGATGATGAAGAACATTATTCAAGTGCTTATGATATGGCTATTCTTACAGCTTATGCTATGGAAAATGAGCAGTTTAAAGAAACTGTCAGTCAAAAAAGCATAACTGTTAAATATACCTCTCCTGAAAACAAAACTCAGATATGCAATAATCATAACAGGCTTTTGTCACTTTATGAGGGCTGTATTGGGGTTAAGACGGGTTTCACAAAAACAGCGGGTCGAACTCTTTCAAGCTGTGCTGAGAGGAACGGTGTCCGTTTAATATGCGTTACGCTTAATGACGGTGATGATTGGAATGACCACCAGAAATTATATGATTATGGCTTTTCTAAAATGAAAACTGAAACGCTTTGTCAAGCAAAAGATGCTATTCAAGCTAATGTTGTTGGTGGAGAAGCTGATGAAATTCAGCTTTATCCATCAAGGGATATAAGTGTTTCGGTAATTGATGGGGAGCAATGTAAAATAGAATCAGAAATTATACTGCCGAGATTTATTTATGCACCTATAAGAAAAGGCAAAGCTGAGGGCAAAATTATTTTTAGGATAAATGGTAAAATTATAGGCTGTGCCAACCTTATCGCAAAAGAAGAATGCAAGGCGGTTATTCACGAAAAAGGATTTTTTGAAAAACTTTTCAGATAATAAAAATATAAAGAAAAGAGGGATAAGTTTGGCTTTTAACGAACTTATAAGGATACAGAAAATTATAGCTGACGCAGGTATAGCTTCACGAAGAAAGGCAGAGGAGCTTATACAAAAAGGCTTGGTAAAAGTAAACGGAAAGACAGTAACTCTTGGCGATAAGGCTAATCCTAAAAAAGATGAAATCATTGTTCAGGGTAGAAAACTAAATTCATCTGCAAAATCTAAAAAATACTATGTTATGCTCCATAAGCCGAGAGGATACATTACAACGATGAGCGATGAGCGTGACCGTAAATGCGTTGCAGAGCTTATAAAAGATTTTCCAACAAGACTTTATCCTGTCGGAAGACTCGATAGAGAAAGCGAAGGCTTGCTGCTTATGACTAATGACGGAGCATTTGCGAATGAGATAATTCACCCGTCGCATCATGTTGCAAAGACTTATCGTGTAACTGTTCATCCAAGAATATCTGAGGAACAACTCACAGCTTTGACAAAAGGTGTTTTAGTTGATGGAAGACTTTCCTCACCGGCTGGAATTAAGGTTCTTGCTCAAGAAAGAGAACGCACTGTCCTTGAGATTATTCTTGAAGAAGGCAGAAATCGTCAAATCAGAAAAATGTGTGAAGCGGTCGGACTTGAGGTAGCAAGATTAAAGCGAACAGCTATTGGCCCGATTAAATTAGGTATGCTTCAACCGGGAAAATACAGAGAACTTACTCCGCAAGAGATGAAAGCTTTAGCTAATGCAAGAAAAAAAGCAAATGGAGAAACAAAAGGTAATTAAATATAAAAGCGAAAGCATTTTTTATAAATTGCTTTCGCTTTTATTTAATTATTTAGATTTAGCTTTGTGCAAGTAAATAATTGATATATTAAATATTTTATAGTTTAAAATAGTAATTGCTTGATAATCAACTATCTATTATGTTATAATTATGTAAAATAATTTTAAGGGAGAGAGTCTCTTGCTTAATAAAAATCAAATATATCAGGCTGAAATAACAGGACTTACAAGTGAAGGAAACGGAGTATGTCATATTGATTCCATGGCGGTTTTTGTGCCAAATACTGCTGTTGGCGATATTCTTAATGTTCGTATTGTAAAGGTTTTAAAAAAATATGCTTTTGGAATTATTGAAAATATTATTACTCCATCTTCCGATAGAGTTACACCGGATTGCCATATAAGTACAAAATGCGGTGGCTGTATACTTCGCCATATAAGTTATGAAGCTGAGTTGAAATTCAAGTATCAGCGGGTTTACGACGCCATAACAAGAATTGGCGGAATAGATGGTTCGCTTGTTGGTGAGATTGTTCCATCAGATAGTACCATAGCTTATAGAAATAAAGCACAACTTCCAATTGCTTATGGTAAAGATGGAAATATAACCGTTGGATTTTTTGCACAGAGAAGTCATAGGGTTATACCTGTTGATAACTGTTTGTTGCATTCAGAAGCGTTCAATCCGATAATCGACTGCTTTATTGATTTTGCAAACAAATATAAACTTACACCTTATGATGAAAAATCTCATAGTGGACTTTTGCGTCATCTATATATGCGTCATGCAATGGGTACAGATGAAATTATGGTATGTATTATAATAAATGGTAAAAAACTTCCATACGAAGAAGAACTTTGCGAAAAACTTCTTACTGTTGAAAATCGGATAAAGACCATTGTTATCAATAAAAATTGTGATAAAACTAATGTTATTACAGGCAAAGAATGTCGAAATATTTTCGGAACGGGATATATTACAGATAAACTTTGCGGGTTTTTATTCAGAATATCTCCTCTATCATTTTATCAGGTTAATCGTTCTCAAGCAGAAAAACTTTATACTATAGCTAAGGATTTCGCAGAACTTCAACCAGATGAAACTTTACTTGATCTTTACTGCGGAACAGGTACCATTGGCTTGACTATGGCTAATTATGTGAAAAAACTATATGGTGTTGAAATAATTCCACAAGCAATTGAAGATGCTAAAATCAATGCAAAAATAAATGGTATCACAAATGCAGAATTTTTCTGCGGTGATGCCTCTTTAGCGGCAGAAAAATTGGCAAAACAAGGTATTAAAGCTGATTGCATAATTATAGACCCTCCAAGAAAGGGATGTGATGCTACGCTTATTGAAACCGTTACAAAAAAGTTTTCTCCCTCAAGAGTAGTTTATGTTTCATGCGACCCGGCTACACTTGCTCGTGATCTGAAAATTTTTAATGAATCAGGATATTCTATTAAAAAAATTACTCCTGTAGATTTATTCCCTAGAACGGGACATGTGGAGACGGTCTGCTTGATGTCTAGGAAAGAGAAATAAATAGCGAAAAGTAGCGTATTTACGGGCTTTTTTGAGATTAGGCAATAGCTCATGAAAGTCCGTATTTCTTATATTGAAACATATCTACTGTAAAAATGGTCAGAGGGTTTAGGCAGTGGATTAGATGTCGTGGGTTGTGGCACTAGGATAGATGTTATCTAGGGTGCTAACTCAATTTGAGTGAGTGATTTAGATGTTGTCTAATCCGGCAACTCGACTGTTGGCAATATGGCAGGCAGTGGATTAGATGTTATGGAAGGAGTGAAGAAAATGAGTAGAACGAAAACAGATGAAGTGATTCAGTTTATGTCGCAGTATTCATTGGAAGAGGTTCTTTCTGGAATCATAGAGCTTCAAATGCTTCTCTATGGACATGATGATACATTTATTCCAGCTTCTGAATATTTAGCAGTAAATGCCTTATATGCTTGCAAGGAAGTTGGTAATAAAGCTTTTATGTGGAGGGATTATGAAGTCTTAGAACAACATGCAAAGAGTGCCTGTGCACCTAATATAGATGAACTTTTTTCCGAAACAATTAAAATGGTAAATGCCAGTGATGAAGAAAAACAAAAATTTCTACAGTCAAAAATGATGCAGATGAAGGGCAACTTTTATAGAGGCGACGGTTATATTCATCAGTTAGTAGACGTTGCCAGACGCTTATATGCACCTCTTGATAATGAAATGGAAAGTGAGCTTGGTTTTTCATTTACTGCATATGAAAAATCAATAAAATACATTTTCACACAATACGGCATTAAAATTGCCAAAGCTTATCAAGAAAAATATAAATTCAAAAATATGATAAAAGCCTTTTCTTGCAAAAATAAACCTTGTCTTCCAAGCATTAAGGAAGGATTTGTTTTTAGGATATATAAGTCTGAGTTGAAGTCAATTGTAGGTGATGCAGCATATAAAATGCTCGATTATATGAGTGTAAAAGCTTTCGATAATACTTTTAAGAAAGTCGAATTCGAGGACTTTAAGATTTTATTGTCAAAGCCTTTTGTTGACTTTGGGGAGTATATTTATATGCCGTTACTATTTTCAACTTTGATGAACATTCCTAAACAATTCCATTATTCCTTTATTGCGGAGAAGATATTCGATAAAAAGACCGTTGGAATTTATACTGGAAATCGTGGGGATGTAGTTGAGGAACTTACTGCTACTTATTTAGCAAGGTTGATAGATAAGAATAAAATATATTGTAGCCTTTCTTATCTTGGAGAAGATGGTGAGGCTGATGTCACTACAGTTGTGAATGAGGGTATGCTCTTCTGTGAGTGTAAGAGTAAAATTATTACACTGAATTCAATAAGAGGGTTACACGAAAGCATTAAAACAGATGTATATCAAGCCATAGGTGCGGCTTATGAGCAGGCAGTCAGGTCAATCGAAAGAGTACAAGAAGGAAAGAAATTCGTTACAACATCTGGAGAAGAAATTGAAATAGATGATATCGCATCAAAATATATAGTTTGTGTTACTGCTGAGAATTTTGGAATAATTCCGTCAGAAATACAGGATTATATAGAAATTGATAATGTCTTAGGCATTCCATATGTGGTCAACGTTTATGACTTGGATATAATTACAAGAGAATGTAAATCATACGAGGAATTTATCCAGTATATAGAATTCAGAAAGAAAAATTATGATGTTATTTCAGCATTAGATGAACTTGATGCATTTGGCTTTTTTAAGAAAAATGGAAATGTGAAGATTTCGATTGATGCTGATGAATTGATGTTAACTGATTACACATCTGATTTTGATAAAAAATATAAGCTCGAAGATAAAAAGGTATTTCAGGAATTCTTTGGACGATAAAAACAACCCTCTCAACCATCATGGCTGGGAGGGTTTTGTGCGTCTATGCTTATCTTTCTACATCGACCATAAGTCCGGATTTCAATTCAACCGTGCAATGGTCGTCCCATATTGTGATTTGCTTAAGCCAGCGTTTTACAAGGGCTTCATCAAATGTGGTAAGGTCGGAAGGCTGTTCTTTAATGAAATCCTGCAATTCTGTAATTCTTTGCAGCTGTTCATCGCGTTGTACAGTGTCCATTGAGGCTTGCTGGCGCTTTTCTCTGAGTGCAAAAATCTGGTCGGCAATCTCATCATAGGCTTCTTTGTTGTTGGCCTTTTTTACAAGTTCCTGTTGAAGTTCCATAAGCTTCTCATCAATACCATCCGTAGTGATTGCTGCAGAAGCTCTGACGACCGATGCGATGTTTTGCTGTAGCTGTTTCTGGTATTTGGATTTATCTCCAAGCAGCTCATTCAAGGCAGTAAGTACGATTTCCTGCAGGTCAAGTTCGTTGATGGTTCTGGCATGGCATTCAAGGCCAGTAGGTTCTAACTTGCTGATGCAGCGCCAGACGATGGACTTGCAGCCACGGTTGTTCCAGTGGATTCTTCTAAACATCTCACCGCAGTCACCGCAAATGATAATCTGTGAGAAGCAGTGGTTGCAGCTGTAGCTTCGTTTCTTTCCATTGGCACTGGTCTTTACCACTCGTCTACGCACCAATTCTTCCTGTACACGCATGTAAATCTCTCTTGGGATAATCGCTTCGTGGTTTCCTTCAACATAATATTGAGGAACGATTCCGGTGTTCTTAACTCTGGTCTTGTTAAGAAAATCAGTGGTGTAAGTCTTTTGAAGAAGGGCATCACCGATGTATTTTTCATTGCGGAGAATCTTGTTGATGGTGCTTGTATGCCATCGTGGTTTTCCTGCGCCGGTAAGAATGCCATCAGCCTCAAGTCCTGCAGCAATCTTATCCATGCTGTAGCCTTCAAGGTACTCTCGGTAGATGCGCTTTACAACTTCAGCCTGTTCTGGGTCAATGACAAGGTTACCATCTTCATCTTTGGTGTAGCCAAGGAAGCGGTTGTGGTTTACCTGCACCTGACCATTCTGGTAGCGGAACTGAAGTCCAAGCTTAACGTTCTGGCTTAATGACTGTGATTCTTGCTGGGCCAGTGAAGCCATAATCGTAAGAAGGACTTCACCCTTGGCATCCATTGTATTGATAGCTTCCTTTTCAAAGAACACCGGTATGTTCTTTTCCTTAAGCTGTCTAATGTATTTCAAGCAGTCTAAGGTGTTTCTGGCAAATCGGCTGATTGATTTTGTGATAATCATGTCAATGGTGCCAGCTTCGCAATCCTCAATCATTCGGTTGAATTCTTCTCTGTTCTTTGTGTTGGTACCGGAAATACCGTCATCAGCGTATATTCCGGCAAATTCCCATTCAGGGTTCTTTTTAATATATTCTGTGTAGTGCTCAACCTGAGCTTCATAACTTGTAGCCTGCTCATCGCTGTCAGTACTAACTCTACAGTACGCCGCGACTCGGAGTTTAGGCTTTGCATCCTGCTTACGACCGGTATTACCAATTTGTCGTTTGGCAGGGATGACCATTACATTTCCCATCAAATAACCTCGCTTTCTATAAGGCTGTATAAATACTCAGCCTGTTTTACTGGATTGTCAAAATACTCTGTGATGTCGCCGAAGCGGAAGAGTATCGGAGCCTTCTTCTCAGGTATTTCTTTGAATCTGTCGTTGCGACCAAGTTTTGCTGACCTGCGCCTGATTTCTCTACCTGCGGCAATGAAGGTATCCTTATCGATGATGGCTGGATAAAAGTTATCACCGAGATAATGCTTGTTTTGCATAATTCGCTTGGAACCAGCATGCAGTGCATTGATTCCTGCTTCTTTGGCAGCATTCGTAAGTGAAAGACCACCAAGGTAATTCTTGTATAGCTGTCGTACCTTAGCTGCAGCTTCTTCATCGATAACTGCGATGCCATTCTCGATACGATAGCCAAGTGGTGTATGTCCCATCAAATCATCTCCTTAAAAGTAAGACCACACTTCATGACAAATCCGACTTCATGTCTGGAATACACCTGAATGTGGTCTACAAATCTCTCAAATAAATCTTCGCTGTATTCTTCAAGCATTGACCCACGCTCTGCAAAGTGGAGTAGGCGTTCTGCTTCAAAGAACCTTGAACTGTCACCGCTCATGGTGGCATTGATAACTTCAATGTCTTCCCTGTAGGTGTTAGCCTGCGTAAGAAGGGCGTTTGTTTCGCTGTTATACAAAACTTGGTCGATATAGCCCTGAGCCATCAATCTGGTTAAGGTTTCTCGCTGTTCTGTGTTCTGTTCCAAAAGGCGCTCTAAGTGCTGGATTCTGACAAAACTCTCATCACCGGAATTGTTCTGCAGTGCAGTAGCATAAGGTTTCAAGACTAGCTTGTGGCTGTAGATTAGTTTGTTAAGAACGGTAACGAATGCTACCTTCAAATCATCATCCCTAAGATACAGCATCGAGCATTTATCTTTATCTGCCAGATGGGTATTGCAGCACCAAGCTACGTATTTGCCATAGGTGCTGGAGTGCATTCTTCTTCTGAAGGTATCACCACATTCGTTGCAGATGATTTTTCCGGAAAATGCATAGCGCTGTTGGTATTTTTGACTTTCTCTCTTGATACCTTTTTCAGCAGCTCGTTGCGTTATCAGAAGTCCGGCTGCTTCAAAATCCTCTTTACTGATAATTGCTTCATGATGGTCGGCAACGTAATACATATCGAGCTCACCTTTATTTGTATGCCTGTTGAAAGAATCATCGGTATAGGTTTTCTGGAAAATAACATCGCCGGTGTATTTCTCATTAGCAAGAATGCCGCGGACACTGGTCGAAGTCCATTTGCCGCCACGCTTGGTAGGTACACCTTCATCATCGAGCGCTTTAGCAATAGCATCAGTACCTTTACCGGAAAGAACATCGGCGAAGATGCGTTTTACAACTTCTGCCTGTTCAGGAATAATGCGAAGTGTGCGTCCGTCCCAGCGGTACCCATAAGGTGCGTAACTAAGCTTGAAGGTTCCGTTTTGGAATCTCTTCTTAATTGACCACTTGCTGTTTTCAGAAATAGAAGTGGATTCACCTTCGGCCATTGAGCTTAGGATTGTAAGAAACAGCTCACTTTCCATTGACCCGGTGTTGATGTTTTCTTTTTCAAAGTAGATTGGAACATCCAGTTCCTGCAGCTTTCTTACAAGTTCCAAGCAGTCGGTTGTATTTCTTGAGAATCGGCTGATTGACTTGGTGATAATAAAGTCTATCTTCTTTGCTGCACAATCCTGCATCAGGCGCATTAGTTCCGGACGTTTATCCTTCTTGGTACCTGTGATACCTTCATCAAAATACAGACCGGCAAACTGCCAATCATCACGAGAAGTAATGTAGCTTTCGTAGTGTGCTTTCTGTGTTTCTAAGCTTTCAAGCTGTGCATCATTGCTGGTAGAAACACGACAATAAGCTGCTACGCGAAGCTTCTGTTTTTTGCTTGTTACATTCTGTACTTTGTCGATTTTTGTAACCTTCTTCACGGTAGTTCACCTCCCTTCGTCAGTGTATATACATCACTCTAAAAGCTGTATTTATCAAGTTATTTCCGGCATTATTTCTACATATAGCGGTGAGAATGTTTGGCGGTTAAGGAGCGTTAATTTGTTGAATTCCAACAAGGAAATAAGTCCAGAATCCAGCATCGATTTTGCGACTTCCTGTGCTCTGAAATAATCATAATCACGCTGTAATTGAATATCTGTAATCGGAGTAGGCTCCAGTTTTAAGTGAGATGCAATGTCTGTGGTTTTTAGAACAGACTTGTTTTCAGTTTGATTCATAATGTCCTCCAATCTGAAAGCTATGCCTTCACTTTCCCACTGGAGATAAGAAGTGATTTTGAGCGGATAAAAGACAAATAAAAAAATGCCCATCAGAGCACGAAACTCCAATGGGCATCCAATTACTTCAGTAATTCATTTACTTTGTTCTGTACAGCGGTGTAGTCATAACCGGCAGCGGTAAGGCGATTCTTTCTATCCTGACCGTTACCCCATTTGCCAGCGATAACTTCCTTTGCAAGTTCTAATACAGTCTTCTTTGCTGTAGTATTCTTACCGGTATAAACCACAGTTCCTTTTTCATCGAATACGCTGTAGCCAGCATTGTCATCAGCACACTTCTTGGCATTGCTTAATACCTTGAAGGCACCTTTCTGACTCTTGCTATCAGACCAAGTCTTACGTACACGATATAAAGTTGCAGTAGGTGTTTCAGGAGTAGTAGTTGTTCCGGCAAGCTGCGCAGTAACCTTTGTTGCCAAGTCGCCAAGTCTAGCATAAAGCCAGTTACCCGGACAGGACTTGTTGGCAAACCATCTATGTACAGTGATTACCATCTCATCAGACTTAGGATTGTAGTTAAGGGTTTTATCCTTATCACCAAGCCAGATAAGCTTCTTCTTACCATTACGTTTGCAGATATCAACGCAAAGTTTGATAAGAGCATCATAAACCTTACTGTTCATGGCGTAAGGTTCAGTGGTGTCGCTGGCGCATTCAATAGTGATTGCTCTCTGGTCATTTGCATTGCTGGAAGAGCACCAAGAGCGGTTCTTCTCCTCTACATACATGCCGATTCTACCATCAGTGCCAATACCGTACTGGCAGCTGGCCTGTCTTGAAGTAGGGTAGAAAATATTACCTAATGTTTCAACGCTGCACTGACCAACAACACAGTGAGGCGTGATGCGGTCAATGGAATGCGTTCTCTGTCCGGAGTGGTTCGGACTAAGTTTGGTATAGGATACCAATGAACTGTTTGTGTAAGCCATGTTTTATTCCTCCTTGCTTTCTGAACGGTCGTGAAGCTGTTCTAATACGACCTTGATTTTTTCTGGTACCGGAAGTCCAAGATGTGCTGCATTTTCAAGAAGAGAAACGCCTTCATTGGAGATGTAGAAGAAGATGACTGCAGTGCGAAGAACACCGCCTGAGCCGATAACATTTACATCAAGAATGTGGGCGATTCCTACAAGCAAGAAAATAAGCACCTTGCGACAGATGCCTTTGAAGCCGACTTCGCTGGAAAGTGTTCTGTCATTGATTGCACACATGACACCAGTGAGATAATCGATTACAACAAAGGCAATAAGTGCATAAAGCAGTCCGTCCCAGCCACCAAGAAAGTAGCCAAGCCAGCCGCCAATGCCTGTGAAGATGAGCTGGATTGTGTTCCAAAATTCCTTCATGTTTGAGTCCTCCATTTCTGTGAATTGGTATGAAAAAAGCACCTCCGAAGAGATGCTTGATTCCAAAATAAAAGATGCTATGCAATTCGCACGACCCTCAGATATGAGGATGTGATATTGATTGCAGCACCTGTATCCTGATATGCTTGTAATTTGATTTTTAATCCATTAGAAGAAGTCGTTGATGCGATACCGCCAGTATGAACATAAATAGTCTGGCTGGTTGTACTTCCTCCATATAAGATTTGCGCATTTGTAAGATTGCTATAGGTAGTACCACCGTCTGTTGATACCTGAATTCTGGCACCACGTCGTTTGGCGGTGGCTGCAGCGAAATTCAGATTAGCGGAGATGACATATACACCTGCGGTAACAGTGACAAGAGAATTGGTATCTGTCCAAGTTCCACTAGCACAGGATTTAGCTGTAGATGAGTTTGAATCCGTTACCGTTCCTATAGCTGTTGAGTGATTACCAATCTTAAGACTACCGGTGATAGTAGTATCGCCATTGATTACATTGGTATGAGCTGTTAACGAGTTTCGATAGATTAGCCATTCGCTTAAAGTTCCATCATAAACGCCTCGATTAACTCCGCCTGTGCCGATTCCAAAGGCAGCCTTAGCAGAAGCTGCACCATCAGCACCATATCTTGTTTGCCAATATGCGATATCTGTATGCTCAGATTGCACTGCTTTTGTATGATTGGTGGTCATGGCGATTTCTAAAGTATCGTCTTTCTCTGCAACTTTACCAATTGCGATTCCTTTGCCACCGGCTTTAAAGTCCATCAATACAGCTGCTGTTGAAACCGTATCAAGAATTGTTACTGTGGTGAAAGCATCTGTAATGGTGTATTTGACATCATAGGAGCTTTCCGTTGATATTGCACCGCCACCAAAAGTGAATGCAGTTCCTGAAGAGAAGCTCTTATTAGCATTAGTCCATGAAGTAGCAGATGATTTCTTATAGTAGGTTGCACGGGTTACAGTGTTCTTACTGCTGCAGGAAGCGTAGCTGTAAGAGATAAGACCACGGATATAAGTTCCATCATCATTTACGACACCAGCGCTGGTTGCTCTTTGTGAAAGATAGCTTGTAAAAGATGGTGCAGAATAAGCAACCACGCTGATACTCACAGTTGCTGCATCAGACACACGTCCTCTGGAATCAGTAACCTTTGCAGTAAAAGTAATTGTGCCTGAAGTAGTTAGAAATCCGGTCGTAAAGCTGGATGCTGTACTCGAATATCCACCACCTGAAATCGAGTAGGAAGATATCGTAGAACCGTAAGCACCAGCAGCTCCGTTGATAGTAACAGTTGCTTTTGACTTACTTTGAACATAGATGGCCCATGCTGCTGGAACATCACCATCAACACGTGCAGCTGTAACACTTGTCATTGTGGGTTTTACCGAAGCAGGTACTGTCAATGTAAGCGTGCAGGTTTTGGAGCCAATCTTTGTAGAGCCATTGTAGGTATCACAGGTGATGGTGCAGGTTCCGGATACCGCATTTGGTATCTGATTTGCCAGTGTAAGAGCAGGCGTCCACGATACGGATGTTGATGTTGTTTTGGAAACGATGGTTCCTGTGGTGCTTCCAAAAGAATAAGTCAAAGTATGCGTAAACGAAGATGATGCTCTTGTGATTGTAATTGTCGAGGCCGAATTCAGATTAGTGTTGGTAGCTGATACGGTTGATGCCCTTGGAATCGTATCAAGCGTATGCGTACCACTTGCAGTAACGCTGACTGCATAGGTATAAACGCCAGCTTCACAGCTCAAACTGAATGATTTAGTACCATCAGAGTTGTGACTGATTTTTGCTGTTCCAGACGCAATTGTTGTATTGTTGTACAGCTGAATTCTGGTGTCACTTGAATATACGGTTGTTCCATTGATGACTGCTTTGAAGGCACCGGACATAACCCAGCCGGAGCCGGAACCTGAGCCTTTAAGTGTCCAAGCGATAGTAGAAGTGTTGTTTGCTACGTCCTGACTGGATAATGACCACGACAGCGTAATGGAACGACCTTCTTTTTCATTTGTTGTTATGCTTCCGCTTTTAGCCATGAATCATTCCTCCTTAAGATGCTGGGTCTCGCCATTTGATGGAGAGATTACCATTTGCTCTTGGAATAAAGTCGAACCAGCCTCTGGTTTCATTTCCAAGAGATAACTTGTTTCTTATTTCTGCGTTGGTAATAACCAAGCTGTTATTTGAGATAAAAGCGATTTTCTGGCCGTTTTCCTTGAAGGCAAGCTCCTCATTGGATAGCTCGGCAGTGAAGGCATTTCCAACTCTGCCAAGCTCAATAAGGGCACCCTTGAAACGGATGTATTCTTCTAATAGCTGTTGGTTGTAAGCTACGTTTCCTTTTATCTCATCAGTGATGGCAGTAAAGTCCATACGGATTTCACTGCTGTTTTGAGTGATGCTAGACTGGAAATCTTTCTGAATGGTCTCTAACTGAGTCTTTTCAATGTAGGTATCATGAACGGTACCGGTAATTTCATCTGCAGTTTTCGCAATTTCTGAGTAGCAGTCATGCACCTGAATTTTCAGGATTTCTACATCATCTAAAGCATCCTCATAAGCCACCACGCTTTGGAAGGTGTGCTGGCATGAAGTTAATAGCGCCATTCATTACACCTCCCATCAGTTAGAAACATCACACTGTAAAGTAAGCAAGCTATCAATATCAGCTGCAGAAAGATAGATAACTTTTCCGGTCTTTGTGAATGCTACTTCTTTGCCATCCTTATCCTGCGCATACCAAGTGTAAGTAAGGCTTTGCTTTTCTGTGGCGTTGGCCCAAGCAGAACCGCTATATTTCATCAGTGTTACGGTTTTTGCACTATGGTCAATCTTGTACCAGAAATCACCTGACTTCGGACTGGAAGGCGCTGTCTCGCTGATGATACCAAGAAGGGCATCCACTTCCTGCTGATTGGTTCTAACGATTATATATGGAACAAGACCACCAAGATTGTTTTTTACGGTGAAACCACCGATGGAAAGCATCTCTGATACATAAGGGTCAGATTTATCTTCAACAGTGATAACGTCGACATAGTTTTTGCTGGAGTATGTCATCGTACAGCGGTAGGACTGAATGTTGATAATATCGGCACCGGATACTTCTAAGGTGGAACCCGTAGCACCGCTGATGTTTGTCCATGTTCCATTCACATATTTAGCCCACTGGTAAGTAGCACTTGTGATAGCAGTAGTTCCGCTATACGCAGAAGTGGCCAGTGTAAGCTTCCCGGACTGGTTCTGTACGATAGTTCCGTTAGGAGCATAGACAGAGAAAACAACTGCGGATGTACCATTGCTTCCAGCTTTTGATTTTGTCCAAGTAAATACCTTAGTTGCAGTCTTTCCAGAAATAGTAAATGTCAGATTGATGTTACCGGTTAAGGTCGCATCAGCACCAAGGTTTGAAGATGCCGCAACAGATAATTCAATTAAACCTGCAGCGGTTGCAGTTGCAGCAGTGTTTGTTTTTAGTGTGATACCTGTTGGTAGAGTTCCAACAGCACAAGTACAAGCGGTCTGTGTAATACCAACATATCCGGTAAATGGAATTGAAATAGTTGATGCAGCAGCTGTTTTACCGGCTGATGTACAAGCGATGGATTGTGTTTCGTTTCCTAAAACAATAGAAATACCGCCACTTCCGGCAGAACCTGTAGCGCCTTTATCACCCTTAGCACCGTCATAAATTTTGGTGATGGTTACAGTATCAAATACATCAGAGTCACTTGTTATGAGCTTGATTTGAGCCACGTTATCAACGAATACTGCATGTGTTGGCTTTACTACCAAAGTCCCACCGGTGATGCTTGTATTATCAGAGGTAGTAGGATAATCAGCCCAGTTGCCGGAGCTGTTCTTGTACTGCCATTTGCTGATGGTTACGCCCTGAACTTGTGCAGTAAGAGTAGCTTGCGAAGCACCAACTAAAGTGGAAGAGGTGTCATACTTGAATACATAGGTATCTGCTGTTACATAAGCAAGACGAGCGTTTGTTGCATTCTTTACCAAGGTGTAGGTAATATCAGCGGAGATATTGACGGTGTTCTTGGTTTCTGAATCATAATAGCTGATATAACAGATATAAGTAATCATGCCGGAATCGGATGCAGCCAGCTTATTCGCATTGACTGTAAGAATACCTTTATTTACTGATTCACCAGTTGTAAGTGAAGTCTCAGCAGCAACACCATCTTTACGCTTCCATGAGATTGTTACACCGGTAGCGGTCAATGAAATATTGGTCTGGTCAAGAAAGATAACCGGAGTCAATACAAGATTTGTAGTTGCCCAGCTAGGTGCATATTCATGAGGCAGTATATTCGGGTCTTCACTCTGAGTCTTAGGAAGATTTGAAGTAATATATGCCGACAGCTTCCTTTGGTCAGTAATATCCACAAAGGTCTGCTGGCTGGATGTCAAAATTGTAGCCATGAAATAACCTCCTATAAAATGATTTCACAATAGAAGGAAGCATTATCCTGAACATCCTCTGTTGTGATTATGATTGTTTTTATGCCGCGATGAGCTTTGTCCCACTCAGCGTCAGCAGCCTCATCAGAGGACTTTCGATGCCAGATAAAGCTTTCTGCTTTAAGGGTATCTGTGATGTCTTTATCCCAAGAAAATACCTTACAGTGCATTCGACTTGACTGGCCTTTATCCTTGAAAATGTTGACACCATCAACCACAAGTTCTGTATGATACATTTTCTGTGAATTGATGGTATCGACTTTTCCGGATATAGATTCTATTTTTGAAGTCTGCCCAAGAATGTCATCTTCCAGAGCGGCAATATTCTTATTCTGCTTAGCAGAGGCAGCAGTTAATGTGACGCCACTGGCTCCAATAGTGATGGTGTTTCCAGAAGGATTTAAGTAATCTCTGGTTCGGCTAACACAAAGATAAGTGCCATGAATGCCATGTGGTTTAGAGATGCATTCCACATACATACGAGCGCGAATATCACCAATATCAGCACCGGTATCAGATTCATCAACAATGGTAAGTTCAATGCTGGTGATGCCTTTAACCAAGTCGGATAATCTGGCTTCTGCTTTTCTTAGCAGGTTTCCGGGAAGAGTTACATCATCCCAGATTTCAGAAGTCCATATCCAGCCAATTTCTTTAATGGCAGTCTCATCGCAAACATAATTTTTACCATCATTGACTGAGGTGATATCGACACGCTCGTCGGTTTCTGCCTCGGTTCCTTCTTCGTCAGTTTCTTTTTTCTTCGCACCAAGAGGGATAAGCGCAGTAACACGTTCGGTATGGTCTTTTGTGATTTTTACATTCAAAAGGTTTTTACCGAATTCCACGGTCTGCACTGATTTGGTTGTAAAGTCTGCAAGGTAGTCCAGATACTTACCATTTGCTGTGTAGCGCACTTGTAGATAACCGCCGTGCGTATTTATCAGCTTGTTTTTGATGGCATCCATCGTGCAGGAATATTCGGAATTGCTATAGGAAATATAATCGTTATCATCTTTAACCGTTACACTTCCAAGGGTGAAGCGTTTCTGTTCTTCCACATTTTTGTTGTGGATAGAAATGAAGTATTCCAGCAATCCCTTGAGCGTTCCTTTATATGAAAATGGCGGCTGAATTGTATCCTTCAGATAAGCAAGGCAGGATTCACAAGTCCATGAATGCGTATTATAAAAATCACTGCCATCATCCAAGGCACGACCTTCAAACACGACATCACTTCCTTTCTTGCAGACAATCACAGATGCCATTGGCTTGATAGAAGTCAGGTAAGGATGATTAAACGGAGCGGATAGTTTAAGACTATCGATGTTTTCGGCATCTTCCTGAATCTGGGCTTCCGTGATTGCAAGTTTTGAAAGGTTCGGATGGTAAAAAAGAGAACCGTCAACATATACTTTGAATAAACTCATAGGCGGCCCTCCCTATATCTGAATGTAGTTGTCCCGGTGCTGGTTACCTTCACAGAGTTGTTTCCATAGGCAAGCTGCAGTTCAGGGATTTCCCAAGTGCCTGCGCTAATAGTCTTTGAAAAAGAATCAACGCCTATTTTCCATGCAAGGGTAGTTTCTGCAGATGTAGTGATGGAAGGTACAACCGGCATAAAATCGTTCACAAGTGTAACGGTCTTAGTTCCAGTTATTTGAACAACAGTCTCATCTACGTGATAACGATAAGCATCACCATCAGAACAGCTAAGAGTGAGCTGTCCTTTATTGGAAATAGGGTCATACGCTGGAGCGGCTTCAATGGTTCCGATACAGTAGAGCGTTGGTTCTTCAGAACAGATTACCTGTACAAGTCTTCCAGTAAATTGATTTATTATCTCAGTCACTCTGTTATTGAAGGCGCTTCGTGTTCCGAGCATTGACAAAACTATAGTAAAGGCCCTTGGCTGGAAGGATACCGAGCCAAGAGCCTCTGTAAATCTGATTGGAGAATTGCGACCGGGAACAACGACGGTTTCACTTTGAGATTGTGGCGTTGGAAAGTCGATGCTTTCTCTAAGCCAGCCCATCTGAAAAAGTGAGATACTATTGATTAAAATGTCTGGTCTCATAGTGCAAGCCTCCTTGATAATTTTTGTTGCTTTCCAAGGCCATTATCGATTACAGGAAGAAGATGGCCAACAAGAGTACCGTCTTCCAAGTAAATACCCTTGGAGCTATTGTCAGCGATAATAGCAAGATATCTTTCCATGCCAGCAGTATTCATTTTGCTATCAAGCATTGCTTCTAGCTGTTTATAGAATCCGCTAAGTGGCAGGATTGCTTCTTGTCCAGCTTCACCACCAGCCATCAAAGAACTGCCATTCATACCGAAGATGGTAGGGCGATTCATAATACCACCGTTTTTGTACCAGTCGATTGATAGATGAGGTACGCTTGGTGGTGCGATGGAAAGCGAGCCTGTTACCTTAAAGTGCGGTAATTTGATGTGAGGCAAGGATATCTTCATTCCAGAGAAGAAGCCCTTAATCGCATCAACCACAGACTTTACCTTATTCTTTGCAGCTTCAATTGGTGTAGTGATAGCTGATTTGATACCATTCCATACAGAAGTGGCAGTGGATTTAATTCCATTGAACACAGAAGATACTGTGCTTTTTACAGAATTGAATACCGATGAAACCTTGCTCTTAATACCATCAACAACAGTAGTAATAGCGGTTTTGATACCATTCCATACGTTAGTAGCGACACTCTTAATCGCATTGAATACAGTTGTGACGACGGTCTTTACTGCATTTACAACAGTTGTCACATGGGTTTTGATTGCGTTCCAAACGGTAGTGAATACTGTCTTTATGGCGTTAAGCACAGTGCTGATAACAGTAGAAATCGCATTGATTGCAGTGGATACCTTTTCCTTAATAGCATCCCAGACTGCGATAATGATTTCTTTACAGTTCTCCCAGATAAATCTGAACGGAAGAGTGATGATATCAAATGCCGCTTCCAGAATTGATGCAATAAACATAATGGCAGTCTGGACTGTATTCTTGATGCCTTCCCACAGTCCTGTGAAGAAGTCCACAATACCTGTCCAAAGATTTACAAAGAAATCTCTGATACCAGTCCATACTTCGTTCCAGCTTGTACCGAACCAGCCAAGTACAACATCAGCAACGCCACGAATGATATTCATATAGTTGGTAAATGTATTCTTGATAAAGTCCCATACAGAGCCGAATATTCCTTTGACACCTTCCCATACCTGAGACCAGTTACCAGTGAAAATACCGATAAAGACGTCAAGTAATCCGGTGATAACACCAAGAACACCTTCAAGGATATTTGCAATCTGTTTGAACACGCCCTCAAAAAGAGGCGCTAAGAAATTGCATAATCCTTCCCAGATGGCAGATACCACTTCGCTGAAATTCTCGAAATCAAAGCCAAGTGCATTAAGCCTGTCAGTGATGCCCTGTGCAAATCCAGAAAAGATGCCCTTAATACGTTCCCAGATAGTAGTAATCTTATTTCGGAATTCCTCATTGGTATTCCAAAGATGAACGAAAGCACCAACCAGAACTGCAATAGCGGCAACCACGGCAAGTACAACTGGATTGATACCCATGATTGCACTACCAACCTTACTCATGACTCCGGATAATCCGCCAGCCTTTGATACAAGGCTTGTGACCTTCAATCCAAATTTACTGAAGGCCTGCATCGCGACACCAACCTTTGATATTACGGTTCCTAGAATTACTAGCGCTGGGCCAAGAGCAGCAACAAATAATCCAATTTTAACGATGACCTGTTTCGTACCATCATCAAGGTTGTTTAGCCAAGTAACGAATCCTTGAATCTTTGAAACGATGTTTTTTACCATTGGCATCAGAGCTTCACCGATGGAAATGGCAAGTCCCTCTAATGCAGATTTCAGAATTGTAAGCTGACCAGATAAGTTATCAAGCTGTGTATCCGCCATCTGCTGTGCAGCACCGGCGCTGTTTGTAATGGAATTTTGTAAGCTATCCCATGTCTCACCTGTATTTGCAAGAAGGGCATTTACTGATGAGAGGTCGGTCTTGTTGAAGATGGAACTGATGATATTTGTTTTCTCCGCAGAAGTCATGCCTTCCATGCTGGTATTTAAGTCACCAAGGATATCGTTCAAAGAACGCATATTTCCCTGTGAGTCATAAACATCAACACCGAGCTGTTCCATGCAGGCAGCAGCTTTGTCAGTAGGATTCTGCAATGAAAGAATGACGTTACGAAGATGAGTACCACCTTCAGCGCCCTTGATACCATTGTTTGCAAGGATACCTAGAGCAGTATTTAATTCAGCTGTACCGCCTTTGATGGATTTTGCAGTCGCACCAATTGTAAGAATACCTTCGCCTAACTGTGATACAGAGGTGTTGGTGCTAGATGCAGTTTTAGCCATCTGGTCAACCATTGTATCTGCCTCAGATGTTTCCATTCCAAGAGCAGACATGGCATCAGTGACCATATCCGATGCGGAAGCAAGGTCGATATTACCGGCAGCGGCTAAGTTAAGTACTGTTGGCAATGTATCGACCATTTCTTGCGTATCATAACCAGCAAGGGCCAGATAGTTCAGTGCTTCGGCACATTCACTTGCAGAGAAGGCTGTCTCAGAACCCATCTGCTTCGCAAGGTCAGAAAGGGCCTCCATAGTATTGACACTTTCACCATTGACATTGGACATGGAATCTTTGGTGATTCCCATTGTCGCCTGCACCTGACTCATTGAGCTTTCAAAGTCAGCAGCGGTTTTTACAGAAGCGATGCCCATGCCGGTTACTGCGGCAGATACAACAGATACCTTCTTACCAACATTTGTAATACCATTACCGACAGTTTCAAGCTTGGAACCTACATCACCAATTTTTGTAAGGGTAGCATTGGTTGTTGATGCCTGCTGTTCTAATCGTTTTAATTCAGCCTCGGTCTCGACGATTTCTCTTTGGAGAGCATCATACTGCTCCTGTGTTATTTCGCCTTTTTGTAGCTGTTCATTTGCCTGTTCAGCAGCAGTCTTAAGTGTGGCTAGCTTTTCTTTGGTTTCTCCAATTGCCTGTGTCAGTAATTTTTGCTTTTGAGAAAGCAGTTCTGTATTATGAGGGTCAAGTTTAAGCAGCTTTTCTACATCTCGTAGGGCAGATTGCGTATTCTTAATTTGACCGTTTACACCTTTTAAGGCGGTTTGTAGTTTAGTGGTATCGCCGCCAATTTCAACGGTAATACCTTTGATTCTATTTGCCATTGGCGGTTACCTCCTTTAGAATTTGTCAAAATCCTCCTGCGTTGCAAGATTGTCATAAGTAGCTCCGTCATTGCCTTTTTCCGTCCAGATATCCATCACCATACCGATGGTAAGAAGGTCAAGCTCAGCAATGGAGATACCTATTTCTACGCAGCGCAGAAGGAAGAGTGCGGTTGTCATTTCGCGATTACTGCGTTTAAGTTTTTTTTAGACTCCACGTCTGTAATCAGATTTGTACCCCAGAGTTCAAGAATTTCTGGAAGCACCTCATAGATAGAGAACATTTCAAACTGGTCAAGCCAATCATCGATATCCTCTGGAATGTTGTGGTCAGCATGATAAGCCATGATGTAGGCCACATTTTCAAATATCTCCAAGTCCTCGATGGCAAAAGAAGAACCTGCCTCGCTGTTACCTTTATAAGAGGATTCCAGTTTAGACAGGTCTTTGAAGATGTCTCTTTTGAACTTTGCACGATAGAGTCTTGGGATAGTAGCAGAAGAGCGGAAGGCGACTTCTTTATCGCCGACCTTGATAGTTTTACTAAGCATACGATTCCTCCTTAACCGGCAGTGGTAGGCTCAACAGGAATATATACCTGCTTGTACCAGTCGTTATAAGTTGTTTCACTAGTGGAATCACCAGTTCTACTCTTAACAAGGCCATCTTCACGAGGGTCAGCAGTAAGAGAAAGCTTTTCTGTTCCCGGCTCGATAGTATCTTCCTTGGTTTCAGACTCGATAGAAGGACGAGAAGCTGTGCAGTTATAAAGAACATGACGGATGCAGCGAACATCGCCATCAAATTCAAATAACAGTGCAAATTTCTCCATCTCAGTGACCTTAGAGCTTTCGATAAGAACACCATTCTTGTCTAAGGTTTCCTTCAAGATATCTGTGCGGAACCATTCAGGAATCAATGCGATTTCAAGGTCACCGCTATAACCATTGTTTGCAGTAGAACGGAAATATACGATACCGTCTGCATAGAACGGACTGGAATCACCCTCAGCATCAAGACTGATACTTACTGCACCCGGAATAGGTTGAGGTGCAGCGTAGGTGTACTTACCATCTTCTGTTTTTGTAAGCTTTGCAGCATGAACATTTTTAAGATTGTATTTTACTTTATTGCCCATGATTTATACCTCCATTTCAAATGTATATAGGACTTCATAGAGCTTTTCGCTCTCAATCCAGACTTCGGATTTGTTATAGAAAATGCTGTGGTTATCAAGCACAGCTTCGACGCTGTTTTCGAGTGCAGGATTCTTGCAGTCGGTGTACAGCTCGATATGAAATTCATTTATCCTTACGTAGACTTTTCCATCAGCAGCAAAGTTATCACTGCCGGGAATCAGGTAGCAGATAAATGGTGGTTCAGGAGATTCACCTTCAGCAAAATGGTCGTATGCAAAAGGAAGCTCTATCTCCTGTAAAATAGCAAGAATTCTATCCATTTCTTAAGCTCCTTTCGATGGCCTGTTCAAACGATTCAATACCGGCCTGTTCTGCAGCAGCAATATGAGGTCTTGCAGCAACACGACCGCCACCACGTTTGGCATGACCAAATTCCAACAGGTGTGCAAGCTGATATCTGTTTCTGGAATAGACTGTTACCTCCATGCCGTTAGAGGATTCTTTAGTTGTCTTAACTGACCAGCTTTTGCTGTATTTTCCGCTGGCTTTTGGGGCAGTGGATTGAATCTGTTTTCTGACTTCGTTGCCGGTTTTCTTAACAGCTGCTTTCAAATCATCAGTGGCGAGGTCAGCGTATTCTTTTAGGCCATCCATGATGACAGATGCCATCTGGTCAATGGATACTTTAGTAGCCATAATTATCGCCTCACTTTCTGGCAGGATAATTTGATGCATTTGCGCTTGTAGTTCATGTGGTCAACGGCCTTGATGTCATAAAGCTCACCACCAAATTCAACACGATAATGCGTGGAATCAAGTGCTGCAGCTTTCTTGCACCAGCGGATAGTAAAGTCGATTTTTGAATCATCTACGATAGTGCCTGCGTCAGTTTCTTCTTTTCCAGCCTCACCACTAACGGTGGCATGGCAGGTATAGAAGGGTACCCATTCATTTTTATGATTCCCGATGGCGTCTGTCGTGATTGCGTTTTTTGAAATTGTTATGAGAACATTCAATAAACCAATATCCATCAGAAGACCTCCTTACGGGAACCGAATAAAAGTGAACGAAGCGTAATGGTCAAAGCATGGTGGTCAGCTTCTTCTCGGTGCTCATATAGATATGCAACGCTGTACATGATTGCAGGCTTTGCATTTTCAATATCAAAAAGAAGAGATTCATCATCGACTCTGAGAATATCCATACAGATACGTTTAGCAGATGCTATGAGCGTTTCGATTAAACTATCATCATCGTCATAATCCACACGCAGATAATTCTTCATTTCTTCCAGTGTTACAAGCATTGCTCATCGCCTCCAATCATGAAATCAGCGATGCCACTCTAAATGAATGACACCGCTGTTCGTTTTCTTAAGATTTAGCAGTAGTGCTGCCAATCTTCAAAATCTGTACTGCTTCAGGAAGGATAAGCTTACCATCAACACGTTCCTTTGCTACAAAGCCAATCATACCGTTACCGGCAAAAAGCTCAGTAAGCTGCTTGAAGGAACGAGTACCGCGGTCGCCAATGTTGTAGTAGCTGTAATCACCGAAGGAAATCGCATCTTCAGGTGCGAAAGGAGAAGTGTAAACAGGATATCCAAGAAGCTTATCCGGTTCACCAGCCTGATAAGAAGGCTGCCACATATAGGCACCATTGCCATCCTTGAAAGTGCGGATAGTAGCGATAATCTGGTCATTCATAATGAAAGCAGAGTTCTTTCTGTAAGGACGTTTAAGTGCATATACAAGATTCATGATGTCATCTGCAGTAAGCTTTGTGACCGTTTTATATACAGTTCCACCGCCAGTTGCAGCGAAAAGACCAAGAGGCTGTCCAACACCGGTACCGTTAAGGAATGCATCTTCCTCAGCGTTAGAAAGTGCCTTGCCAAATTCCTCGATGATGTAGTTTTCAAGGTTGAATGCATTGTCATAAAGCAACTCTTCAGTTACCTTGATGGCTACATGAAGCTTGTGGGCATCAAGTAAAATCTGCGCGAACTTAGCATCAGAGAACTGAAGTGCACCACCTTCCTCAATCCATGCTGCTGCAGGTTCTGTAGAAGCAATATTGATTTTGTGGTCGCCAGAAGTAGTAATCTTGTGGCCAAGCTTACGCATGATGTTTTCACCTTCAAGTACACGGATTAAGCGGCTGTCGTACTCTTCAGGTACAAGGTAACCACCATCGGCATCTACACCTTCCTGCAAGACATTAGATACCTGACGGAAGTTTGTACGAAGGGCAGTAAGCATACCGTCCTTATACGCATCAGATGCACGACCAGTCTTTTTGTCGTGTGCCATATTTCCGGAAGGCTTAGAAGTAAGCGGAGTATTGATAGGCATACTCATTTCAGCTTCACGCTGTTCCTGACGTTCAAGTCTGTGGATTTCATTTGTAAGAGCATCAATATCTGCTTCCATCTTTGTGTAAGTAGCATCGTCCTCGACAGAAAGAACACCCTTGTCGGTACGATGAGATTCAAGGAATGCTTTAGCTGCATCCAAAGCTTTATTACGCTTTTCGCGAAGTTCCATAATAGTCATGGTTATTTACCTCCATTAAATGTATTTCTTGATTGTGTTAAGGTGCTCCATTAGTTCATCAACGGAGCGACCAGTAGGTTCTGGTTCGACTTTTTTCGAGTCGATGTGACATTTTGCAGCAAGCTTCTCCATAAGAGAATTTGTGACTGCAACACGAGAGTAGGTTGCTGCTACAGCAGGCTGAGGGATATCGTTATCTGCTTCCTCACGCTTCATGACTTCATCAGCAAATCCAAGTTCAACTGCCATATTTGCATTCATCCAAGTTTCTGCATCCATGAGATGAGATAACTTGGCTCGGCTAAGACCAGTCTTGATTTCATAGGCGTTGATAATGGATTCTTTGACTTCATCAAGCATTGCGATAGCTTTTTCCATCTCGCCGGTATTACCAAAAGCAACGGTCATCGGATTGTGAATCATCATCATGGATACCGGAGAGACCAGCACCTTTGTACCTGCCATTGCAATAACAGATGCAGCAGATGCCGCAATACCATCGATTTTGACTGTGACATTGCCTTTGTAATCCATCAGCATGTTGTAAATCTGGGCAGCTGCGACGCAATCACCACCGGGAGAATTAATCCAAACGGTGATATCACCGCTGCCTGAAAGCAGCTCATCCTTAAAAAGCTGCGGTGTGACGTCATCATCAAACCAGCTTTCCTCGGCGATTGTTCCGTTTAGAAACAGAGTTCTCTCCATCGTCTGTTCCTGAGTCTCCTGATTTGTCGTCATCTGATTTTTCCACTTCCAAAACTTCTTCATCGGAATCTTCCTCCTTTCCAGCAGCAGTGGTCGCTGCAAAAATACCTGCATCCTCCAGCTTGGTCATGTTTCCATTGATGAGATATAAATCACCACCAAGTTCCGGTGGAATACGGTCTAGGTTTTCAAGCTCGCGAATGTCATTAGCTGACATCCAGCCATTCTGTCTTGCGGTGGCATAACCGTTCATTCGGCTCTGATAATCACCACGAAGCAAGCCATCGACATTGAACTTGACAAAATAAGCAGCTTTCTCTGAATCCGTAAGAAGGGCACGGTTTAAGGACTGTTCCCAGCGAACTATCCAAGGTTCCAGCGTGTACTTCACAAACTCAAGTGATTGCTGCTCAATATTAGAAAAGCTCGATTTCTCTAAGTCGCCGACCATATGAGGTGGCACTCTAAAGATTCGAGCTATTTCATCAATCTGAAATTTTCTTGTTTCCAGAAACTGTGCTTGTTCTGGAGATATGGAAATCGGTGTGTAGTGCATACCTTCTTCCAAGATTGCAACTTTATGAGAGTTGCTGCCAGAGAAGCCTTTGTTCCAGCTTTCTCTAATGGCATCAGGATTTTTTACAGTACCCGGATATTCTAAAAGGCCTCCCGGTGTAGCGCCATTAGCGAAGAACTTAGCACCATATTCCTCTGTAGCAATGGAAAGACCGATTGCATTCTTAGCCATAGCGATGGGAGAGTATCCAACCAAACCATCAAAGCCAAGTCCCGGTATATGAAGCACATCTGATGGTTTCAAAGTTACGGTTCCTGTTTTACCTGTATTAGCATCAGAATCCTGCATTTGATATTGGTAGTAGAGCTGGCCTTTATCATCTCTATCAACCGACATTCGATTTGGCATCAAAGGATACAAGCCAACGACCTGACCTTTACCATTGCGGATGATTTGCGCATAAGCATTACCCCACAATAGAAGGTGCGTCATGAGTGTTTCCCTGAATACAAATGATGTCATTTCAGGATTCGGCTCATCATGAAGCAAGGTATAAAGTGGATGGTCGATAGCTTTTGCTTTAGAACCACCATCTTTGTATTGATAAAGATGAACTGGTAATCCAGCAATAGACTCTGACAGGATACGAACGCAGGCATAAACTGCAGTCATCTGCATGGCAGAACGTTCATTGACGGATTTACCAGATGTGCTTCCACCAAACAAGAAGCGGTAGCTGCTTCCGTTAATGCTATTTGAGGGCTTATCTCTTGAACGAAATAAACCAGAAATAAAGCTCATATATCATCACCAGCCTTTCTATATAAACAAAATGCCTCTGTTATCGTAGACAGAAGCACCGGTATCATTTCCACAGCGGATTGCGCGGTCAAGGCCCATAATCGTTGCAATGGCACCGTCAATTTTCTCTGTGGATTTCTCTTTATCTGCTTTAATATTTCCAGCCGGGTCGGTACGGATATAAATGTTATCCATCATCCAGCGCAATACTGGATGACCTCCGTGGGCCAGTTTTTCTTCAAGTGTCAGCTTCATAAGTTCCTTGGTAGGTGGAGACATATCTTTGAAGCCTTGACCAAATGGAACCACAGTGAATCCCATATTCTCAAGGTTCTGCACCATCTGGACAGCACCCCAGCGGTCAAAGGCAATTTCTCTAATATTGAATCGCTCACCAAGTCGCTCTATGAATTTTTCAATATAACCGTAGTGAACAACGTTTCCTTCAGTAGTTTGCAGGAAACCTTGACGCTCCCAGACATCGTAAGGAACATGGTCTCGTCTGACTCGCAGGTCTAGTGTATCTTCCGGTACCCAGAAGTATGGAAGAATAGCATATTTATCATCTTTATCTGCAGGTGGAAACACCAATACAAATGCAGTGATATCTGTAGTGGAAGATAAGTCCAGTCCGCCATAACAAACACGACCTTCAAGGTCATCTTCATTAACACGGAAGGAGCAGTTATCCCATTTCTCCATTGGCATCCATCTGACTGCCTGTTTTACCCATTGATTCAAACGAAGCTGTCTGAAGGAGTTCTCTTCACCGGGATTTTGCTTTGCAGACTCACATGCAGCTTTTACTTTATCGATGCCAACAGTGATACCAAGGGAAGGATTCGCTTTCTTCCAGACCTTCGGGTCAGTCCAATCATCTGATTCATCAGCACCATAGATAACGGGATAGAAAGTTGGGTCGATTTTTCTTCCCTCTAAAATATCCTTTGCTTTCTGGTGTGTTTCATAACAGATGCTATTTGTATCAGTACCAGCAGTTGTGATAAGGAAATAGAGCGGCTGCATACGAGCATCTCCGGAACCCTTGGTCATAACATCAAACAGTTTTCTGTTTGGCTGCGTGTGAAGCTCATCAAAAACAACGCCATGAATATTGAAACCATGCTTTGAATAAGCCTCAGCAGAAAGTACCTGATAGAAGCTGTTTGTCGGTTGGTACACGATACGCTTCTGGGATGCAAGTATCTTCACTCTTTTATTAAGCGCCGGACACATACGCACCATATCTGCAGCAACATCAAATACGATAGTTGCCTGCTGGCGGTCAGCGGCGCAGCCATATACTTCAGCTCGTTCTTCACCATCACCGCAAGTAAGTAGTAGGGCGACAGCTGCAGCAAGTTCGGATTTCCCCATCTTCTTAGGGATTTCCACATAAGCTGTATTGAATTGTCGATAACCATTCGGCTTTAGTGTACCGAAGATATCTCTGATGATTTGTTCCTGCCAATCAATCAGTTCAAAGGGTTTACCTGCCCATGTTCCTTTGGTGTGACACAAGCATTCGATAAAATTCACCGCATAATCGGCAGCCTCCTCATCGTAGTGAGAATCCTTGGCTTTGAACTTTGTCGGCTTATATTTTTTCAGTTTTCTCAAATTTTCACCTCCAAAAGGGCATAAAAAATAGCCGCATCATTGCGACCGACATAACGAGATACAGGGCCTTTCGGCTCTGCATCCGGGATTTTATATTTCCGGGTTCTTAGTTGTAATTCTGTAAGAGGATGCTGTATGCAATCTGTGTTGCTTCAACATCTTCAGCTGGTTCGATGTCCCAGCCCCTGTCGTAGTTGGCTGTAATCTTACCGGCTATCTTAATGGTCAGCTTGGAAATGCGACCGTTGTTGATTCCGTACTCGCTTCCTTCTTCATAGGCCTTGACCCAGTAGTGGGCGATGGTGTACTTATCGCCTTGTGGGATTCCAATGGTTCCTTCGTGCCACATCCTTGTCGCCTCCTTACTTTGCAATGCTCATCTTGAATGCAGGAATGCGTTCTTTCTTACCTGTTTTCCAGTCGTCGTAGCGGCTGTTGATTTCTGTAAGTCCGTCAAGTGTGCATCCTTTTTTCTGAAGCTCTGCAATTGTTGTGATAAGGCTTGAGAAGGTTGAGCTGATGGTAAACTCGTTGATTCCAAGGCGCTTGCAGTTTTCAAGGATTGGGTCGATGTCGTAATCCCAGATAACTTCGGCGAAGTTGATAAGGTCGTTGCCTGCATCAATGCTGTAGAAGTAGGCTGCACCGAAGGTTGGGTTGATGTCGATGTCCTTGAAGCGTGTTCCGTTTTCTGCTGCTTTGTCTAATAATTCAATTCTTGTCATGGTAGGTTCCTCCTAAATGTGTATTTCCTTTTGGTAGTACTATATATCACTCTAAAAGCATATAATAGCAAGTTAATTAGAGCCATATATGTGACAAATATCAGCCGCAAAAAGTGTGTAAATTACAGCTTTTTTACGCGGTCAATTCCATACACAACATTGAGTCCGGAACCGTTATCCCAGCTCACCATCAAGCTGCCTGTATCATCAACTCCAAGTACTGTTCCCTGTGTTCCGATTGGTGGGGCCTGTACATCATCCATCTCCAATAGCTCAACACGAGTACCTACAGGATATTGATTTCTTAATCGTTCAACGATTGCTGCATTAGGAAATCGCATTTTCATGCACCTCCTTTGCAGGTGAACCGTTCCTGAAAGCGGAACTTCCGCTTAAGTTCTTAAGTAAGATTTTTCTGGTTGCCTTATGTGCATCGCCGATAAATCCAAGACGAAGCAGGAAGCAGCGGAATGCATACTTTTCATTGTCCGTAGGTTTCTCAGCAGAGTTGATTCGTTTCTGCTTGATGCTCATCTGGCAAAGGGCTGCGATAAAAGCAGTGTAGGCTGTGCATTCTTCAGCAGCAGGCATCGCTTCAAACCAAGGAAAAGAAATAACATCTTCTTCGATAATGATTGGAAGTTCTGCAATACCAAGAGCCTTTTTAATCAGTGTTCCTTTTGCATCCAGAAGGTTGGTAAGGTTGCCAACTGCGACCTTATCAAGTGGAATGGAAATGGTAAGTCCAGTAGTTTCTGACATAATGAAATCCTCCTTTTGATTTGGTAGTACATTAATCACTCTAAAGGCACATAATAGCAAGCTATATATCCAACAAATATGTGCCTTTAGAAAGTGTAGTTTTTGTCTATCAATCAACGTCGGATTCTTCTTCGATGGCCACCTCATCATAGGAATAAGTAAGGCCATCACGGATAACAGAAACGCCATCGGAAGTACCTACCTGTTCAATGTAGCGCTTCACGATGACGTCTGCGTATTTTTCATCTAATTCAATTGTGTGGCAGATACGACCGGTCTGTTCGCAAGCGATAAGCGTACTGCCGGAACCACCGAATGGGTCAAGTACGATGCAGTTGCTCATGCTGGAATTCATAATCGGATATGCAATTAAAGCAATCGGCTTCATTGTAGGATGGTCGGCATTTTTCTTAGGCTTTTCAAATTCCCAGATAGTAGTTTCTTTTCTACCGGAATACCACTGATGCTTGCCGGACTTCTTCCAACCAAACAGGCAAGGTTCATGCTGCCACTGATATGGAGAACGACCAAGCACAAGAGAAGGTTTCTTCCAGATACAGCAACCGGACAAATAGAAGCCTGCATCAGCGAATGCTTTTCTAAAGTTTAAGCCTTCAGTATCAGCGTGGAATACGTAAATGGAAGCATCTTCGGCCATAGCCTGTTCCATATTGGTGAAGGCATCAAATAAGAACTGATAGAAGGAATCATTATCCATGTTATCGTTCTGAATCTTACCGGCAGAGCCCTCGTAGTTAACATTGTACGGAGGGTCGGTTACCACCAGATTGGCCTTCTTGCCAGCCATCAGCATTTCATAAGATTCAGCCTTAGTGCTGTCTCCGCAGAATAGACGGTGTGAGCCAAGGCACCAAAGGTCACCGGCCTTGGTGATGGTAGGCTTCTGTAATTCTGCAGCAACATCAAAGTCATCTTCTTTGATATTGTCCTTTGTAGAATCTTTGAATAAATCATCAAGCTCTGCAGGCTCAAAACCTGTAAGGGATACATCGAAGTCAGCACCCTGAAGGTCTGCAATCAATAATGCTAATTTATCGTTATCCCATTCACCGCTGATTTTATTCAGTGCAACATTTAATGCTTTTTCATGTTCGGCATCAAGCTCAACAACTACGCAGTCAACTTCTGTCATACCCATATCCTGAAGCACCTTTAAGCGCTGGTGGCCACCAACCACACATCCGGTAGTAGCATTCCAGATAACAGGCTCCACATAACCAAACTGCTCAATCGAGCGTTTTAACTTTTCATATTCAGAGTCGCCGGGTTTCAAGTCCTTACGAGGGTTATAATCCGCAGGAAGAAGCTCTGCGACATTTTTCTTTTTAATCTGCATAAGCGACCTCCTTAAAACAATCCCCATTCAGCGAACTTTTCAAAGCCGCCAACGGATGAAATATATTCTGCTGCAATATCTACGAGTTCTCGATATGGATGTCCATCAATAATGTCATCACCAATGGCGCAGGCAATCTGTACTTGTTTACCTGTTTCTTGCGCTTTTAAGAAGGCGTAGATATTAAGTGTGACATCAGCCTTAGATAAGTCTTTACCATGAAGACCACCGCCAGTAACAGAGTCAGCCATATCACTTCCCAACTTTCTGTTTGTAGCGCCAGTATCAACATCTGTACCTCCAGTCCAGTCACCGAGCGGATTGACTTCTGCAGGAGGGTACATATTTGAAAGCTCAGCAGTGGAAGCATTGCTCTGACAGATGATAAGTCTTGCTTCATCAATAATGTACTTTCCATCATATGGATAATGTGTGTAAATATCATGCGCAATCACAGATATAGCTTTTTGTTCCTCTGTAAGAGGCATTCCCTTGAAGATACCATTATCACCACAGCGAATACCGGCAGACTGGTTATCAGATAAATGTTTATCTTGTGGAACAATATCAATATCGGCCCATACTGCACCGGCGATTCTGTGAATTGCATCTTCAACATCTAATGGATTGATAGCAGCAGTAGTTTCAATAATCACATGGCACTTACCATGTCCGATAAGGACTTCAACTGCAATCTTTGGAGCAGCTTCTGTTTTATAAGCTAAGTCAACAATTGCACCAGCAATTCTATCTGCCACCTTATCCGGATGACTTGGATTTACTTTTTCAATCATAGTTAGTTTCCTTTCCTTGCGCGAAGCAGGCGCTCCATAGCATCGTCCATTGGAGTAGCACCGCTATATTCGGTAGCGCAATTTTCTTTTACAATTTGATAGATTTCCATCCAGAGCCTGTTGGTCTGGCTCATGAAGTTCTGACTCATTGCTACATAAGGTGATTGGATAGCATTACCAGTAGTAGGGTGCTTTGCAAGGAAACCAAAATCAGATATGGCTTCTTCGCATTGTATCCATCTGGCGACGCTCATCGCATAGCGTTCAAGCAGCTGAGGAGAAACGAGTGTTGCACACTTGCGTTCTGCCAGCCACTCCCATGTGGCAATATAAACTTCTTCAGCCACCAGCGGTTTTCCATCTTTCTGAGTAGCGGATAACAGCTTGGATGGTTTGGGCATCTGCTGACCTTCTAAATCGACTGCTTTATTATCGAAGTCGATGACAGTCAACGTTCTCTTGCCCGGATTGCCCTCAGCGATTTTGTCAGCTAAGGGCTTCTTTTTGGCTCCAGCGCCGATGCGAGCGCCACCACGGTTTGTACCGTCCTTAGCCATAATTCATGCACCTCCTTATATACCCTGTTTGAAACCGCGACTTTGCGCGTGTGACCCCACGCCCGTTCCACGGGAGATTTGCTGTAGAGATTTGACAGGCCCCTAGGGTCATTCTTTGTTGTGCCAGCGGTCACCATGTTCAGCATGAATCCTTGCATGACACGCTTTGCAAAGGGCCTTCAAGTTCTCTCTGTCGTGTGTTCCACCTTGGGATAGAGGCTTCATGTGATGTATCTCCTCGGTTGGCGTGTACACACCTTTCTCAAGGCAAACTTCACAAAGGGGATGGGCAGCAGCATAACTATCTCTGATACGCTTCCAAGCTCTGCCATATCTTCTCTTGGTAGCAGGGTCACGTTCGTATCGTTCGTAACGCTTGGCCTCAGCCTTGGCATGTTCTTCACAGAAGCGACCGTCAGTTAGGTTGGGACAGCCGGGATAAGAACAGGGTCTCTTTGGTCGTCTTGGCAAACGAAACACCTCCTTGTAGGCATAAGAAAAGCCCTGTGGGTCGGGTGTGACCTACAAGGCTTCCTGTGATTTTCTTTTTTGCTATTGTAATACTATCATAAGATAAGACTCTCATTCTATCACATTAGCTCTCATCCTTTTCTGGAACCACAATTTCCTTCAAAGCAGCGCTATGCATACGATGAACATGCTGCATAGAGTAGTTCATATCCACAGCAATCTGCTCCCATGTGATAAAGCAAAGATATCGCTTTTCAAGAAGAGTCTGATATTCCACATTAGGAACAGCCTTGATAACTTCCATGATTTCTTTCTTGAGATTTACAAGCTTTGCGATATCGGCTTTTAGCTCATCTTCCAAATCCAATATCTTAATAATGCAATCTTCCAAACGGGAACCACCACGATTTGGATTACGAGGCATATCAGAAAATGTAGTGGTGCATCTGGTAGCTAAGTCATTTAATGAAGCAATCTGCTGCGTCTTTGAAGTTATACGCTCATCAAGATAACGAGCCTGTAATAAATATTCTTTTGCGTTCATGCAATACCTCCGGAATGTAAGATTTCCCTTGGATTGACACTGATTTTCTTAGATTGTCATAGATTGGCTTTTACTGCATCGATAAGTGCATTTTGCGATACTTCTTTTAGAGATAAGGCCTTCAATATTCTTTCGTCGATGGTGCCTTTGGTAATGATATGTTCAATAACCACGGTACCGGAAGATTGGCCTTGTCTCCACAAACGGGCGTTGGTTTGCTGATATAATTCCAGCGACCATGTCAACCCGAACCAGATAAGTGTGGAACCGCCAGCTTGAAGATTCAAACCATGACCTGCAGAAGCTGGATGTATGACCGCTACAGGAATATCACCATTATTCCAATCGATGATATCTTTGCTGGTCTTTATTTCTCTGACATCAAAGCGTTTCTTGATACGCTGTAAATCATGCTTGAACCAGTAGGCTACCAGAAGAGGTTTACCATTTGCAGATTCGATAATATCCTCTAAGGCATCAAGCTTTCTGTCATGAAATTCCACGATATTGCCTTCATCATCATAGATGGCACCATTAGCAAGCTGTGATAGTTTGCCTGTAAGAGAAGCAGCATTTGCAGCAGTGATTTCACCTTCAGGAAGTTCCAATATGAAATCTGCTTTGAGTTCTTCGTAGCGCTGTTCTTCCTCTTCGGATAACTGCACCTCATATTGAGAAGTAATCAATTCTGGCATCTGCAGATGGTCGGTGGATTTCATGGAAATCGTGATATCCGATATTTTCCTGTAGATGGCATCTTCTGCATAAGGCATCGGCTTGTAAGAGTAGATGATTTCACCATTTCTTTTATCTGGAATGAAGTAGTTGTTTCGATAGTGGGTGATGAAGCGACCAAGGCGTTCTCCAAAATCCAGAAGCTTAAATTCTGCCCACAAATCCATCAAACCATTTGAGCTTGGCGTTCCAGTCAAACCTATGATTCGTTTTACCTTTGGTCGAACCTTCATCAAGGACTGGAATCTTTTTGACTTATGATTTTTAAAAGAAGAGAGCTCGTCGATAATCACCATATCGTAATCGAATTCATATCCGCTGCTATCAATCAACCATCCCAGATTTTCTCTATTGATAATTGTGATATCCGCACCTGCTGAAAGTGCAGCTTTTCTTTCCTTAACTGTTCCAACAGCGACTGCATAAGTCAGATGCTTGAGATGCTTCCATTTTGATATTTCTGCAGGCCACGTATCACGGGCCACTCGAAGTGGAGCGACCACCAAGATACGATGTGCTTCAAAACTGTCGAACAGAAGGTCTGCGATGGCAGTCAGGGAAATAACCGTCTTGCCAAGACCCATATCGAGCAGTACAGCAGCTATTGGATGTGTTTCGATATAATCAATCGCATAAGACTGATAATTATGTGGAGAGAAGTTCATGTAGCATACCTCCAATCCCATCAATGCTATCTATCACATAAACCTTGAAGCCTAGTGAACGAAGCTTTCTGTGTCTTGCTTTTTGAAGAGGGCGTGGGCTTTCACCGGGAGCCTTAAGCTCTACAAAAGCAAACACCCCATCAGGCAGTAATACAAGGCGGTCGGGCATTCCTGCAAAACTAGGAGACACGAACTTTGGTGCAATACCACCAGCCTTTTTTACTGCGGTTGTTAAGTTGTTTTCTATCTGTTTTTCTAACATTGTCATCCTCCCATCAGGGTTTAATTTCTTAATGTGCAAGGTGTATCAATGGTATTTACTGAACTTTTTTATATATGATTTTTTATAAGCTATAGAAAAGTTTATACAGAGACCTTGATACACCTTGTCATAAAAGCCATTAGTCTAAGAATTCCTCTTCAAAATCGTCCTCGGTTCTGATACGAAGGCCCTTAAAATAACGCTTTCTGTTCTGAGTGATACGCTCATAGCCAGCATTCTCCAAAGCAAAGTAGAAGTCGGCGGTACTGCGCACGTACTCGTTGGTATCCATGCAGTAATTTCGGTAGGCCTGATAAAGAGCAGAAGAGCTTTCTTTATACTCGCTGCCCACGTCGCACTTATCTTCAAGGAAGTGAGAGAACCAGTCATTCTGGCTACGGTATTCATTGATGGCATCTTGTACACAAGCAGGAACCGGAATCTGATAATCAAGTTCGATGACCTTCTTGGCACCTTCGATAACCCATGCAAGGATTGCTTCACCAGCGTTGTCATAAAGGTACTCGCTGTAATTCTTGATGTCGCTGCTGCCGGTAATCTTGGCATTGAACGGAATAACAATAAGACGTCTCCAGATACCATCGTCCGATGCGGATACACGAGGTAAATGATTTGTGTAAAGAACAAGCGTATGGCAAGGCTTGAACGAGAAGGGGTCTTTGTATTTCTTTTCTGCAAACACATCGTCGGTAGAACAAAGCTGCTTTACAGTTGAGTCATTAAGACGGGCACCTTCCTGCATTTCTGCAGCAATCAAAAGGCGTTTACCTTTAACCTCTGCCATCTCAGGTTTGATATTTCTTCTGCATCCAACCGTTAAGGTGTCTGCGGAGATGTTACCGGAATAAAGTCCAAGTACACGAGAGATGGCATTCCAGAAGGTGGACTTACCATTACGACCATCACCATAAGCAATGATGAGTGCTTCTACATATACTTTTCCAATAGCGGCAAGACCACAAATCATCTGTACATAATCGATAAGTTCCTGATTGTGCTGGAAGATAAGATTCAAGCTATCCAACCATATAGGCATACCTTTCTGGCTTGGAGATACCGAGGTGATTTTGGTAATAAAGTCTTCAGCAGAATGTTCACGAGCTCCGGCGATACCTTTACGAAGGTCGTAGGTAGCTTCCGGTGTACAAAGTGCAAAACAGTCTGCATCTAAGTCCCTTGGTGAAATCTCAAGCATCGGATGCGATTCCTTTAAGGTCGAAGTGACATTCTTAGAATCACGGCGCTTAATGGCAAAATTCAAATATGCCTTGGCAGCAAGGAACTCCTGATATACCTGCAGCTGTTCTTCGTTCATAAGCTGTTCAGCCTTGGACTTGGATGTGCTATCAAGAATATTCTGAGCACCACAGTTTTTCATTTTGTCGACAGCTTCCATCAAATCGTTGTTGGCTTCCTTCATCTGACGACGGGTAAGCTCATGTGCTACAGCCTGTGCACCCGGCTCGCTTTCTTGCCAGTAATGGTCAGAGTAACGAATAAAGTGTGTGGACGGAGAGTAGCGAAGTTCATTTGAAAAATATTTTGCTAACACTTCAGCCTGACCAACATCGGAATAATCCTCTGGTTTATAACAAGAAGGGTCGTTATATACTTCTGGAGCAACATAGCCATCCTGCTGAGCCACACGAGCGAAGAATCTCTGTGCGCTGTGCCAGATGGTAGATAATTCACTGTTATCAAGAGGCGGTACACACTTAGCAGCTTCTTCAAGGAAGGCTTGATATGCTTTATCACTATCACCATATTTTTTGATGACACGACCGGCGAATCTGGACATGGTTGCATTACGACTTCCTTCAGGGATGACTGAGCCATCATACTGACCATCTTCCATATCCTCATCGAATAAATCCTCATCTAGAAATTCTGTCAAATTCATACGTCCCGGATACAAAGCAACATCAGCTGCAGCAGTTCCAAAGAAGAAACGAGCCGCGTCCAGTGCCTGTGTATCGAAGTAAGAAAAGATAGAATTTACCAGCTTCTTCATATCGCTATAAAGTGTAGCGTCAGATACATAATCGATTGGAAATAAAACATGGAACTTCGGTCTGGCAGGTTTGCCATTCTTCTCCTTGTTATTGAAACGACTGAAGTGGACTGCGAATGTTACACCCGGAAACGCCTGCATGACATCTTCAGGTGTGACCCAATCATCAGGATTTTCAGAGTGGTCATTATCACAATCAACCGGAAGGCAATCACTGCCGATGAAGTTATCTCCATTACGATAGTTATTCTTATATTCAGCACATACATAATCGTGGCTGATTGCTGTTTTTAAGCTGGCTTCATCTAAGACAATGGTCTTATGAGGGTAGGAACAGTTACCCGGATTGCCAGTAACATCTGCGCTATAGATAGTAAACATTAGTCGTATACCTCCTCTGCAGAATCTTCCAGAACCTTAGTGATGAACTTCAAAGCACGAATCATCGTTTCAAGCTCACAGTCGCCACCAAGCATAACCTCGAAGCCTTCTGTATCACCGAAGCGGTCACGCATAACACGAACATCCATATCGGTACAGCCTTCATCTTTGATGCGGAAGTAGGTACGACCACCATGCCCTGTATCGCCTCCCATATAACCGGTAGAGCCTGCTTCAACTTCTAAAATGTTGCAGCTGTAGATATCGCGTGTGTAAGTAGTAATTTCTGTTCCATCTTTTAATCTGCGTCTGTTTTCTCTAATTTCATACATAGTCTTAAACCTCCTGACATTCTTCTGTGAAATAGCGCAAGCGGTAGTTTTTCCACTTGGCGCGGTTGATTTCTGCTTTCATTCCTTCTGAGATGCGACTGCCGAATACCCAGACCTCAGAGCACTTACTCATTAGGGCATTTCCGAAGAACAAGCCAAACTCACGTTCTTTTGGATTTGCATCATCAAGGAATTGTGGGAAAAGCAAATGTGGAGCTATCGGAATATATCCGGCATCCACAGCGAAACGACTGTATCGTCTTGCAGCAGCTACGTTTGCTTCAATGTCACCTGCATAGGGTGAACAGATATAGACGATAGGCCTGAAAGCGCGAAGGGCATGTTCTTCCTGTTCAATAATCTCCAATGCACCGTGTGCTGTTGGGTCAGGATAACCTTCGTTGTTGTATTTACTGATGCTCATACCAGAGTCCTCCTTTCCGGCAGACATAAAAAGAGCGTCCACCTCTAATTTCCCACTGGAGATGAACGCTCGATTTGAGCGGAATTATTTAATCTTTTTTGTAAAAAGGTGTAGTGTACCCATCTGCACGAAGAAGTAAGCCTTTAGCCCAAGGTGGTGTTCGGCCCATCTGTTCACAGATAGCATCAAGAGATACCTTCGGGTCAGCTTCAATAACAAGCTCATCATGGATATGCATCACAATGGAACAACAGCGTAGTGTTTTCATGGCATAGCACAAAATATCACGCGCAGTTGCCTGCACAATATTTTCTACGAACTTTGGCCCATAGGAATCAAGGCGTTCCCATTTCTTAGTGCCACCAACTCCTTCATAGGTGATGCAGGAACCGCCGAACTTATTGGTTCCGATTTTCGGTTTCACGTAAGCGAGCTTTCTGCCGGAAGGAAGGGTGATAAACAACATACCGCTTTTGCAAGAGAAGGTCAGACCATAATCTGTTGTGGTATGTTTATATTTGACTGCTTCCATAACAGCACGGTCGACTGCCCACCAGAATTCAACGATACGTGGGTTGGCTTGTCTCCATGCATCCACAAGAGCAGGAAGTTCATCTTCACTAAGGCCCATATCAAGAGCTCCCATTGCTTTTAAGGCACCGACACTGCCTCCATAGCCAAGTGCTAATTCTGCAATCTTACCCTTTTGACGTAAGTGACCATTGATTCCGTGCTTTTCAACCGGAACCTTAAACATCTGAGAAGCAGAAGCACAATAGATGTCACCACCTTTTTCAAAGACCTGCTGCCTCCAAGATTCACCTGCAAACCATGCGATAACACGTGCTTCAATAGCAGAGAAGTCAGCAACGTAGAATAAAGCATTTTCTCTTGGTATAAATGCGGTTCTGATAAGCTGAGATAAAGTATCCGGTACATCTTCATATAAAAGTTCAACGCCATCAAAATCACCGCCTTTTACAAGACCTCTGGCTTCTGATAAATCAGGCAGGTGGTTTTGCGGAAGGTTCTGTAACTGAATATTACGACCGGAGAATCTACCGGTTCTGTTTGCTCCATAGAATTGGAACATCCCACGAGCGCGACCATCACTGCAGACAGTTTTCTCCATAGCCTGATATTTACGCACAGATGATTTTGCAAGCTGCTGGCGAAGGGTAAGTACATCGGCAAGATTATCTGGTGCATCCTTTAATAATTCAGCCACAGCTTTCTTATCAAGACTATCTGTTTCGATGCCATTATCCGATAACCATTGTTTCATCTGCTGGACGGAGTTTGGATTTTCAAGTGCAGTCATATCTTTCATAGCAGCGGTTAACTCTTCACGTGAACGTGTATCCATTGCAATTGCCTGCTGCACCAATTCCATATCAAGTCTGACACCACGGTCGTTGATTTCTTGGTCGATATGGTATTCCTCCCAGACTTCATCAGGTACCGGGAATTTACGAAGCTTGTGCTGGATACCCATCTCAGTTTCTACATCTCGGATGTTATAACGCTTGAACGCTTCCCATTTGTCTGGTGCGTGAAAAGGACGATTCCTTATTCTGCCACCATTGGTTTTAGTTGCAGCACAAGGCTGGCAGAAATATTTGATGAGGTCTTTTCCCTCTGTGAGCTTCTGCTTTTCAAGACCTAATACAGCACCGACACCTTCCAGAGATAAAGGCAGTCCCATTGTGGCAGCCCATATCATAGAACAGCACCAGCTTTCAGGATTAAGATAAGTACCAGTAGGGTACCCAAGAAATCTCGAAAGACAGATACGTTCAAAGGCTGCATTGAAGGCCCACTTGATAACAGTATCATCTTCAAGTGCTGCAATTATCTCTTCCGGGATAGTTTCACCACAAGCTAAGTCAACCACCTGAACAGGCTGACTATCGACACTGTAGGCGAAGAGTAATATTTCAAAATTATCGGACTCGCAGTAACGATACACACCAGTCTTTGGAAGCTGTACATCACTGTAAGTCTCGATATCAATACTTAATGTTTTCATTAGCTTGTCCTTTCTATAACACAAGCGGCAGAGAGGTTGTGTTCCTTCCTGCCGCCTGCTTGATGCTATTTACCAGAGCGCCATTTACGCCAGTCAGCTGCAAGTTTCTTATATGCATAGATTACAATCTGTGCAATGAACTTGAACACGTGATAGAACACATATCCATAGACCACGAAAATAAGAGTGTAGCAGACGGAGTAAACAATAATCTGGTTTGCAATATTAATCATATTATCCATTGATTGTCACCTCGTTTTCAAAGTCCCGGAGATGACTGGATGCCACCTCCGGTTGGGTATTTATTTTCTGTATTCCTTCATACGAGCTTCGTGATATTCAAGGTCGCGTTTGTCCTTGTCAGCTTCGCGCTGTTCACGCTTGCGGTCGTTGATGAAGTTCTGGATAGCAGTGATAAGGAATACCACGCTAAATACAAGCCAGATAGAAAGAAGAATGATAATAAGGATAGCTTCAATCATTTCCATAGTCGGCACCTCCATTAATCAAGGAAATCGTCATCTTCATCAGATGCGAAATCAGACTCAGCACTTGCTTTACCACCAAGAGGCTCACCATCGCGAATCTTCTGTAAGTTGTTAAGACCGCAGGCGATTCCCTTATTACCAGAGCTGTTGAATGCGTAGAAGCTGATGCTGGCACGACCATATACACCAGAATAAACTTCAGAGCGAGTAAGGATAGGGTTGCGGTCTGCATCTACGATACCCGGTGCAGATGTTGCGTTGGCGTTGACGAAGTATGCATTCGCATAAGCTGCATCATCAGGTCTTTCAAGGTCACCATCACGAAGCGGAGTCTTGATGACAGAAAGAGCAGGAACAGACTTACCGTTGCCCTTTAGCTTGCTTTCACCTTCCTTGTAGGCAGCTTCGATAGCAGCTTTAATCTTGGCAACAGTCTTTGTGTCAGACTTAGGGATGATAAGAGATACGCTGTACTTAGGTGTACCTCCATTGATTGACTTAGGCTCCCATACGTTAGCGTAAGACCAACGAGTGTCAGGGCCAGTGATTACCTTCATAGGATTAGATACTTTTACATTCTTGTTCATTTAATTTTCCTCCATAAAATCAGATTTTGCGTTGTTCATAGCCGGACGCTTATCGCTTTCCGGTACGAGAGTTGGTTTGCCTTGCGGCTTTTCGATGTAGGCTGCAAGAAGTTCATCGAAGCGAGATTTACCTAAAAGCTTCTGCATGGCAGTGATGCCAAGGAGCTTCTTTTCGTAAGGGTCAAATCCAGCATCTGTGACTGCTTCAATGACTGCAGCTTCATTTGAGTACTTGCGGTTAGAACGACCTTCGACTAACTTCCAACCAGTCCATTCTTTACCGCTGATAGCCTGCTGAAGAGCGTATTCCTTGATATCGGATGCCCATGCTACAAGCTCATCCACACGAGATAAGATGACTTCAATTTCTGTATCTTCCAACAGCGGTGGAAGCTTGAAATCATGCTGTGCAAGCAGAAGATTAGCTTCAGCTCTGGCGCGACATTCATGTTTGGCTTTACAGAAACCACACCATTCTCCACAAAGGAAATTACCATCACCGGCAAAGGCAAGTTCTGCAGTAGGCTTCAACACTTCATCGGCCCAAGCGTATAAATCTTCTTTGCTTAATTCATAGGTAGAGATGTTCTGACGACGAGGCTGATAGATGGTCATGCTGACGTTATCAATGTCATAGATGTCATCGAACAATTCCAGAGCGCCAAGTGCGTAGCATTTCATCTGTGGGTTATCTTCAGCTGATACAAGAACACCAAGCCCGTGCTTGTAATCAATGATGCGAAGAGTACCATCTGCGATGATGATGCAGTCGGCAGTTCCAAATCCCTGTTCAACCCAGCGTGAGAAATCAACTCTCTGTTCAATTAAGACTACTGGGTCTGCACAGGTTTCTTTGGCAGCTTCTACCTGTTCAAGGATGTAGGATGCATAGCCATTAGCGCAGTCATCCATTTCCTCGCTGTACCATGTTAAGTTTTCAGTAGGGTCTGAAGCTTTCATGTTTAAGGCTTTACGAAGCTTGTACTCGCAAAGCTCATGAGCATCAGTACCTTCGGCAGCATAGTCGCTACCTTTGTCTTCATAGGTTTCACATAACCTTGCTGAAGGTGGACAGTGAAGCCAGCGATGTGATGCTGAAGCGGATAAGACCGCATGTGCTTTACTTGCCATCATCCAGTTCCTCCGCATCCTTTAACAAGGCTTCATAGTGTTTAGGGTCTACACCGGATAACTTCTTAGCTCCATATTTCTGAAGCAGAGTACGGATAGCAGCTGTATGTCCTGCACGAGACTTTTCTGCTAAGACAGCACGTACCTCTTCTAATGTAAGTTCCGGTTTCTTTTCTGTTTTTGCTTCTGCTACCGGAGTCGCATCAGCATCTGAGCTAAACTGTGCAGCTAACCAATTGGCTGCTTCATTAATAGCAGCGGCTGCATTGCGTAACTCTTCGATAGTCATAGCCATATCGCTCATTTTGCTCATGGTGAATTTCTCCTTCCTTAGATTGTCTTTGCTTTGCGAGGATTGTCATATTTCTCGCCATTCTTGCTGAGACCTGACTGATTGCTTTAAGTACTGCAATCACTTCAGCGTCGGTACCACCGGAATCGAAGTAGTGTTCTCTCATCGTTGTCACCTCCAATCTGTGTTAGTTGCAAGGCTTGTTGTTTCGTGCCTTACACTTTCCCACTGGAGAGAGGGAGACGATTTGAGCGGAGAAATTTTGAAAAAAGTTAAAATCCCTCTGACTATCTTTGAAAGGACGGTCAGAGGGACGTGTTGCTACCTATATATTAGTAGCCGCGAACCTTATGAAGTTCGGTTCTGATTTTCTTCATCTGGTCTGCAAAGGTACGCTGTTTACGACCTAAGCGCTTTGCAATTTCTCTGTCGGAGATAGAACTGTCGTCTTTCCAGTATTCGATAATCTTGTCCGCATCCGGGTCAAGCTCTCTTAAACGCTGGAAGAGCTGTTCTAATAAGATTCTGTCGCTGATGACTTCTTCCATTAAGTCAGGAGTAGCAAGCTCTTCTGATTCAAGAAGGGTGCTGCCATCTTCAGTATTAGGAGCATCAAGTGAAAGAAGTCCATAACCTAAATGATGTTCACAATTCTCACAATCACCATCACAGGCCCAGATGAACTGCTTAGGGCACTTGCAGCGATGGTAGTACTGTTCCTTCTTACGGATGCGAGTTGCTTCACGATAGAATTCTTGAAATTGCTGTTCAGTACAAGGAACTTTCTCCTTGAGTGAACGAATGTAGATGAATCTTTGACTCTGATTGTCTAAATTTGCCATGTCTTTTACCTCCGTTGGCTTGAATTTCCAAGCGGAGTAAAGAAGCATGGCTGCCAGTATTCATGTTCATAGTTGGTCACCTCATGCGGACTGCTCCGCTTTGTTTCTGGTGACCAGCTCGTTTGCTAAGCTGGCACTGTATTTACTTGTGAGACCTTTCTATCAATTGCAAACACACCACGTGGCCACGAAGATGGTGAATTGATAGTTGGGTCAGACAGTTTAACGTCTTGTCTGGGACGGTTGTTTATTTAGTTGTCGTTTGCTATCTGCTCTAAATCTGCGAAGACTTCGCTGTAGTAGCAGGAAGCTAAGTTGTGTAATCCTGTTGCGTCATATCTTGCGAACACTGAATTAACAACAGCGGAACCATACTCGGCTGCCACTCTTGAAGCGGCATTCTCGATGTTGGTTTCCCACATCATTCGTTCTGAATAATTCATTTGAATCACCACTTTCTGTTAATTTATGTATTGGTTAAGTTATTTAAAGTGGATTTATAAGTATTTACATCTCGTATTAGCCCGTAAGATTGATTTTTACAAATCTTCGTGATATAATATTTAATGGATTTTTGTACTTAAGCCACTAGGCGCCTCCCTTTTCCAAAGCACATTATTAAAGTACACTTTCGATTAGGTACGGCTCTACGAGCTAAACGCTGGGAATTAGGTACAGTAGGTACAAGACTAGGTACAGGCAGGTGATTAGCATTAAAAGTCAGGAATTTTTGAAAGATTTATATAGATATTTGAGCAAGCAAGAGAACCAAGGCGTCTATGTTATTAATTTCTTTAATGCAGCAGGTTGCAAAACATTCACTTTGCCAAGACTCAAAGCTCAAAGAACAACACAGTACTTAGAAAATGAAAGACATTATGCTAAAGACCGTTCTGTGTTTCAGATGAGAAGCGATTTTCCAAATCCGATAGACATTGATGGATTATCTAAATATCTGAATGATTCTCTAAGAGATGATTCTGTTAGAGAATGCATGAACCATTTTGGAATAGCAGCTATGCACGAAGAAAATAAAAAGGTATTAGCACGTGCATTAGCTTTGCAATTTCAAAGATTTATTGAAGCTGATTCAGAAGATGTTAATAATGAGGTTCCTACTGAGTACGAAGCTCTTGTTAATGGAGTGGATAATAGCTACGAACTGCGAAACAGTGTTTTATATCCGGGAGATAACTTCTGGGCTGAAGAAAGCCATCAGAAACACGAAGTGAACTGTTTTGAAAGATTTAATCATACTTGGGTGATTCATAATGCCGGAACAGTGTATTGGAGCGGAAGAAAACTTGTCTTGAAGGATGCAAACAAAAATAGCCCTCGTCCAGAAGCGATGGAAATACCGATTCCAGACGTTGGGCCAAACGGAATTATAAAAATTGCTACGAACTTTGAAGCTCGTAGCATGGAAGGAAAGTTTATTATTGAGTGGGATATGAAAGACTCAAAAGACCAGTCTTGTTTTAGAATGAGTGCTGGCTTAAATGTGACTGTTAATGTGTCATACAAAATAGATACGGAGGACTAATTGTGAACGATAACAACATTGAAAAATGGGTAACCCTTAAAGAGATTCAGGCATATTTGGGTGTAGGACGAGAAACCATTTTGCAGTGGATAGCAAAACGTAATATGCCAGCATATAAAATGGGCAGACTATGGAAATTTAAAATATCAGAAGTAGATGCGTGGGTACACTCTGGAGAAGCAGCTGATAAAACAGACCCGGCAGATAACAAGGAGGAATAAAGCAATGGCAAGAGCAGCAAAAGCTAAAAAAGAAGTGGAAGTTTCATTAGAGACCGTCCTTTGGAACTGTCGAGTAGCACTTCGTGGAGTAGGTACAACAGAAAAGAATCGTGATGCGGTAATTGGATTAGTATTCTTAAAGTTTGCAGGAGACAAATTTGAGAAACGCCGTAAGGAACTTCAGGAACAGTACGGTGACATTCCAGCTTTCCTTGAAAAGCCTTCATTCTATAATGCGGCAAATGTTTTCTACTTAAAAGAAACCGCTAGATGGTCATATATTGTTAAGAATGCATCTGCAAATAATATTGCAGTTATTATCGACCAAGCAATGGCAGATATTGAAGAAAGCAATCCGCCTCTTAAAGGTGCATTGACATTAAACTTATTTGCAACACTTGGAGCAGATAAATCTAAGATTAAAGACCTTATTGATAATGTAAACCAGATTGATGAGAAGAGATTCCAAGAAGAAGACCTTATCGGTCGTGTTTATGAATACTTCCTTCAGATTTATGCGGCTTCTGGAACAAAGGAAGATGGTGAATTTTATACTCCTGCATGTGTTGTAAAACTAATCGCAGAGATGATTGAGCCTTACAGTGGTGTTGTTTATGACCCTTGTTGCGGTTCCGGCGGTATGTTCGTTCAGAGTATGAAGTTCGTTGACCGTCATAATGGAAACCGTCAGAAAATTTCTGTTATTGGTCAGGAAAGTCAGGCTGAGACTTGGCGTCTTTGTAAGATGAATCTTGCAATCAGAGGTATTGCGCACAACCTTGGTGAAAAGAATGCTTCAACATTCACAGAAGACCTTCATAAAGATAGAAAGGTTGACTTCATCATGGCTAATCCACCTTTTAATCTTAAGGGTTGGAGAAAAGAGGACGAATTAACTGACGATTATCGTTGGAGAGGTTATAGCGTTCCGCGTGCATCCAATGCCAACTATGCATGGATTCTGCACATGATTTCTAAGTTGGACGTTAGTCATGGAATTGCAGGTTTCCTTCTTGCCAATGGTGCATTGAATGACCCTGACGAATTTGAGATTAGAAAACAGCTTCTCGAAAATGATAAAGTGGAAGCAATTATTGTCCTTCCTAGAGATATGTTTTATACAACGGATATTTCAGTTACGCTTTGGATTATAAACATGAATAAAAAGGCTGGTGTTGTGAATGGTCATCAGCTTCGTGACAGAACAAATGAAATTCTGTTTATGGATTTAAGACGTTGGGATAGCAATATTGAAGAAATTGTAATTGATAAAGGTAAGAAAAAGAAGAAGACAGTACTTACCGATGAGCAGATTGCCGAAATCAAGAAGGTATATAGTGCTTGGCAGAGTGCCGATAAATCTGGTTATAGTGATGTGGCAGAATTCTGCAAATCAGCAACAATCGATGACTTGCGAGCTCGAAATTATTCACTTGCACCAAGTAAGTATGTTGAGTTTATTGACCATGATTTAGATATTAACTATGCAGAAGAAATGACTCGCATTCAGCTCGAAATGCAAGATGTTATGAAGGTCGAGAAAAAATCTCAGCAGATGCTGGAAGATGCATTTAGGGGGATTGGATATGGCATTGACTAAATATAGATTAGGTGAATTGATAGAACTTTGTGATGAACGAAATGCTGAGCTGAAATATACATTAGATGATGTTAAAGGTATTTCAATTCAAAAGATTTTTATTGAAACAAAAGCGGATATGGAAGGAGTTTCGCTTAAACCATATAAGCTTGTTAAACCGGATGAATTTGCTTATGTTACTGTAACTTCAAGAAATGGTGAAAAAATAACATTAGCACATAACAATACTGAAAAGACATATATTGTATCTTCTTCATACATCGTATTTAGAGTTAAAAATACTGAAATTCTCTCGTCTGAATATTTGTTTATGTACTTCAACAGAGCAGAGTTCGACAGATATTCTCGATTCAATTCATGGGGGTCAGCTAGAGAAACTTTTGACTGGAATGAAATGTGTGATATAGAAATTGAACTTCCATCCATTGATGTTCAAAAAAGATTCGCTGATGTTTACATTTCGATGCTAGCTAATCAACAAAGTTACGAGAGAGGATTAGATGATTTAAAATTTGTTTGTGATGCCTATATTGAAGATTTAAGACGAAAAACTCCTTGTAAGCGTATCGGTGAATATTTGCTTGAAACTAAGCAAAAGAACGAAAATGCGGAGATACTTCCAAATAGGTCAGTTTCAAATACGAAAGTTTTTATTGATGCAAAAGAAGCAGTTGTTAATGGTGTTGATACCAAGAATTATTTGGTGGTTGAACCATATGACTTTGCTTACAATACTGTAACAACAAGAAATGCAGATAAGCTTTCGATAGCATTAAATACTTCTGAAAAGTGTCTAGTTTCGCCTCTTTATACTACTTTCCGAGTTGTAAAAGAAGGTTTATTACCAGAATATCTTTGCTTGTGGTTTAACAGAAGCGAGTATGACAGATATGCTAGATTTGAATCGTGGGGTTCTGCAAGAGAATTGTATCCGTTTGATACTCTCGCAGATACGAAAATTCCTATTCCGGATGTTTCTATCCAGCAGAGCATTGTGAATATTTACAATTCATATTCTGAGAGAAGAGAAATTAATGAAAGATTAAAAGCACAAATAAAGGATATGTGTCCGATATTGATAAAGGGGTCAATCGAAGAGGCCCGTGCATAAAAGGAGGTGTCGTATATGGACTACTTCTTCGAAAAAGGTAAGTTCACTGAAGACCAGTTGGAGCAGGCCATAATCGAGCTGTTCCAATTGCAAGGATATACCTATGTCCACGGTGAAAATATTCATCGTCAATATGAGGATATCTTGTTGGAAGATGACTTGCGTACTTATTTACTTGGCCGCTACACAGACCTAAGTGAAGTTGAAGTACAAAAGATTATAAATAAAATAGCGCTGATACAGGCATCACCTTTGTATCTCGGTAACAGAGAAACATTCTGGCTTGTAAATGAGGGCTTTGATTTGCAACGTGATGACATCAGCAAAGTTGCACTTCATGTGGATTATATTGATTATGACAATCCGGAAAAGAATATCTTTAAGGTAGTAAACCAGTATTCTGTGCAGGGCGAAAGATTGCGCAGACCTGATTTATTGGTTTTTGTTAACGGTATTCCTGTAACCATCTGTGAGTTTAAGTCTGCAATCAACGAGGATACAACTGTTCATGATGCATGGGAACAAATCACTATCCGCTACACACGTGATATTCCTAAGCTGATGAAATATTGCTTCTTGTCTGTTATCAGTGATGGAGCGAATACAAAGCTTGGTAGTATCTTTACTCCTTATGAGTATTACTACTCATGGAATAAAGCAAATGATACAGATACAGTAGCAAACGGAATTAGCTCATTGAAAACAATGATTGCCGGAGCCTTTGCACCAGAGCGTTTGTTGCGTGTTATCAGAGACTTCGTTTTCTATCCAGATGATAGTAAGAAGAGCGAAGCTATCGTGTGTCGTTATCCGCAGTTCTTTGCAGCTAATAAAATGCTTGCAAATATTAAAGCGCATATGCGTCCTGCTGGCGACGGTAAAGGTGGTACGTATTTTGGTGCTACAGGTTGTGGAAAAACATACACAATGCTGTTCTTATCTCGATTGATTGCACAAAGAGATAATGAAGCATTTAATAATCCAACGATTATCATCCTTGCTGACCGTGAGGATTTGGATACTCAAACTTCTGAATTATTTGTTACTGCCACTAAGTATTTACACGAGAGCGATGTTCGAAGCATTGAAAGTCGTAAAGACTTAGAGCAGACATTAAAAGACAGGCCAAGCGGCGGTGTTTATATCACTACTATTCAAAAATTCTGTGAGAACACTGGACTGCTTTCCGACAGAAGCAATATTATATGCATTTCTGATGAAGCACATAGAACTCAGACAAGCACTGGAAGCAAATTGAAGAAGACCGATAAGGGTGTATTTACTACATATGGATTTGGTCATTATCTTCGTGCTAGCTTCCCTAACGCAACATATTGTGGCTTCACTGGGACTCCCATCGATGAAACTATCGCTGTTTTTGGTGATGTAGTCGATAGCTATACAATGAAGGAATCTAGCGATGATGGTATTACTGTACGTATCGCTTATGAACCTCGTCTTGCTCGTGTCGTGTTATCAGATGAGCAGGCAAAAGAAATTCAAAAATATTATGAGCAGTGTGCTGCAGAAGGCTCTTCCAGTGAACAGATTGAGGAGAGTCAGCGCGCGATGAGTAAGATGACAGCTATCCTTGGACATCCGGATAGACTGAAAAAGCTTGCTGCTGACATTGTTAGCCACTACGAAGCATTATGTTCTGAAAAACCTGAGATTGTACAGAAAGCTATGATTGTTTGTGCTGACAGACCTTTAGCTTTCAAGGTTTTAAAAGAGATTCTTGCTATTCGTCCTGAATGGGGTGAAGCAAAGAAAGCTGAAGATGAAAGTCAGCTTTCAAAGGAAGAGTTAGATAAACTTATGGCACTTCCTAAAGTAAACATGGTTGCAACTCAGGGACAGAATGATGAGAAAGAACTGTTCGAGATGTGTGGTACCAAGGAATACCGTAAGAAGCTTGATAAACAGTTCAAGAATAATAATTCAAACTTTAAAGTCGCAATCGTTGTGGATATGTGGATTACTGGTTTCGATGTTCCATCACTTGCTGTGATGTATATTGACAAGCCACTTCAGAAGCATACTTTGATTCAGACAATTTCACGTGTTAACCGTGTGTTTGATGGTAAGGATAAAGGTCTTGTAGTCGATTATATCGGCATCAAGAACGATATGCTTGAAGCAGTTAAGAAGTATGGTGGGCCACAGGAAAGTCCGATTGATGAGCTTAACATCTCACTTGGAATCTTTAGAAATCATCTTGCATTGATAGATGAACTTCTTGTTGATTTCAATGCGACAAAATTCCACACCGGAACACCATTGGAAAGATTGAACTGCTTAAATACTGCAGCTGAATATGTTCAGATGAAGAAGGAAATGCAGACAAGATTTATGGGCCTTTCAAGACGTTTGAAAAGTGCATATGGCATCTGTTTCCCTTCAGGTGAGCTGACTGAAAAAGAGACAGCTACAGCTCAGTTCTACTTGGCTATACGTTCAATTATTTATAAGCAGACTCAAGGTAACGCTCCAGATGCAGAAATCATGAACCGTGTTGTAGAAGACATGGTTAAAGAAGCGATTACTTGTACTGGTATCGAGAATATTGTTGACGACCATAAATCAGTAGATTTATTTAGTGATGATTTCTTAGCTGAGTTGGATACAGTAAAAATGCCAATTACAAAGTTCAATGCTTTACTTAAGCTGCTTCGTAAGGCTATCTCTGCTTATGGAAGAACTAATAAAGTTAAAGCAGTTGAATTTGATGAGCGTTTGCGCAAGGTTGTAGAAGCCTACAACAGCAGAGATAAGCTGGTATTTACCAGTGAGGTTGTAGCTGACTTTGTAAATGATTTGTCTGATGAGTTGATTAAGATTCTGCAGGATTTACAGCAGGACAAAACATCGTTTGAAAAACTCGGCATCAGTTATGAAGAAAAAGCATTCTACGATATTCTTGTAAAAGTAAGAGATGACCACGGCTTCCCTTATGAAGAAGAAAAGTGCTTGTTGCTTGCAAAGAAAATTAAAGAGCTTGTAGATGATAAGGCACAGTTTGCTGACTGGTCTACAAGAGATGACATAAAAAATCAGTTAAATATGGATTTGACAGTACTTCTTTATAAAAATGGATATCCACCTGAATGGGATGAAGAAGTATTCGAAAAAGTTATGGAACAGGCTGAAAACTTTAAAAAGTATGCAGATGTATCTTCAGATGCACCAGAACCTGCTAAAGCAAAGATTTATCAGTATGCTCCAAGTACAAGTGCAGTTTTAAAGGTTGCTGAGGAACCTGCACCATATGGTACGAAGAAAAATTGAGGTGATTAAAGTTGAGCAGTACTATTGATATCAATACAACTATAAAAGCTGGAACAATTGATTCCGTTTTTAAAGAGGTTACGCATTCTGAGAGTCTTGGTTTGCGTAACCCTGCTCAGCTGCGCCTTTTTCATCTGAAACTTGATGGAGATACTTTTACCAACGAAGGCCTTTATAAGTGCTTGAGAAAGAATATCGGACAGTATGTTTATTCAAGAACACGAATTGCTAAGTTTAAGGAAGAAGACGACGAGGCAAGTATAGGCCTTGAGGCAATGCAGTTGATTAATGAGCAGAGAATCAAAAATCCGGATTCGTTTGGGAACATGCTTGGAGAAATCCTTCTGTATGCATTTTTCGAGGAGAAGCTTGGTGCGCCTAAGATTTTTAGCAAAATCGAATTGGATTCTTTAACTTCCGAAAGTTTCTATGATGGTATCCATCTGTTGAAGATGGATGACACATCTTTTCAGATGGTTTTTGGCACTTCTTATGTTGAAGACCAGATGGATGATGTAATTGATAATGCCTTTCTGAAAATAAAAAATGGACTTGAACAACCTAAAAGGGGTATCGCTCTAGTAAATGACCTTGTTTTTGCTCAAAGTGCAGATACAGTTCTTGCAGATGCGTTGAGCAAGATTATTACACCGGCACCAGATGCTCCGGATGTAGATTCTGCCTATGGTATATTCCTTTGCTGCTCTTTAGGGTTGGATAAAACAAAATATTCAGTAGCTGAATATAAAAAATTAGTTGAACAGAAGATGGTGAGTAATATTCATAATTATTTGCCAAGAATCAAAAAACATATTGATGATTTAGGCTTGTCAGGACGCTCGTTCTATATTTATGTAGTGCCTTTAGATGATGCCACAGAAGATAAAACGACAATAATGAAGAAAGTAACTGGAGGTGCCTATGGAATCTAATACTACCTTCGGAGAAATCTTCTTTGAGAAAATAGATGAGAACGAATACCTAAAGAAGTTGTATGAAGATATTCTTTACAACTACGCCTTAAAAGTATTCGGTTATACGAGAAGATTAAAAAGAAATCTTGCTATAAATGATGCGTTACGATTTGCAGATATTCTTTCAAAATCTAATCACAGCACAAAAGCAGATAAGCATAAAGTATGGGCTCAAGAAATTGTCACCATGCTTAATTACATATACCCAGAAAATCCTGATGTTTTATACGTAGCTGGCTCTGTTTTGACCAGCGTTGGTAACTATCAGGGACGCAATATCATTAAGTCGGACTTTAATGGGGCCGATGCTATGGAAAAGATTTATCTCGAATTAAAGAAGGATTATTATACAATTCCATCGGCACCGGATAAGCAATTTATGGTAGCGCAAAAGTCTGCTTATGACCATTTTGCGAATTCATATTATAGCTATTCAGCGCCTACATCTATGGGGAAATCTTTCATAATGAGAATGTTCATTAAAGAGAAAATCCTCAGTGATTGTAGACACAATTTTGCAATTGTTGTACCTACCAAAGCGCTGATAAATGAAATCAGAATAAAAATCACTAAAGAGGATTTAGGCGAAATTCTGCATCAAAAGAATTACCACGTTGTTACTGCAGCAGGTGATGCAGCTCTATCTAATTGGAAAGACAAAGGGCAAAATTATATCTTTGTTATGACGCCGGAACGAATGCTGTACCTGATGATAAATGAGCCGGATATTCAAATTGATTATCTGTTTGTAGATGAGGCTCATAAAATTACAGGCGCAGACAAAAGAAGTCCTTTCTATTATCAGGTTGTAAATATGCTGTCGGTAAGACCGCACAGACCGCATATAATCTTTGCTTCGCCCAATGTGCCAAATCCTGAAGTGTTTTTAGATACTATACCGGACGTGCAGTCTGCAAATGAACATAAATTGCAGACATCATATTCTCCAGTTTCGCAGCCGAAGTTTATTATTAATCTGATTAACAGAGAAGTAAGTATCTACAACGAACACAATGATAGCAATATTCCTATTACCTCGATTGCGCTTGATGATGCTGATTTAATAGATGTTTTGCTTAGATTCGAAAAAGATGAAAAACAGAAAGAGAAACCATTTATTGTATATTTCCCATCTACGAGAAAGACGGTGGTTGCTGCACGTGATTTTGGTGCAAATCGTATTCCTAAAACAAATTGTCAAGAATTGATAGAGCTTGCTAAAGATATAAAGAATGAAGTCCACGGTGATTACTACCTTGCAGATTTGGTTTCTAAGGGAGTTGCATACCATATTGGTTACCTTCCAGCTTCAATTCGTCAACGTATAGAGGATTTGTTTAAAGCCGGAAAGATAACAGCTTTATTCTGTACAAGTACTCTTGTTGAAGGCGTGAATCTTCCTGCAGATAATCTTTTTATCACTGATTATAGAAACGGACAGAAGGACATGCGACCTATAGACTTCCGAAATCTTGTTGGTAGAGTAGGACGTCTAGAGTTCAATCTTTATGGAAATGTATTTTTAGTGGCAACATCTGAGAAAGCATCAGATAAGTTTGAAACATTGCTTTCTGAATCAGTTGATAAACAAACACTATCTATTGAAAAGGGATTAACAAAACCTCAAAAGCAGAATGTAATTAATATTCTGTTGAAAGGCGATGTTGAATTTCCTAAACATCCGCAGAAACAGACTGAAGATTCATATGACCTGATGAGGAAATTTGCGATTATTCTCTTGAATGATATCATGGCTGGTAGAGAGAGTCGTGTGCGTCGAGAATTTCAAAAAGTGATGAAACCGGGCGATGAAGATAAGATTAAGGAAAACTTCTCAAATCGTCAGCAACACATGAAAGATAATGACATAACTGTATCAGTTGACCAAAATGAATCATTATATGAGGCGATTGCGGTTAATGGCTTAGAATTCCCTTCTATTGACAGCAATGGTCGATATGATAAAGATGAACTGTGGGACTTCTTATTGAGAATTGCTAAGATTTTCAAATGGAAATCTTACGAATCTTATACGCTTGGTGCTCCGGGAAATGACCCGAACAAATATAGCTCATTATCTTATTACAGAGTAATTCTTGGACAGTGGGTTTCTGGACATGGACTGCAACAGATTATTTCTGAGGCTATAAGATTTAAGAAGAATAATCCACGTGAGGCTATGTTTATCGATGGCAAAAAAGTGGATTATAAAGAAGGTTCGGAGCATAACAATATCATTATTTCCGAAGTGCTATCAGTAATTGATAAAATTATCCTGTTTAAGCTTTCAAACTACTTTTTGAAAATATCAAATGCTTATAAGGATATTAAAGGAAAGCCAGCACCGAATGATTGGTACGAGTTTGTTGAATATGGCTCAACAAATAAACGTTCAATCGAAATACAAAAATATGGCTTTTCAAGAGAATCTGCTTTGTACATTTTACAGCATGAAGCAGAGTATGTTTATAAATCAGAAACAGAGCTCAAACTTAAGAAATCGCTATTAGAATGTCCTAACAAGGGTGTTAAAGCTGATGCTGAGTTGGCTTGGTATAATACACCAGAACTGTTTCTGGAGGAGGACGCCTAATGAAGAAGATTGAAGGTTCGCCAAAGAATCTAAAACAATTATTACAGAATACGAAATACTCTATTCACTATTACCAGCGTGAGTATATGTGGCAGCGTAAGCACATAGAAGAATTGATTGATGACCTTACATCAGAATTCTTGGAATATTATAAAACAGATGACCCAAGACAAGCTGTAGCTGATTACGGTGCATATTTCATGGGTTCTATTGTTCTGGCCGGAAGAGAAAATGCAATCATTGATGGCCAGCAAAGATTCTCTTCTTTGACATTGTTGCTGATGTATCTTAATAACAGATTAAAGAATATCGGTCAGAGTTATAACATGATTGAGACAATGATTTTCTCAGAATCCTTTGGTACAAAGTCTTTCAACATCAACGTTGATGACCGTCAGGATTGTATGAATGCAATTTTCAACGATACTGATTTTGATACTACAGGTGCCGGAGAATCAGTAAAAAATCTTTATGGACGTTATCAAGATATTCAGGATGTTTTCCCAGCTGATATTACAGATGATATGTTGTTGCATTTCTGCGATTGGGTTGCGGAAAAAGTATTCTTTATAGAAATTGTAGCAACAACTGAGCAGGACGCTCATAAAGTATTTGTTACAATGAACGACCGTGGTTTGAGCATTACATCTACAGAAATGTTAAAGGGTTATATTCTTTCAGAAATCAAATCTGATTCATCACGTGAAAAGATGAATGGTATTTGGAAGGATAAAGTTCTTACATTGAAAAAAGATGATGACAAGGGTGACGAGACATTTATTAAAGCTTGGCTTAGAGCTCACTATGCAGAAACAATCCGTGAGACAAAAGCCGGTGCAGTAAATAAGGATTTTGACATCATCGGTGGTTCCTTCCATAAATGGGTGCGAGATGAACGCGATAAGTTAGGGCTTAATGGTTCCGATGATTTTGAGCTGTTCATAAAGAAATTTGCAAAATTCGCAGAGGTTTATGAGCGCATTCGTCAGGCTGAAACAACCTTTGCTGAAGAAACAAAATATGTATATTACAATGCGCAGGTTAACTTCACATTACAGCCACAACTTTTATTAGCTCCTGTATGCTATGAAGATTCGTGGCCAGTTATTATCGAGAAGATTAATCTGGTAGCAAGATTTATTGATGTTTTGATAGTATCTAGAGTGACGAATTATCGCTCTGTTGATTACAGTACTATCAAGAACTTTGTTTTCAATGTGACAAAGGATATTCGTATGACAGATATCCCTACTTTGAAACAGAAGTTAGAGCAGCAGTATATCAATCTTGCATTTGACCCTGCCGCAGCATTAAGTGATTTGAGACTTAACAGTTTTACAAAGAAATACATCAAGAACATTCTTGCACGTATTACTGGTTTCATCGAGGAGCAGACTGGTGTTGCATCAAACTACTGTAATTATATGAATACTCAAACAAAGAATCCTTTCGAGATTGAACATATTATTACAGACCACTATGAATGGTTTACTGCAGAGTATTCTGACCAAGATGATTTTAGACGCTGGAGAAATAGTATCGGTGCGTTACTGCTTCTTCATAAGAGCATTAATGCCAGCTTAAATGATGCAAAGTATGATTATAAACTGAAGAAATATTGTTCTAACGAAGGCAATATCTATACTGAATCGCTTGGTGATTTGGCATATCAGAATAATCCTAAATTTAAGAAGTTCATTGCAGATAACAATCTTGGATTCAAATCGTATGCTTCATTTGGCAAAAATGAGATTACTGAGAGAATAGCAGTACTCGTTGATTTGGTAAAACTCGTTTGGAATGATGATATGTTTATGTAATCCAGCTAAAGGAGGTAGGTTTCATGGTTTTTAATACCTTTATTAAATGCCAAGTTTGCGGCAGCATCACTAGAATCCGCTTGCAAGTTGGCTGGCAAGAAGAACATCCGATAGAAGTTGCGTGTGGTAAATGTGGAACCTCCTTGTCTGGTAGCGTTAAGATAGGACAGGAGCATCCGGGGTTAAGTTTTTCATTCGATAATGCAGATGATGTTCAAGATGCAGAAGCTGATTATATTGTTGAGTGCTCCGGAGAGTTTCCTACTGTAAAACAAGGAAAAGCAGCAGAATTAGAAGGGCTAGTGATTACACCGTTTATTCGATATATGAATTGCATGAAAACGGATGACTCTTATGAGGAATTTGGACAAGATGTGTCTAGACTGAATGCAACAGCCCAAAAATGGAAGAGTTATAAGAGAATTCTAACATTAGCAAAAAACAATAGCGAATATCTAACTCAAGAAATTCAAAAGGAGTTTTCTGGTCAGTTCTTTCAATGTAGAGATGAATCTGAAACGCTAAGAGCTGTTCATATGATTGAGGTGCATGGTCTTTACTCATCATTAAGAAAAGATATCCTTAATGACCTTTCGTTTAGTGCCGGAATAATGAAAATGGATTCAGCGCAAATGAAGAGTTTGATTGATTTCCTTAATTCTCATGATGGCTTCCACCTCGAAGAATTGCAGGAATTAATTTACAAGGTCTATGATGAGTTTATGGCCGTATATCAAAGACTTATACCTGCGTTTGCATTACAATACTGTAAAGATAATTCTTTTGATTTTGAACACGAAGGCTCTACAACAAGCAGCTTTGATAGTGTAAAGCAGTTTTATCTGGATGTTTATGAAGCATTAGGTAATTTAATGATTATACCTGTAGCTCTCAATAATATTAAATACAGGTCTGACATCAATGCTATGAATCCGATAGAGAAGAATGTAAATTCTTTGGAGGACTATATTAAACTTACAAAAGCATCAAGATATCATTTCTGTTTGGACTCTGAAGTTTACACAGGCTTTTTGAAAATCCTAGTGAATGCGAAATTGAGAAATGCCATCGGTCATAATGATGTTGAATATAATTCAGTAGACCAGCTGATTACTTATATTCCTAATCCGAAAGACAGAACAAAAAAGAAAACTGAATACCTTCTTCAGTTTGAGAATGAAGCTATGCATATGTTCCAAGGTATATTAGGAATTTCGGAATATCTATACCGTTTGAGAGAACTTGCACTCATGTATGATGGTAAAATACCTCTCATGGTTCAAGAGCGGGCAAACTGGCCTAAGAAAATTGGACGCAATGAACCGTGTCCTTGCGGAAGTGGAAAGAAATACAAATTTTGCCACGGGAAGTCCTAAATAATAAGGTTGAGACGATGCCTTCTATGTGGAAACAGTTCTACTATGACTAATTCCCTAAAAGGCTAGTCCGGGCTTGAGGCGATGGAAGCTTATGTGCTGCTTATATATAGTAGCAACTAGAAAATCTCGCTATGTTTCCGACAACGAGAAGGGTTTAGGTTGCGGATTGAATAAGGGCAAAATGTGCCGATAGATATGTTTCCGAGAACAATCGAAAATCGGCTCAAAATAGGGCGATATGTTCCGATATTGCGACATCAATCAGCACGTATCGAGCCATGTTGAGTGCGTAGTAATGTTGACTAAGATACATAATTAATAGTGTGAAAATGCTTAAAATATAAGGCTTTTTCGAGAGGTTGAACAGAAATCCAAATCCTCGAATTTTCTGCGTTTTAGGGGCTGCAAAGAGACTGATTTTTATAGTTGGATAGATAGAGGTGTTAATTTTGGGTTGGATAGACTAAAATGATTGAAAAAATGAGCGGAAAGTGCTAAAATGAGTTATGTTACAATAATATAGTGGCAATTTATCCCAGAAGATAACAAGGAGGCAAACACAATGAAGACAAAAAGAACTTTATCGGATGAACAAAAGAAACTTGATGCGGATCTATGGATCATAGCGATTACGACTATACTTGTATATGTCATCTATGCATTTATCGGTAGTTGTCTTATGGCTTTTTGCAAAGACAGCACTGTTTCCGTGTGGTTGAGACTTCTTGCTGCGACTGTAATGGAATATGGCATTGCGGGATTAGGGATAACAATAGTATGTATTATTCGAAAAGAATCTTTTGCAAACTTCGGACTTACGCGGAAGAATATTCTCAAAAGTATCGGCGGAACCATTCTGTGTTTTGTGCCGTACATAGTATATGTTATTGTAACCGGTCAATTTGAAGGCTATGAACCTCTGAGCATCATGGTGACGCCTGATCTTCATAAGGCTGGCATTGTTGCAACGATCATAGGAACTCTTATCATCGCAATTGTCTGGGGATTTTTCGAAGGATTTAATTATGCTGTTATAAGTGAGATCATAGACAGGCGTTATCCTATGAACAATAAGCTTTTCGATTGGGGTGCGCTCGTGTGTACGATAATGGGAATCCTGTTCCATCCGATAAGTTTTAGCTTGCTTGGAATAATAGAGCTGATAACGATATTCATAGCATTATATGGAATGCTGATCATCAGGAAACACACAGGAAATTCATGGGGATGTGTGTTCGCATTTTTATTTATTTGGAATGCGATATAAAATCGGAAGTTAATCATTCAAATTCCCGTTTATATGGACAATTCAGTCGACAGTTTTCCTATAATGCTAGTGAGTGGACATGTTTCCGTTTACGAGCCGACACATTTGACGTACTACTTGTTGCCTCGTGCCATGTGGAGATGGTGGTTCTTATGAGCAAGGGAAATACAAAATCGAAGGACTATGTGTAAATAAGTGTGGATGCTGAGGACTACTATTACATCAAAGACCTGAAAAGAAAGTTTTAATTTTTTGTCCATGACAATTGAATAACTGATATTTTACATAGCCTCTTGGTGACGATAAAGCAGCAAGGGGCTTTTGTCATTTCCGGGAATGTAATAAAAAGACCGGAGGACATTGTGAATGAGCAAAAGAAACAATTTGCTTGACATTCTAACGAGTATTAGGTATAATTATTCTAACGAATGTTAGGGAATGATGATTATGGGTACAAAAGAACGAATCATGGATGTTGCGTTACATATGTTTTCCGAAAGAGGATATGCAGCAACTTCGATAAGAGATATCTGCGGCGAAGTCGGAATCAAGGAAAGTACACTTTATTATCACTTTAAGAATAAGCACGATATCTTAGATTCTCTTATTACCAGGTTTGAGGATCATATTGAGGGATTAATTGGAAATATTAATATGCCTGATCCTGATAAAAATGACAGCGGTGAAGCGCAGATGATGGATAACTATATGATGGATAGTTATCTGTTCGAGCCCTTTTGTAATTTAATGCTCAGACTTATGATGATCGAACAGTTTCATAATGCTGAAATAAGAGATTTATATGAGCAGTTTATGTTTACGCAGCCTTATGAGATTCAGAAAAGAATTCTGAATCAATTTGTGTTGGCGGGCATGGTTTCGGAAACAGAGGCAGAATGGCTCGTGCAGGAATTCTTCTCGTTTATGACTATGCTCACTTATAAATATCTGCTTAATGGTGAACTTACGGAGGAGAGAAAAGCAGCTTATTCTCAGGAAGTACATAGTTTTTACAACAGGGCAATGATGAGATGGAGAAGTGTTTCAGGAGGAAATTCGGATGAGTAAAATTGCAATGTTCACAATGGGCACGCGCGGAGATGTGCAGCCATACATTTATTTATCGAAGCAGCTTATTAAGAATAATCATGAAGTTACATTAGGATCTCATCCATGTTGGAGAAAACTGATTGAAGGGTCAGGAATTAGATTTGAACCAATTGGACCGGAAATTGACATAGAAAAAGAAGCAGCTGCTATCAGAGGAAAGAATCCCAATCCTGTTTTGAGTATGTTTAAAACAATGAATTTTGTTTTCCGAATGATTCAGGATTCCAGTAAAGAAGTTTATAAAGTCTGCAAGGATAAGGATTTAATAATAGTCAGTCATAGTCAGATGGGCGCTGTTGAAGCAGAGGTATTAGGTATTCCCACCGTAAACGTAACGCTGCAAACAGAAATGATAGGAGAGAAATTAAAGCATAAAACGTTCAAGGATAAGCTTATAGGCGGAGCGATTGCAAAACAGGTTGCAAAGCCTTACAACAAAATCAGAAAGATATATGGTCTCAAACCGGTTAAATCAGTAGATGAAATCATGTCAAAGGAATTAAATCTTATTCCGATCAGCAGGTATGTCATTGAAAGAAATCCATACTGGGAAGATAAAAATATATTGACGGGATACTGGTATGATGAAAATGAAGACTTTGTTCCGGATGAAAAACTCAAGAGCTTTATAGACAGTGGTGAAAAGCCGGTGGTGCTTGCACTTGGTGCAATGTCATTTGAGGACAAACCGGAAAAAGATAAACTGGATATGTTTGTACAGGCACTTTTCAAAACAGGATGCAGGGTAATTATACAGGGATTTCAGAAAACATTAGAGGACTATGAATTGCCCGAAACCATGATTGCCTGTGGAAGTGTTCCACACAGCTGGTTATTCGCGAACGCTAAATTTGTCATACATCACTGCGGCTTTGGAACATCTGCAGCTACAATGATTTACGGAGTGCCTTCGATACCGGTTCCTCATGTGCTGGATCAATTGGGATTTGCGCTGCAGCTTGGCAAAATCAATGTTGCGACAAAGCCTTTAAAAGCCAAAGATTTATCCGAACAAACAATTATCGCAGCAATCGAAGAAATGAATTCTTCGTATGACGAAAAAAGGAAGAATGCGCTTGAGATCTCCGAAAAAATAAAAGAGGAAAACGGAGTCGTTGTGGCTGTACGATTAATTGAAGGGGTTCTCAGGAATCAATAATCAGTTTTTGAAAGAAGAACAAATTTCAATCTGTTAATCTGCACTGCAAAGGATGCGCTTGCTCCGCTCTACAATGAGAAGGGTGTGCTGGTAATGAGCATATTCGATTTTCTGCTTGATCCGGACAGCTTGGATAAATAAGCAGCTATTGCTGTATAGAAAAATTATTGCTCAAACGAAACGACGTATAGACAGTAGTTCTTTTGGGTAGAAAAATGGTCAACGATAATAGAAATTGAATATGTTAATGTTGATTATGAAGGTATTTTAATACTTCAAAATGATATAAGAAAAGTTTGAGAATTAGAGAAAGTGGATTTCTGTCCACTTTCTTTTTGCTTTAAGTATTTTATATACGAAAGTTTGTTTTCAATATCTTATTGAAGATTAGAGATTGTATAGAAGATAATTGATGAATTATTAGTATTATTCCTTTATCTAAAAATAGATGTTGGTTTTTGAGTAAGTAACCAGTATGTATACTCATTTAAAATAATGTCGATAAATACAAAAACACAATCAGCAATATATAATATAAATGCTTTAGATATAGCAAAAAGATAAGTAAAGTTAATCTTTCGAAAATTGTAAAGTAATTAAATATTATTATTTATTAAGAAATTTCGATATGAATTTGAATGTATAAGAAAATTGCAATATCAAGTAGATTTCTATAAATAATTGAAATTGTTCATTAAATTCTTTATAATTTATTCTATAAAAGCATAAAGTTTGATATAGTTTAAGTGTATAATATATCTATTAATTGAATTTGCCCTAAATTTTTAAAGGAGAGGTAATATGAAAAAAATGACAGTAGTAATTTTAACAGCTGCACTGGCTGCTGCTATTATGGCAGGTTGTTCAGGTGGCTCTGATAATTCTTCAAGTAACACATCAACAAATTCAGCAACTAATTCAACGGTAAGTAGTAGCGAAAGCCAAGCAGATAAAGATGAATCTAAAAATACATCAAAGTCAGAAAGTAAAAATTCAGAGGAAAGCAAGGAAAATAGCAAAGAATCTTCTAAAACTGAGAGTGCAGAGTCCAAAAATGAAAATTCTAAGGAAGATAAAAAGTCAGAAGCAATTGACGCAGTTATATATAATAATGTAGAAATTAAAATTGGAATGGATGCTTCACCAATCCTTGAAAAGCTTGGTAAGCCTGACCATAGTGAAACCATCAAATCAAATGAGGATAATTCCGAAGGCTCATATTCTTATACTTATGATAATATGACTATCTATATTTATTTTAAAGATAAGAAGCAATATGTAACAGATGTTTCTATAGATGGTCCTGGAGATGCTAGCACTGCAAATGGAGTTAAAATCGGTGCAACTAAGGACAGTATTGAAAAGATATATGGTAAGGTTACAGATGACAAGATGACATCTTACGAAATAGGCAAAAATATAATAATATTTGTTTTTGAGGATGATTTTGTTACTAATATTTCTCTCAGTAAAGGTATTGATGAGGAATTATAATTAAAATCATAATAGAAATAGGCGAATACAGCTACCTTTAAATGTAATTTATTTAATAGGGTAAGAGTGTTCGCCTGTTTTAATTATAAAAAATTATTATATTTGTAAAATATAGTTTTAACTTTTAAATTAGCCGTTTATAACTTTTATCTTTACATAATTGCAAAAATATAGTAAAATGAAAAATGGATAAAAATAAGAAATAAAAATTAGGAGTGGTTAAATTGAAGCCTAAATATAAGAGAGTATTGTTGAAGCTTAGCGGTGAATCACTTGCAGGAAATGAAAAACATGGAATAGATTTTGATACAGTTCTTAAATTCTGTGAACCTGTCAAAAAACTTGTTGATATGGGCGTTGAAGTTGCAATCGTTGTTGGCGGAGGAAACTTCTGGAGAGGTCGTTCAAGTGGTCAGATGGATAGGACTCGTGCTGACCATATGGGTATGCTTGCAACAGTTATAAATGCTCTTGGTGTTGCTGACGCTTTGGAGCAGTTTGACCTTCAGGTTAGAGTACAGACAGCTATTTCTATGCAGCAGGTTGCAGAGCCTTATATCAGAAATAGAGCTGTTCGTCATCTTGAAAAGGGTAGAGTTGTTGTATTTGGTTGCGGAACCGGTAATCCGTTTTTCTCAACAGATACGGCAGCGGCACTCAGAGCCGCTGAAATTGAGGCAGATATAATCCTTAAAGCAACTATGGTCGATGGCGTTTATGATAGCGACCCTAAAAAGAATCCGGACGCAAAGAAATTTAAGACTCTTACTTTCCAAGAAGTGCTTAATCAAAATCTTGGTGTTATGGATAGCACAGCCGCAGCAATCTGCAAGGATAATAATATTCCGATTATTGTATTCAGCCTTGATAATCCTCAGAATATTGTATCTGCTGTTTGCGGAGAAGATGTAGGAACACTTGTAGAATAATAGGTGTTTTTATGGAAGCAACAGGTGGTTCAGATTTTTCTTTAATAGGTTTTATACTTTTAATCTTGGGACTTTTATTTTATTAAATTATATAAACAGGAGGCTTTTATCTATGAAAACAGTATTAAAAAATGCAGAGGACAAAATGACTAAAACAATCACTCACCTTGAGGAAGCTTATTCAGCTATCAGAGCAGGCAGAGCTAATCCTGCTGTACTTGATAAGCTTACAGTAGACTATTATGGCACCCCTACACCAATCAACCAAGTTGCAGCTGTTTCTGTTACAGAAGCAAGAACACTTATGATTCAGCCTTGGGATGTTTCTATCTGTCGTGCTATTGAAAAGGCTATTCAAACTTCTGATATTGGTATCAACCCACAGTCCGACGGTAAGGTTATCAGAATGATATTCCCACCGCTCACAGAAGATAGGCGTAAAGATATTGTTAAAGAGGTTTCTAAGATGGCTGAGGAAGCTAAGGTTGCCGTTCGTTCATCAAGAAGAGATGCTATTGATAAAATCAAGGCAATGAAGAAGAGCGGTGAAATCACCGAAGATGATGAGAGCAAGGGCGAAAAAAAGGTTCAGGATATTACAGATAAGAAAATTAAGGAGATTGATTCAATCTGCGAAAGTAAGCAAAAGCAGGTTATGGAAATCTAAAAAATACTGCCTTATCAGGTGATATTTTTAGACTTATCCTACCCGAGAAGGGAGAATGAATCTATGGCAAAACTTAATAATAAACAATCAAGTGGTATACCTGTTCATGTTGCTATTATTATGGACGGAAATGGTCGCTGGGCGAAAAAGCGTGGCTTGCCACGCACTGCCGGTCATACAGCGGGAGCGGCTACCTTTCGTCATATCACAAGATATGCGAGCAGAATTGGTATAAAATATCTTACGGTTTATGCTTTTTCGACAGAAAATTGGAAGCGTCCTGCTGATGAAGTCAATGCACTTATGAAGCTATTTCATAAACAGCTTGTAGAATCACTTACAGATTTTCGTGATGACGATGTTGTAGTTCGTTTTATAGGTGATAAAAGTGGCTTTTCTGATAACCTGCAAAAGCTTATTGCTGAAACCGAGGAAGTTTCTAAGGATAGAGCCGGAATGGTTCTTAACATAGCTATGAATTATGGGGGCAGAGATGAAATTTTAAGAGCAGCAAAACTACTTTGTGAGGATTGTATCAATGGTAAAATTTCTGCCGATGATATTACCAAGGAAATGTTTGCACAAAAGCTTTATACAGCTAATCAACCGGACCCGGATTTGATAATTCGTCCGGGCGGTGAGGCTCGTATAAGCAACTTCCTTTTATATCAAGCGGCATATTCAGAACTTTATATAACAGATACTCTTTGGCCTGATTTCTCCGAAGACGATTTAATTCGTGCGATTGATTATTACAGCAAGCGTAATAGACGTTTTGGAGGTATATAAATGGCGAAACGAATAATTTCTGCCATTGTAGGCATTTCATTTATATTGCTTGTTATATTTCTAAGCCATACTTGGCATATATTGATAGATATTTTTATGGCATTGGTTTGCGCTATTGCCGTAGGTGAATTTGTTCACGCAATAGGCTTACTGAAAAAATATCTTATAAGCATACCAAGTATAGCTTTTGCATTCTGTAATGCAATGCTGGTTTCATACGGTTATCAGTCTATAATATGGTATGTATATACAGCAATTATGCTTTCTGTGATGATATTCTTTCATGAAAAACTTTCATTCAGAGAGGTTTCAGATACTTACGGAATGACGATTATCATATCATATGGATTGGCAACAGTTATCTCAATGAAAAACCTTGATGTTGCACATTCATCATTCTATTTTGTACTTGCTCTTGCATTGCCTTGGCTTGCAGATGGCGGAGCATATTTTGCAGGAAGCTTTTTAGGCAAACATAAGCTTTGCCCGAAAATCAGTCCTAAAAAGACAGTTGAAGGTGTTATCGGCGGAGTTATTGGCTGCGTCGGATTTTGTTGTCTTATGGGATATATATTCTCAGCGTTCATTTATAAGGATATTCAGAGCATAAATTATGTTAATCTGATTATACTTTCTTTTGTCGGTTCTCTGCTTTCGGTTCTTGGCGATTTGAGCTTTTCACTTGTCAAGAGAACCTATAATATAAAGGATTACGGAAATCTCATACCCGGTCATGGCGGTGTGCTTGATAGATTTGATAGCGTAGTATTCGTTTCACCATTTTTGCTTATTTCGTTGACATATTTGCCGGTATTAGCTTGATTTTTGGTGATGAAATATAAATAACGCGAAAAAGAAGTAATCCAAATAATTGATAAAATATTACAACTAATTCCTGATGAGACAGATGTAAAATTATACCAAGTAATTCACAAATTGGAAAATTCTGTTCCATTTTACGAAAAAATATGTAATAGGATATTTTTTAACAATAAGGAATTAACAGCTGAAGAAATTTATCAAAAAACAAAAGCAAAACATAAATCTATGTTACTTTAAATTTAAAAATCAGAGGTGTGTCAATTATGTATCAAAATATCACACTTCTCGGCTCTACGGGTTCAATAGGTCGTCAAACGCTTGATGTCGTGCGAAAGCTCGGCATCAAGGTTTGTGCTTTGACGGCTAATAACAGTATTAAATTACTTGAAGAACAGGCACGCGAATTTAAGCCGCGTGCCGTCTGTATAGCTGACGAAAATAAATATTTAGAATTAAAAAATAATCTTGCCGACACTGATATAAAAGTTCTCGGTGGAAGTGACGGCATACTTGAGTGCGCAAGACTTAGAGAGAGCGATGTTGTGGTTAATGCGATAGTGGGTATCGCAGGCCTAAAACCTACGCTTGAGGCTATTTCTGCAAAAAAAGATATTGCGCTTGCAAATAAGGAAACTCTTGTCACAGGCGGTGAACTTGTCAAAAAGGCTATTCGTGAGAATGGCGTAAAGCTTTTGCCTGTTGATAGTGAACATAGTGCAATTTTCCAGTGCTTACAGGGTACACCAAATGGCTCTTTAAAGAAGATTATACTTACCGCTTCGGGCGGTCCATTTTTCGGAAAAACTTATGATGAACTTGAAAATGTTACAGTGAAAGACGCACTCAACCATCCTAATTGGAGTATGGGTGCAAAAATAACAATAGATTCTGCTACAATGATGAATAAAGGTCTTGAGGTTATCGAGGCTTGTCATCTGTTTTCAGTTGAATTAGAGCAGATTGAAGTAGTTGTGCATCGTGAGAGCATTATTCATTCTATGATAGAATTGAGCGACAATGCGGTTATTGCACAGCTTGGAACAGCAGATATGCGTATACCTATACAGTATGCGATTACATATCCCGAAAGGTACGAATCACCTGCCCAATCTCTTGATTTCACTACGCTTAAAAGTCTTACTTTTGCAAAGCCTGACAGGGAAGTTTTTGAGTGTCTTGCTTTATGTGAGGATGCTTTCAGACAAGGTGGAATTATGCCTACTATTGCAAATGGTGCAAATGAGGCGGCAGTTGAATTATTCCTTGAAGGGAAAATAGGCTTTCTGGATATTCCGAAGCTTATTAAAAAGGCTATGATAAATATTCCTAATAAACAAAACATAAATATAGATGATGTATTTAATGCTGATAAAATGGCAAGGGAGCTTGTCTTAAAAGGCTGATTTAACTAAGGGAGAGGGGATTTAATGAAGCATATTTATGATAATGACGGTGAAAAGCTGTTTTCAGTTCGCAAGGATGGAACAGTTGCAGATAAACGCAACAAAAAGGCTGTCGGAAAAATTGATGGAGACAAGATAGTTGATAATGACGGAAAGATTATGTATAAAATGTCGGCAAGAAATAAACTTGTTGATGACAACGGTGAAGAAATCGGACATATTCGTGAGAATAACTTTATTTATGTCGGTGTTTTAGCCGCTCTTGCTGTAATTATTACTCTTGTTTGTGTATTTTCTTTTGTAGAATCCGCACTTCTTATAATAATCGGCGTTTTACTCTTTGAATTGATTATTTTCATACACGAACTTGGACACTTTATGACTGCAAAGGCATCGGGTGTTAAGGTCAACGAATTTGCTCTTGGTATGGGACCGAGAATTCTTAGATTCAAAAAGGGCGAAACCATATATTCATTAAGACTTTTGCCTATTGGCGGCTTTTGTGCTATGGAAGGCGAGGATGAGGACAGCGATAATCCGAGAGCCTTTGGCAAAGCTGCTTGTTGGAAACGAATTATAATAGTAGTTGCAGGTGCGGTAATGAATATCGTACTTGGCTTTATCCTTATGATGATAACACTTATGCCAAATTCTCAGTTTGCCTCGACTACGATTTCAAAATTCCACGAGAATGCTACAACATCAGCTGCATTAAAGGTTGGTGATGAGATTGTTTCTATAAACGGTTATCGTGTTTATACTTCTCAGGATTTATCTTTCTCTCTTGTAACAGCTAATCAAAATAGCGATGGTGAATTTACACCTGAAATTGTTGTAAGAAGAAATGGTGAAACCGTAAATCTCGGAAATGTAAAATTCGGCTCGAGAGAGGTCAACGATAAAAAAGCAATAGTGCTTGATTTCTATGTTGCACCGATACAAAATAATTTCTGGAATCTTATTGCTGAAACAGGCAAGGGCGTTGTTTCGACTGTAAGACTTGTCTGGGCAAGCCTTTTCGGATTGATTACAGGAAGATTTGGATTTAATGAGCTTGCCGGTCCTATCGGAATGACTTCTGCGATTTCACAGGTTGCGAGTGCAGGACTTCAAAGTAGTTTCGGCGATGCTGTTATGAATATTGTAAGCATTATGATGATGATTACTGTAAACCTTGGTGTTGTCAACTTGTTGCCTTTACCGGCTCTTGACGGTGGTAGACTTGTATTCTTGGTTGTTGAACTTATAAGAAGAAAGCCTGTACCGGCAAAGTATGAGGGTTTGGTTCACGCAATAGGTATGATTGTTCTTTTGGCATTTATGGCTTTAATTTCGTTTAGTGATATATTAAGACTATTTACAGGAACGGGGCTTGGTGGATAGTGAAAAGACAAAGTAGAAAAATTAAACTTGGAAATATTTATATAGGCGGAGATTCAGAGATTACCGTACAATCTATGCTGAACGTTCCGGCAAGTAATATTGAGGGAAGCGTTAAACAGGCTATTGAACTTGAAAAAGCAGGCTGTGAAATTATAAGAGCCGCTATTCCTAATATGAATGCAGTTAAGTTGATTCCCGCTCTTAAAGAGGCTGTCAGTGTGCCAATTGTTGCAGATATACACTTCGACTATCGTCTTGCAATAGAATCCGCCGCAGCAGGCGTTGACAAAATCAGAATAAATCCAGGTAATATCGGCAGTGACGACAGAGTTAAGGCTGTCGTCAAGGCTTGCCGAGAAAGAAATATTCCTATAAGAATAGGAGTAAATTCAGGTTCTCTTGAGAAAGAAATCCTTGCAAAGTATGGACACCCTACACCGCAAGCATTGTGTGAAAGTGCATTATACCACGCATCATTGCTTGAAAAATTCGATTTTTATGATATAGTTCTTTCGATGAAAAGTTCATCTGTGCCTTTTATGGTTGAGGCATATGAGATTGCCGCAGAAAAGTGCGACTATCCGCTTCATCTTGGAGTAACCGAAGCAGGTACTCAGCGTATGGGAATTATAAAATCCGCCGCCGGTCTTGGTGCTTTGCTTTTAAGAGGTATTGGCGACACTATTCGTGTTTCGCTTACTGATAATCCTGTCAATGAGGTTAAAGCCGCTAAGGATATTCTAAAGGCTCTTGAGATTCGCAAGAGAGGAGTTCAGTTTATTTCTTGCCCTACTTGTGGAAGAACAAGTATAGACTTAATAAGCATTGCACAGGAAGCCGAAAGAAGGCTTGAAAACTGCGATAAGAATATTACTGTTGCAGTTATGGGTTGTGCTGTCAATGGGCCGGGCGAAGCAAAAGAGGCCGATATTGGAATTGCAGGCGGAAATGGTGACGGACTTATTTTCAAAAAAGGTCAAATAGTTAAGAAAGTTAAAGAAGATAAGCTCTTAGACGAACTTATGGCAGAGATAGAAAAGATGTAACATTATATATTATGAAGATAGATATGATAAAGCTTATTATTGAGATAAAAATATAGACATTATAAAAGTTAAAATTTAAAAAGCAAAAATATATTAACCTAATTAGAAATAGCTTTTTATAGGTGATAAAGTTATGAATCAAACTTTTATATTCAAGAAAGAAAAAGTAGAAATATTTATAGAAGATTGGTCTGATACTCAATATTTTGTCTATGCAGAGTATAATCACCATAACATTCATAGAGGAATGACGATGTGTGATTTTATTGAAGATTGTGAATATTGGGGCTATGAATATGTTCAGTCAGAAAAGAAGCCAAATGGGACTTTTGGTTGGCTTTTTAGCAAGAAAGAAGATAAAAATGCGATTCAAGCTCAAGTTTTAGGTTTTGTCTATGAGCATAGTTATCTATGTGGCTGGAAGGATTTATAAGTTTTATCAAGAAAATTTCAGCCTATTTATGAATAATGTTATATTTTAAGATAGTAGAAATAGAACTTTGACCTTTCCGTTTGGAGGAAAATAGTTTTGAGTAAATTTATAGATGTATTTTCACAGTACATAGGAGATTTAAAGCTGTCTAAAACCTTGCTTGACGCTGAGGTAGACGGTATAAAAATCGACACTAAAAAAAGAACAATGGATATGAATCTCTTTCTTTCACAACTTGTGAAAAGAAATGAGATTTTTTCAACTGAAAAACAAATAGAGCAATCGGCTCTTGCTTTAGCTAAGTGTATTATTCACCCGCATTTTGATTCATCGCTTTTCGGTGAGGCTTGCTATTTTGACCTTGTGGAGGAAATTCGCCGTAGACTTGCAAGCATAAACGGTACGTTGAATGGTTCTACTGTTAAAATTGCTGATGGTAAAATGACAATAAATCTTACACATGGTGGTGCTGATATTCTTCTTGAAAAGAAGGTTGACAAGGAATTTCAAAAACTTATTAACGAGGAATTTGGCGTTAATGTAAAGGTTGAATTCGATGGTATAACGCATATAGACGCAGACAGTGAGATTTATATTGAACATCAAAAGATTGCAGAGGAAACTGCTAAGCGTGAAGCTGTAATCAACGAAATGGAAATCTATGAGGGAGTTATGCACGAGGCTAAAAAGCGTTCTGAGCATAAGCCAGCTGTGAACACAGAAATTGAAATTCGTGAGGGAGAATCTTTATATCCATTGTTTATTTTGGATAACCCTAAGCCTATATATGGTACGAATGTGAAAGGAAATCCAATTAAGATTGCTGAACTTGCTCCTGATTCGGGTAAGGTTATTATAAAAGGCGATATTTTCTCAATAGATGAAAGAGATACAAGAGATAAAAAAAAGAAAATTATTTCTATAAATATTACTGATTATACAGGCTCTACGACAATTAAGGTTATTGACCTAAACGCAAAGTGTGCCCCTATTTTAGAGTTAAAAAAGGGAAGCTCTATACTTGTTAAGGGTGACGCACAGTACGATAAATATGACAGAGAGCTTGTTGTTATGGCAACAAATATTTCTGGGATAAGCAAGGCTAAGGTTGTAGATAAAGCAGAGAAAAAGCGTGTTGAACTTCATTTGCATACAAATATGTCCGCTATGGACGGTGTTTCAGATGTTGGAGATATTGTTCAGAAAGCGTATAGCTTTGGTATGCCTGCGGTTGCGATTACGGACCACGGAGTTGTACAGGCTTTCCCTGGTGCTATGAATGCCGCCGATGATGTAAAGAAAAAGGGCGGTCATATTAAAATTCTTTATGGCGTTGAGGCGTACTTTATAGATGATGTTTCGAGCCGAGTTGTAAATGGTGAAAGTCAGGAATTGCTTTCAGGAGAATTTATAGTATTTGACCTCGAAACAACAGGATTGGGAGCGGCAAAGGAAAAGATAACAGAAATTGGTGCGGTTAGAATAGTTGACGGTGAAATTAAAGATCAATTTTCTATGTTTGTAAATCCTGAAAAACCTATTCCGCCTAAGATTACAGAGCTGACAGGAATTGACGATTCTATGGTTTCGGATGCTCCGCTTGAGGACGAGGCTCTTCGTAAATTTATGGAATTTTGTGGAGATAACTGTGTTCTTGTTGCGCATAACGCACCGTTCGATACATCATTCGTGAGAGCGGTTATGAACCGTCATCATATAGAGTGGAATTTTACAAGTATAGATACGCTTATGATGTCACGCTCAATGTTTCCACAGATTAAAAAGCATAAGTTGAATTTCATTGCCGAATATCTGAAACTCGGAGATTTTAATCATCATAGAGCTTGCGATGATGCCTTTATGCTTGCAAAGATATTTCAAGTTATGCTTACTAAGCTTTCTGAGGATTACGGTGCAAAGAATATTTCGCAGCTTAACAGCTTGCTTTCTAATAGCGACTATAAGAGTTTAAAATATTTCCATCAAATCGTTCTTGCGAAAAATACCGCAGGACTTAAAAATCTTTATAGACTTATTTCAAAGGGACATCTTAATTATTTCTATAAGAAACCGCTTTTGCCTAAGTCTGAACTTATAAAATATCGTGAGGGCTTGATTGTCGGAAGTGCTTGCGAGGCCGGAGAACTTTTCAGAGCAATAGTTGAAAAGCGACCTTGGGAGGATTTGAAAAAGATAGCCTCATTCTATGATTATCTTGAGATTCAACCACTTGGAAACAATATGTTTATGCTGAATAACGGTACGGTAAGCAGTATTGAAGAATTACAGGATTTGAATAGAACGGTTGTAAAACTCGGCGAGGAATTGTCTATCCCTGTTGTTGCTACCTGTGATGTACATTTCCTTGAACCACATCACAGCGAATACAGAAAAATTCTTATGGCTGGTCAAGGTTTTAAAGACGCTGGTAATCAGGCACCACTCTATCTCAGAACTACCGCTGAAATGCTCAAGGAATTTGAGTATCTCGGCAAAGAAAAAGCATATGAAATCGTTGTAGAAAATACAAATCTTATTGCTGATATGTGTGACGAGATTCGTGCTGTTCCGAAAGGAAACTTTCCGCCGTTTATTCCGGGTGCAGAGGAAGACTTGACAAGAATTACTTGGGAACGGGCAAGAAATACATATGGCGACCCACTTCCTGAAATTGTTGAAAAGCGTATAGAAAAAGAACTTAACTCCATAATAAAGAATGGATTCTCTGTTTTGTATATGACTGCTCAAAAGCTGGTTGCAAATTCAGAGGAACATGGATATTTGGTTGGTTCTCGTGGTTCTGTTGGGTCTTCATTTGTTGCGACTATGTCTGGTATTTCAGAAGTTAACCCGCTTGCACCACACTATGTTTGCCCTAAGTGTAAAAATAGTGAGTTCTTTGAACATGGAGAGGTTGGTTCTGGCTTTGACCTGCCACCTAAAAACTGTCCTAAGTGCGGTACACTTTATAAACAGGACGGACATGATATTCCGTTTGAAACCTTCCTTGGCTTTAAAGGAGATAAAACACCTGATATAGACCTTAATTTCTCCGGTGAATATCAGAATAAATCGCACAGATATACAGAAGAACTTTTCGGCAAGGAGAATGTCTTTAAAGCGGGTACTATTGCAACTGTTGCGGAAAAAACCGCTCTCGGTTTTGTTAAGAAATATGCAGAGGAAAACGGCGTTATTATGCACAGAGCAGAGGAAATGCGTCTTGCAATTGGTTGTACAGGTGTAAGACGGACTACCGGTCAGCACCCGGGAGGTATGGTTGTTGTTCCGAGAAGGAATGATGTATACCAGTTCTGTCCGATTCAGCACCCTGCTAATGACCAGAATTCCGATAGTATTACAACGCACTTCGACTTCCATTCTATTCACGATACTATTTGTAAGCTTGATGAGCTTGGACACGATGTTCCAACGATTTATCGTTATCTTGAAGACTATACGGGAATAAGCGTTATGGATATTTCTATGAGTGACCCTGATGTTATGTCGCTCTTTACATCTCCAAAGGCTCTTGGTCTTGAACCTGAGGATATAGATTCGCTTACAGGAACATTTTCTCTGCCGGAAGTTGGTACAAACTTTGTTCGCCAAATGCTTATAGAAACTCAGCCAAAAACATTTTCTGACCTTTTGCAGGTTTCGGGACTTTCACACGGTACAGATGTTTGGATAGGAAACGCCGCAGAACTTATTAAACAAGGTGTTTGCGACATTTCACAGGTTATCGGTACTCGTGATAATATTATGGTTTACCTTATGCACAAGGGTCTTGAGCCTGATATGGCATTTAAGATTATGGAAATTGTCCGTAAGGGTAAAAGTACAAAGCTTCTTACTCAAGAGCATATTAACGCTATGAAAGAACATAATGTTCCACAGTGGTATATTGATTCTTGTATGAAGATTAAGTATATGTTCCCGAAGGCTCACGCTGCCGCATATATGATTGCAACGCTAAGACTTGGTTGGTACAAGGTCCACAGACCAAAGGAATATTATGCCGCATATTTTACGGTACGAAGTGAAGACCTTGACGGACTGCTCGTTGCAAAGGGCAGAGATGCCGTAAGAAAAAGAATGCAGGATATTAAGATGAAAGGTAAGGAAGCTTCTGCAAAGGAAAATTCAGAATTTGCAACGCTTCAGATTGTCAATGAAATGCAGGCAAGAGGTATAAAAGCATTGCCTGTTGATATATATAAGTCTGATGCAAGAAAATTTCTTGTTGAGGGAGAAGATATTCGTTTGCCGTTCTCGTCTTTACCAGGCGTCGGAGATTCCGCCGCACAGGGACTTATGGATGCAAGAGCAGACGGAGAATTTATGTCGATAGAGGATTTCCGTGACCGCTCAAAAGCATCTAAGACCGCCATAGAACTTTTACAGTCAACAGGAGCTTTCGGAGATTTACCGGAAAGTAGTCAGATGACATTGTTTTAGGCTCAACAAAACTTCCCAAAGACAGATAAAAGTTTCCGCTCGAGCCTTTGGTGGGTTTTAAGGGCAAAGCCCTTAACATCTCTTGCATTCTAAGTGCGAACGAAGTTCGCACTTTTTGATTGATACTAATTATGAAAAGGGAATGATAATATGCTTGGTAGATTTTCAAGAACTGAATTACTTTTTGGTAATGAGGCTATGAAGAAACTCGAAAATTCTCGGGTTGCAGTTTTCGGCGTTGGAGGCGTCGGCGGATATACCGTAGAAGCTCTCGCAAGAAGTGGCGTCGGAACTATTGATATTATTGATGATGATAAGGTTTGTCTTACTAATATAAATAGACAGATTATTGCCTTAACAAGTACAATAGGCAAATATAAGGTTGATGTTGCCGAAGAACGCATTAAAGATATAAACCCTAAAATTGTTGTAAATAAACATAAAATGTTTTTTACGCCTGAAACAAGCGGAGAGTTCGATTTTTCACAGTATGATTATGTTGTAGATGCGATTGATACCGTTACAGGAAAGATAGAGCTTGTTATGAAAGCTAATGAAACAAAAACACCTATAATCTGTTCTATGGGTGCGGGAAATAAATTAGACCCGACAGCCTTTGAGGTTGCGGATATTTATAAGACTTCTGTTTGTCCGCTTGCAAGAGTTATGAGAACCGAACTTCGTAAAAGAGGAGTTAAAAAGCTAAAGGTTGTCTATTCAAAGGAAAAACCAATAACACCAATAGAGGATATGTCTATTAGTTGTCGCGCTCATTGTGTATGCCCTCCGGGAGCGGCAAGAAAATGTACTGAAAGAAGACAGATTCCAGGAAGTACAGCCTTTGTTCCGTCAGTTGTTGGCTTGATTATTGCAGGAGAGGTTATTAAGGATTTAAGTCTAAAAAATTGAATTTAAGACTAAACAAAAAATTGGGATGAGGGTATTATGCCAGTAGAAGATATTATAAAATATTGCTTGAGTAAGCACAAAGCCTATGAGGATTATCCATTCGGAGATATTCCGATATGTTATAGATTAAATGGAAAAATTTTTGCCCAGCTTTATCCGAATGAAACAGATTATAAAATCACACTGAAGTGTACTGCCGATGCAGGAAATTTTTTTCGGTCGTTATACCCTGATAAGGTGGTAAGAGGGTATCATTGTCCGCCTATACAACAGCCGTATTGGAATACAATTTATTTGAATGATTTTCCTGATGATGAATTGTTTAATATGATTGACCTTGCATATGATACGGTTTTAAATAGTTTCAGCAAGAAGATTAAGAGAAAAATTATAGGAGATACATAAGCTATGAAAAATATAATCAGATTGAATGAAGAAATACTGGTTGACAAAATTTAGTTTTGCTCAATAAATAGTTGAAAATTTTGTAAATTGATTATATAATGATAAGGTATGGCATTGTGATTTTCTTTTAAAAAATAAATTACCGAGGGGATTTTTAATAATGGCTAATCAAAAGAAAATGGTTGAGGCAATAACCTCAAGAGATGAAGATTTTGCAAAATGGTATACTGATATAGTCAAAAAAGCTGAACTTGTTGACTATTCAGGTGTTAAAGGTTGTATGGTTATCAGACCTTACGGCTATGCTATTTGGGAAAATATGCAGAAGGATATGGACGAACGCTTTAAGAAAACGGGCCACGAAAATGTATATATGCCTATGTTCATTCCGGAGAGCCTTCTACAAAAGGAAAAAGACCATGTCGAGGGCTTTGCTCCTGAGGTTGCATGGGTAACTCATGGCGGAAATGAAAAGCTTACAGAGCGTCTTTGTGTTCGTCCTACATCAGAAACTCTTTTCTGCGAACATTACTCAAAGATTATCAATTCATATCGTGACTTGCCAAAGCTTTATAATCAGTGGTGTTCAGTTGTTCGTTGGGAAAAGACAACAAGACCTTTCCTCAGAACATCAGAGTTCCTTTGGCAGGAAGGTCACACAATGCACGAAACTGAAAAAGAGGCTCGTGAAGAAACTCTCCGTATGCTCAAGGTTTATGAGGATTTCTATAAAGAAACTCTTGCTATTCCTGCTGTTGTCGGTAGAAAGACTGAAAAAGAAAAATTTGCAGGTGCAGAGGAAACATATACAATCGAGCCTATGATGCACAATGGTGTTGCATTGCAGGGTGGTACATCACACTATTTCGGTGATGGTTTTGCTAAGAGTTTTGATATTAAGTTCACAGGCAGAGATAATACATTACAGTATCCGCACCAGACTTCATGGGGTTCATCAACAAGAATGATTGGTGCAATCATTATGGTTCATGGTGACGATGACGGACTTGTACTTCCACCAAAGATTTCTCCGATTCAGGTTGTTATCGTTCCTATTGCACAGCATAAGGAAGGTGTTCTTGATAAGGCTCGTGAGCTTTATAACAGAATCTCTGATACTTACAGAACAAAGCTTGATGACAGCGATAACTCACCAGGTTGGAAGTTCTCACAGTATGAAATGAAGGGTGTGCCTGTTCGTGTAGAGCTTGGTCCTAAGGATATTGAAAAGGGACAATGCGTTATTGTAAGGCGTGATAACAGAGAAAAGATTGTTGTTGCTCTTGAAAATCTTGAAGAAACAATAGCAAAGACATTGCAAGATATTCACGATGCAATGTATGACAGAGCTTTGCAGAATCTCAAGGAAAAGACCTTTGTTGCAACAACACACGAGGAATTTCTTGATATTGCAAAGAATAAGCCTGGATTTATCAAAGCTATGTGGTGTGGCGAAACAGCTTGTGAAGAAAAGCTCAAGGAAGAAACAGGCGGCGTAAAGTCAAGATGTATTCCTTTTGTTGAGGAACATTTGGCTGATACCTGCGTATGCTGTGGTAAACCGGCAAAGCATATGGTATATTGGGGTAAACAATACTAATAAATGATATAAGACACTGTTCAGAAATGATTTCTGAGCGGTGTCTTTTTATATAAAATAAAAGCTAATGAAATGTATTTAGAAGAGCGGGAACTATTTCCTATGTGTAGATAAATTTCTTTTATGAATGTCGATGTTTTGCAACGCAAAACCGATTATGAAACTTGGGAGCGGTGACTCACCGCAAAAGTTTTGCTCAAGCTTTTTCAAAAGCTTGCAGTTTCCAAAGGCAGAGCCTTTGGTCGCTCTCCGCAGAGAGCGAAATACCTTTTGGCGAAGCCCAACACTTGTTTTTTCTAATAGGCGGATTTTATCCGCCTATTAATGCTTTTGTTATTAACTAGTTATATAGAAACTATATTCACTAATTCGTTACTATTTCTTTTAAATAAATATAAAATAATTAAAAATATTTATAAAAATAATTGACAAATTGCAGAGTTTGTGATATAATAAATATGTTGTGAGGGCGTTGAACCCTTATAGAAATGCAGAGCGGTTCAAATACCATTAGTAAAGTTGCATAAAAAATATATGCAAAATTTTACGAAAATTACAAGAAAAAAGCTTGCAAAATGTAGGTCGGTATGGTATTATAATTGAGCGTGACTGCGACAGATATGCGATGAAGCGGGAGGTTGCGACCATAGAGTCGGTTTTTCCGTGGAGTATGTCCGATTTTTAAACCGGGCGAAAGAATAAAGAAGGAAGTTAAGAGATACTGAGGGTTGCTGTGTCTCAGAACTACTACGACCTTTTTCTGACTATTTACCCGGATTTCGGATTGCCGAATCCGGTTTTTTAAAGGTAGTTCACGAAACACCCGGCAGGGTGTTAAGTCAGAAAGAGAACGCCCGCCAACTACAATAAGGAGGCGATTACAGTGGCAGTCAAGGAAAAAATCAGGATAAGAATCAAGGGTTATGACCACCAGTTGGTTGACCAGTCTGCTGAGAAGATTGTTGCAACAGCAAAGCGTACAGGTGCGAGAGTATCAGGTCCTGTACCACTTCCGACAGAGCGTCAGATCATCACAATTCTCCGTGCTGTTCATAAGTACAAGTACAGCCGTGAGCAGTTCGAGATGAGAACTCATAAGAGACTTATCGATATTCTCAGACCTTCAAACAAGACTGTTGAAGCGTTAATGGGATTAGAGCTCCCCGCCGGTGTAGAAATCGAAATTAAGCTTTAATTTTGATTTAGACCAACAGGCAGGTTGAGGTCAAGTTGGTAAGGTATTCCGAATCCAACCAATAACCTATCAAGGAGGAAACAAAATGCAAAAGGCAATCATCGGTAAGAAAATCGGTATGACACAGATTTTCGATGAGAAGGGTAATGTCATCCCTGTAACTGTTGTTGAAGCAGGACCTTGTGTTGTTGCTCAAATTAAGACAGTTGAAAATGACGGATATGAAGCTATTCAGCTTGGTTTCGGCGATGTTAAGCTCAAGATTCAGAACGGCACCGGCAAGGGCAAGAGAGTCCGCAGTGATAAGTTCAAGGATCAGCCTGTAAACATCACAATGCCACTTCTTGGTCACTTCAAGAAGGCAGATGTAGCTCCTAAGAGAACTCTTCGTGAGTTCAGAGTTGCTGACATTTCCGCTTACAGCGTAGGCGACATTGTCAAGGCAGACGCTTTTGCTGAGGGTGACAAGATTGATGTTACCGGTAAGAGCAAAGGTAAGGGTTACGCAGGCGTTATCAAGCGTTGGAACTTCCAGAGATTGAAGGAAACACACGGTTCGGGTCCAGTTGCTCGTCACGGTGGTTCAATGGGTGCTTGCTCAACTCCTTCAAGAGTTTGGAAGGGCAAGAAGATGGCAGGTCATCTCGGTGCTGAAAGAGTCACCGTTCAAAACCTACAGGTTGTTAAGATAGACGCTGAAAACAACCTTATCGCCATCAAGGGCGCTGTTCCGGGTCCTAACGGTGGTACCGTTACAATTCGTGACAGTGTTAAGGCGTAAGGGAAGGAGGAATTATAGTGCCTAATTTAGCAGTTGTAGATATGACCGGCAAAGAGGTAGGTACAGTTGAGCTTTCAGAAGCAATCTTCGGTATCGAGCCTAATGAGCCGGCAATGCACAGAATGGTAGTTAACTACCTTGCAAATAACCGTCAGGGCACACAGTCCGCTCTAACTCGTTCAGAGGTTTCCGGCGGCGGCAGAAAGCCTTGGAAGCAAAAGGGTACAGGCCACGCAAGACAGGGTTCGACTCGTGCTCCACAGTGGACACACGGAGGTATTGTTTTCGCACCAAAGCCAAGAAGCTACAGATTCTCGGTTAATAAGAAGGTAAGAAGACTTGCTCTTAAGTCTGCTCTCTCATCTAAGGTACTCGATAAGGAGCTTATCGTAGTAGACAGCATCAATGCAGATGAGTACAAGACAAAGACAATCGTTTCTTTCCTCTCAGCAGTTGGTGCAGATAAGAAAGCACTCATAGTCATCCCCGAAGTAAACGACAAGGTTATCAAGTCTGCGAGAAATATTCCTGGCGTTAAGACAGCTCAGGTTAACACAATCAATGTTTATGATATTCTCAATGCTGATAAGCTCATCATTGCCAAGGATGCATTAACAAAGATTGAGGAGGTGTACGCATGATTGCTCGTGACATCATTATAAAGCCTGTTATTACAGAAAAGAGCATGGCAGGTGCAGTTGATAAGAAGTACACCTTTAAGGTTGCTAAAACAGCTGGTAAGATTGAGATAGCTAAGGCTGTCGAGGAAATCTTCGGCGTAAGTGTTAAGAAGGTTAACACAATCAATGTAAGAGGCCAGTATCGCCGTCAGGGCAGAACAGGCGGATATACACCGTCTTGGAAAAAGGCTATCGTTACTCTTACAGAAGATAGCAAGACAATCGAGTTTTTTGAAGGCATGATGTAAGCCTGAAATTAACACAGGCAGAATGAATGGAGAACGCCATTTCTCCGCAAAGCCATCATGAGGAGTGTGAATACGAATGGCAATAAAGAATTATAAGCCGACTACACCTTCCAGAAGAAATATGTCGGTCACTGATTATTCAGGTCTTTCAAAGGTTGCTCCTGAAAAGAGCCTTCTCGCACCAAAGCAGAAGACTTCAGGTAGAAACAGCTACGGAAGAATTACGGTTCGCCACAGAGGCGGCGGTAACCGTCAAAAATATCGTATCATCGACTTTAAGCGTCAGAAGTTTGATGTAGAGGGTACAGTTCTTACTCTTGAGTATGACCCAAACCGCTCTGCTCACATCGCTCTTGTTCAGTATGCTGACGGCGAGAAGAGCTACATCATCGCTCCTAACGGACTTAAGGTTGGCGACAAGATTACAGCAGGTCCTAGTGCGGATATTAAGCCTGGTAATGCACTTCCACTTATTAATATCCCAACAGGTACTTTCATTCATAATGTTGAGCTTTATCCTGGTAAGGGTGCTCAGCTCGCAAGAAGTGCTGGTAACATGGCTCAGCTCATGGCTAAGGAAGGTAACCTCGCACTTTTAAGACTTCCGTCAGGCGAGCTTAGAAATGTTCCTAACACCTGTATGGCTACTATCGGTCAGGTCGGCAATATCGACCACGAGAATGTTAAAATCGGTAAGGCTGGTCGTAAGCGTAACATGGGTTGGAGACCAAAGGTCAGAGGTTCTGTTATGAACCCTAACGATCACCCACACGGTGGTGGTGAAGGTAAGAGCCCTGTAGGTCGTCCAAGTCCTGTAACACCTTGGGGTAAGCCAACAGCCGGTTATAAGACAAGATCTAAGCATAAGAACTCTGACAAGATGATTGTCAGACGCAGAAACGGTAAGTAAGGCATACAGAAAGGAGCTTTGAACTATGGGAAGAAGCATTAAAAAGGGTCCTTATGTACAGCCTGTGCTGCTTAAAAGGATTCAGCAGATGAACGAAGCAGGCGAGAAGAAGATTCTCAAAACCTGGAGCAGATCTTCTACAATTTTCCCTGACTTCGTAGGACACACATTTGCGGTTCACGATGGCCGCAAGCACGTTCCGGTTTATGTAACAGAAGACATGGTCGGCCACAAGCTCGGTGAGTTTGCTCCGACAAGAACCTTCAAGGGTCATGCCGGTTCTAAGACAACGAAATAAGCCGAAAGGAGTGTATGAAAATGGAAGCAAGGGCAGAGCTTAAATACGCCCGTATTTCACCACGCAAGGTTAAGATTGTTTTGGATTTAATCCGTAATAAGCCTTGCGAATATGCGATGGCTGTCCTCAAGCATACCCCCAAGGCTGCTTGTGAAGACTTAGAAAAGCTTCTAAAATCAGCAATGGCAAATGCCGAGAACAACCACAATATGGATGTTTCTAAATTATATGTAGCTGAGTGTTTCGTATCTCAAGGTCCGATTCTCAAGCGTATTCGTCCGAGAGCACAGGGTCGTGCGTACAGAATTGATAAGAAGACATCGCACGTAACACTCGTACTCAAAGAGAAAGAATAAGTGATGAGGAGGTAAATTATGGGCCAGAAAGTTAATCCACACGGTCTTCGTGTGGGCGTAATTAAAAATTGGGACTCTCGCTGGTATGTCAACGATAAGGATTTCGGTGATACACTCGTTGAGGACTATAACCTCCGCAAGCTTCTCAAGAAGCAGCTTTATGCGGCAGGCGTCCCAAAGATTGAGATTGAGCGTGACGCTTCCAAGGTAAGAATTCACATTCACTGTGCTAAGCCGGGTATGGTTATCGGTAAGGGCGGCAGTGAGATTGAGAAGCTTCGCATTCAGTGCGAGAAATTCCTCGGCAAGCCGGTTGCAATCAATATCGTAGAGGTTAAGAACCCTGATTTGAACGCACAGCTCGTAGCAGAGAACATTGCACAACAGCTCGAGAAGAGAATTTCTTTCCGCCGTGCTATGAAGCAGTCTATCGGACACGCTATGAGATTCGGTGCTAAGGGTATAAAGATTCAGTGCTCAGGCCGTCTTGGCGGTGCTGAAATCGCAAGATCAGAACAGTATCACGAGGGAACAATTCCCCTTCAGACACTTAGAGCAGATATCGACTATGGCTTTGCTGAGGCAAACACAACATACGGTATCGTAGGTGTTAAGGTTTGGCTTTATAAGGGCGAGGTTCTCAACGAGACACGCAGGCCCCGCAAGGAAGGAGGCAGTAAATAATGCTGTTACCAAAGCGCGTAAAGTACCGCAGAGTTCACAGAGGTCGTATGACCGGTAAGGCTACACGCGGTAACAAGGTTGTTTACGGTGATTACGGTCTTCAGGCACTTGAGCCTGTATGGATCACCTCAAACCAGATTGAAGCAGCCCGTGTTGCTATGACACGTTACTGCAAGAGATTCGGTAAAGTTTGGATTAAGATTTTCCCAGATAAGCCGGTTACAAAGAAACCTTTAGAGACTCGTATGGGTAAAGGTAAAGGTGCACCGGAATTTTGGGTAGCAGTTGTTAAGCCAGGCAGAGTTATGTTTGAGCTTGGCGGCGTACCAGAAGAGACCGCAAGAGAGGCTTTGCGTTTGGCGGCTATGAAGTTGCCGGTTAAGTGCAAGTTTGTCACTAAGGAAGAAACGGAGGTTGAGTAATTATGAAGGCTTCAGAACTCAGAGAACTTAATAACACAGAGCTCGAAGAAAAACTCAAGAGCCTTAAAGAGGAGCTTTTCAACCTGCGTTTTCAGCTTGCTATAAACCAGCTCGAAAACCCGATGCGTATTTCTGCTGTTAAGAAGGACATCGCTCGCGTACAGACAATTATGCGTCAGAACGAACTCCAAGACAGCACTAATGCATAAGGGAAGGGAGGAAACGCAAAGTGGAAAGAAATCTTAGAAAAACAGATGTAGGCAGGGTCGTAAGCACTAAGATGGATAAGACTGTTGTCGTTGCTATCGAAAACAGTGTTAAGCACCCGCTTTATAATAAGATTATTAAGCGTACAGTTAGACTTAAGGTACACGATGAAAAGAACGAGTGCTCAGTAGGCGACCGTGTACGTATAATGGAGACACGCCCTATCTCTAAGGATAAGAGATGGCGTCTTGTAGAAATCATAGAGAAAGCGAAGTAATTTTTCGTTTATTAAAAGGAGGAACGCACTGTGATACAGCAGCAGACCTACCTCAAAGTTGCCGACAATACCGGCGCGAAAGAGCTTATGTGCATTCGCGTTCTCGGTGGTACCGGCAGGAGGTACGCTAATATAGGCGACGTAGTCGTAGCTTCAGTTAAAAAAGCAGCACCCGGCGGCGTTGTTAAAAAAGGCGATGTAGTTAAGGCAGTTATAGTACGCTCGGCAAGAGGCGTACGTCGTGATGACGGCACATACATCAGATTTGATGAGAATGCAGCAGTTATCATCAGAGACGATAAGAACCCGAGAGGTACTCGTATATTTGGCCCGGTAGCAAGAGAGCTCAGAGATAAGGATTATATGAAAATCTTGAGCCTTGCTCCGGAGGTCCTTTAAGGAGGTGCCGGAAATGGCTGATAAGAAAAATAAGGTTCATGTTAAGACAGGCGACACTGTTGTCGTACTCTCCGGCACACAGCGTGGCAAGAAGGGCAAAGTTCTTCAAGTAAGCCCAAAAGAGGGCAAGGTTATTATCGAGAAGGTAAACCTTGTTTCTAAGCACGTTAAGCCCCGCAAGATGGGCGAAGCAGGCGGTATTGTTAAGGCAGAGGGCGCTATGTACGCTTCTAAGGTACAGGTTGTTTGCCCACACTGCAACAAGCCTACTCGTGTAGGTCATCAGATTCTTACTGATGGCAGCAAGCAGCGTATTTGCAAAAAATGCGGCGAAGCACTCTAAGGAGGATAACAAATGGCTAGAATGAAAGATGTATATATCTCCGAGATTGCTCCTGCTCTTATGAAGAAGTTCGGCTATAAGAGCGTTATGCAGATTCCTAAGCTCGACAAGATTGTTATCAATGTCGGTGCAGGTGAAGCAAGAGAGAACTCGAAGGCAATAGATGCCATTTCTTCCGATTTGGCAGCTATTACAGGTCAAAAGCCTATGGTTTGCAAGGCTAAGAAGAGCGTTGCTAACTTCAAACTTCGTGAGGGTATGCCTATCGGTGTTAAGGTAACACTTCGTGGCAACAGAATGTATGAATTCCTCGACAGACTTTTCAATGTAGCTCTTCCAAGAGTTCGTGACTTCAGAGGAATCAATGCTAACTCTTTTGATGGCCGTGGTAACTATAACATGGGCCTCAAGGAACAGCTCATTTTCCCAGAAATCGAGTTTGATAAGGTTGATAAGGTAAGAGGCATGGATATCTGCTTCGTTACTACAGCACAGACAGACGAAGAGGCTCGTGAGCTTTTAAAGCTTCTCGGTGCTCCGTTTGAGAAATAAGGAGGGATAATTGTGGCCAAGACATCAATGAAAGTAAAGCAGCAAAGAGACCAGAAATTCTCTACAAGAGAATATAACAGATGCAAGATTTGCGGCAGGCCTCATGCATACCTCCGCAAGTTCGGCATATGCCGTATATGCTTCCGTGAGCTTGCCTATAAGGGCGAGATTCCGGGCGTAAAGAAAGCAAGCTGGTAATAAGGCTTTAAGAAGGAGGTTTCCGTATGCAAATTACAGATTCAATCGCAGATTTGCTTACAAGAATTCGTAATGCAAATACTCAGAAGCATGAATCCGTCGAAATCCCTGCTTCCAATCTTAAGAAGGCTATCGTCCAGATTCTCCTCGACGAAGGCTATATCAAGAGCTTCACAGTAACTGAAGACGGCAAACAGGGTGTTATTAAGGTTGTTCTCAAGTATACAGAGGACAAGGCTCCGGTTATCACAGGACTCCGCAGAGTTTCTAAGCCGGGCTTGCGTATATATAGTGATGTAGAGAATCTTCCTAAGGTTATGAAGGGCCTTGGAATCGCAATCATCTCAACTTCTAAGGGTGTTATGACAGACCGTCAGGCACGTAAGGAAAATGTTGGCGGCGAAGTTCTCGCATACATCTGGTAAAAGAGGGGGTGCAGTAAATGTCTCGAATTGGAAGAAAACCCATAAATATTCCCGCCGGTGTCGATGCTAAGTTCGAAAACGGTGTTATGACAGTTAAGGGACCTAAGGGTACACTTACTCAGAAGGTTCACCCAAATATGACTGTAAAGATTGAAAACGGTGTTATCACTGTTGAGCGTCCTAATGACGACAAAGAGAACCGTTCACTGCACGGTTTAACTCGTTCACTTATCGCTAATATGATTGAAGGCGTTACAAATGGCTTCAAGAAGCAGCTCGAAGTAAACGGCGTTGGTTACCGTGTTCAGAAGAAGGGCAAAGATCTTGTTATGAACCTCGGATTTTCACATCAGGTTATCGTTTCTGATACAGACGATATCACTATTGAAGCTCCGACTCCTAACTTGATTATCATCAGCGGTGCTGATAAGCAAAAGGTTGGTCAGTTCGCTGCTGAAGTAAGAGAGAAGCGTCCGCCTGAGCCATATAAGGGCAAGGGTATTAAGTACGCCGATGAAGTTATCCGCCGCAAGGAAGGCAAGGCCGGTAAGGGCGGCAAGAAGTAATTAAGGAGTGAATAAACTATGGTGAAAAAGCCTGATACAAACAAGGCAAGACTTAACCGCCACAAGAGAGTGCGTGGTAAAGTAAGCGGTACAGCGGCTCGTCCTCGCCTTAATGTTTTCCGCTCCACTAACAACATCTACGCTCAGCTTATCGACGATGTAAAGGGTGTTACACTCGCTTCTGCATCATCACTTGATAAGGATATAGATGGTTATGGCGGAAACAAAGACGCAGCTCGCAAGGTTGGCGCTCTTATAGCAAAGCGTGCAGCAGAAAAGAACATCACAGAGGTCGTTTTTGACCGCGGTGGATATATCTTCCACGGACGCGTCAAGGAATTGGCCGAAGGCGCTCGTGAGGGCGGTCTTAAATTCTGATAAGGAGGAATAACTTTGGCTATCATTGACGCATCTAAGCTTGATTTGAAAGAGCACGTTGTTACAATCAACCGTGTTTCTAAGACTGTTAAGGGCGGTCGTATATATAAATTTGCCGCTCTTGTAGTCGTAGGCGACGGCAACGGCACTGTCGGTTTCGGTATCGGCAAAGCCGGAGAGGTTCCGGACGCTATCCGCAAGGGTATCGAGGACGCTAAGAAAAACCTCTTTAAGGTTGCACTTAAGGGCAACACAATTCCACATGAAATCGTTGGTATTTTTGGTGCAGGTAAGGTTATTATGAAGCCTGCTGCTCCTGGTACCGGTGTTATCGCCGGTGGCCCTGTTCGTGCTGTTGTTGAAGCAGTCGGTATCAGAGATATCAGAACAAAGGCTCTTCGTTCTTCTAATCCTTGCAATGTAGTTAGAGCTACACTCGCAGGTCTTCAGAGCCTCAGAACAGCAGAAGAAGTTGCTGCTATCCGCGGCAAGTCTGTTAAAGAAATTCTTTAAGGGAGGAAGCAAACATGGCAGAAATTAAGATTACTCTTAAAAAAAGTCTTATCGGAGTTCTAAAGGACCAGATTGCAACCGCCCATTCACTCGGTCTTAAAAAGCCCGGTGACACAACAGTTCAGCCGGATAACGCCGCAACAAAGGGTAAGGTGGCTAAGATAATCCACCTCATCGAGGTTGAAGGTTAAAGAAGGAGGTGCGAGTAAGATGAAATTGCACGAATTAACAGCAGTTGAGGGTTCAACTAAGGAACGCAAGAGAATCGGCAGAGGCCATGGTTCAGGCCAAGGCAAGACAGCCGGTAAGGGTCATAAGGGTCAAAAGGCTCGTTCAGGCGGAAGCATTCGTCCTGGATTCGAAGGTGGCCAGATGCCTCTCCAAAGAAGAATCCCTAAGAGAGGCTTTAATAATATCTTCGCAAAGAAGATTGTTGCAATCAATGTTTCTGATCTTAATAAGTTTGATGATGGAGCAGAAGTTGATGCACAGGCTCTCATTAACGCAGGTATCGTTAAGAAAGAATACGATGGCATAAAGCTTCTTGGAAATGGTGAAATTTCTAAGAAGCTCACTGTTAAGGTTGCTGCATATTCTGAGTCTGCAAAGCAGAAAATTGAAGCCGCCGGAGGAAAGGCCGAGGTGGTTTAATTGTTCAAAACAATCAGAAACGCCTGGGGTATTCCTGATCTTCGCAAAAAAATTCTTTTTACACTTTTTATAATCATAATATTTAGAATCGGTTCAGTTATTCCTGTTCCGTTTCTTGATATTACTGCGTTGAACTCACTTATGGGCAATCTTTCCGAAAATGGTGGTATGCTCGCTTATCTCGACACAATGTCGGGTGGTGCGTTCTCTAACGCAACATTGTTCGCTATGTCGGTTACACCATATATCAACTCGTCAATTATCATCCAGCTTCTGACTGTTGCAATTCCTGCTCTCGAGCGTCTTTCTAAAGAAGGCGAAGAAGGCAGAAAGAAAATAGGTAAGATTACAAGATATGTTACAGTTCTCCTTGGTCTTATCCAAGGTGGTGCTTACTACTGGTGGCTTTCAGCTTCTAAGATAGTAACATATACAGATGGTTTCTATGGCGTTTTTGCTGCGGCAACTATCATTCTTACATTTACCGCAGGCACAGCTCTTATGATGTGGCTTGGTGAACAAATTAACCAAAAGGGTATCGGCAACGGTATTTCAATTATCCTTTTCGCAGGTATCGTCGCAAGAATCCCTTATATGTTTACAGGACTTTATAATTTCTTTATGCTCGGAGTAAATGGTCAAACACAGTATTTGATTCTTGTTCCACTTTATGTTATTATATCTCTTGTAATCGTATGGCTTATCGTTTTTATGAACGAAGCAGAACGCCGTATTCCAATTCAATACGCAAAGCGTGTTGTTGGTCGTAAAATGTACGGTGGTCAGAGCAGCCACCTTCCAATTAAGGTTGGTCTCTCTGGTGTTATGCCAATAATCTTCGCAAGCTCGATTCTTTCTATTCCAAGCACGATAGAGTTCTTTATCGGCTCACAGAATATTACAGGTTCCTGGAGAGGCTTCTTTAATGCTTTCTCTATGGGCGGTTGGCTTTATATCGCTCTTGAGTTCCTGCTCATTCTCGGGTTTGCATATTTCTATGTTGCAATTCAGTATAATCCGGTAGAAATGGCCAATAATCTCCGTCAGAATAATGGAACAATCCCAGGTATCAGACCTGGTAAGCCAACTGTAGATTTTATTGCCAAGGTATTGTCAAAAATCACTTTGATTGGTGCATTATTCCTCGCAGTTATTGCTCTTGTTCCGCTTCTCTATTCAAAGCTTACAGGTTTGAATACAAGTAGCCTTATGATGGGTGGTACATCAGTTATCATTCTCGTTGGTGTTGCTCTTGAAACATTGAAGCAGCTTGAGTCACAGATGATGATGCGTCATTATAAGGGTTTCCTTGACTGATGAATCCTGAAAGGAGTACATTTTATGAAAATCATACTTCTCGGAGCACCAGGTGCAGGTAAGGGCACACAGGCCGAGGTTATCTGCAATCGCTACAATATTCCCGCAATTTCTACGGGTAACATTATCCGTGAGGCGTTGAAAACCGGCACAGAGATGGGGCTTAAAGCCAAGAGCTATATGGAATCCGGAGCTCTTGTTCCTGATGAAGTCGTTATCGGCATCATTAAGGAAAGAATCGTCAAGGACGATTGCAAGGACGGTTTCATTCTCGATGGCTTTCCAAGAACTATTCCTCAGGCTGAGGCTCTGGATAAGATGGGAATTATTATCGACAAGGTAATCGATATTGAAGTACCTGATGAAAAGATAATAAATAGAATGTCCGGACGCCGTGTCTGCGAAAAGTGTGGCGCAAGTTATCACCTTGAGTATAAAAAGCCTAAGTTTGAGGGCGTTTGCGACGCTTGCTCAGGCACCCTTATTCAACGCAAGGATGACCATCCTGACACAGTTAAGTCACGCCTTGATGTTTATCATAGTGAAACAGAACCTCTTAAGGATTACTATGAGAAGCAAGGTAAGCTCACAGTTGTTGAGGGTCAGGAAGAAATCGAAGATACAACTCGACTTCTTATAGAAGCTCTTGAGGCTTAAAAATGGTAGTCCTCAAAACAACTCGTGAAATCTCTGCCATGCGTAATGCGGGCAGAGTTTCTCAAAAAGCCTTGCGATTAGCTGGTGAAGCAGTCGAGCCGGGTGTTTCAACACTCGAAATCGACAGGATTGTCCGTAAGTATATCGAGGAACAGGGGGCAACCCCATCGTTTCTCGGCTACGGCGGATTTCCCGCAAGTGCGTGTATATCTGTTAATAATGTAGTCATCCACGGCATACCAAGCAAGAGTAAAATCTTGAAAAAAGGTGATATCGTCAGCATAGATGTTGGTGCTTGCCTTCAGGGTTATCACGGAGACAACGCATGGACTTTTGCCTGCGGTGATATTTCTAAGGAAGCTCAGGCTCTACTCGATACAACCCGTGAAGCACTTTTTGAAGGTATCAAAAAGGCTGTCGCAGGTAATAGAATCGGCGATATCGGAAGCGCGGTACAGAGGTATGTCGAGCCGCGCAGTTACTCGGTGGTACGAGATTTCGTCGGTCACGGAGTAGGTGCGAAGCTGCATGAAGATCCAAGTGTACCAAATTACGGCACACCGGGGCGTGGTGTGCGCCTTCTACCTGGTATGACAATAGCCATTGAGCCTATGATAAATGCCGGCAACCACGAGGTTAAGGTTCTCAGCGATGGATGGACCACCGTCACAGCAGACGGAAGCCTTTCGGCTCATTTTGAGCATACAATCGCAATAACATCTGATGGACCTGTTATAATGACACTTCCTTGAGAGAAAGGACGATTGTGGTTATGGAATTTAAAAAAGGATTGGTTGTTCGCTCCCTTAACGGACACGATAAAGGTGGTTTCTTCATTATATTAGAGTGCGATTCCAAATTCGCAGTTATCTGCGACGGAAAAAGAAGAACACTTGAAAAGACAAAGAAGAAAAACCTGATACACCTTGCAGTAACTAATACAGTTGCTGATGAGGCTTCAATGCGGACCAACCGTGGAATCAGAAAGTTTCTTTCGGCTTTTAACGCCGATGATGAAGAACAGACACTCTGAAATAAGTTTGTCTTATACTGATATGAGGAGGTTATTAAATTGTCAAAGCAGGATGTAATCGAAATCGAAGGTACAGTTAAGGAAGCATTGCCAAACGCTCAGTTTGTAGTAGAACTTCCTAATGGACACACAATTAACGCTCATATATCGGGAAAACTCAGAATGAATTTTATTCGTATACTTCCCGGTGATAAGGTTACAATCGAAATGTCGCCATATGACCTTACAAAGGGTCGTATCACATGGCGAAGCAAGTAATATATATTGTTAACATGAAAGGAAGGATATAAATGAAAGTCAGACCTTCTGTTAAAAAAATTTGCGAAAAGTGCAAGGTAATCAAGCGTAAGGGCAAGATTATGGTTATCTGCGAAAATCCGAAGCATAAGCAGCGTCAGGGTTAATTGACGCTTTGGAATTTATGGAGGTGCTAAAAGTATGGCGCGTATAGCAGGCGTTGACTTACCCAGAGATAAAAGAATAGAAATCGGCCTCACATATATCTATGGTATCGGCCGTAAGACAGCTACAAACATTATCGAAGCCACAGGCATCAACCCTGACACAAGAGTCAGAGACCTCACAGAGGATGATATTTCTAAGCTTCGTGAGTATATCGATCATAACTGCCGCGTTGAGGGTGATCTCAGACGAGACATTGCTTTCGATATTAAGAGACTTATCGAAATCGGTTGCTACCGCGGCGTTCGTCACCGCAAGAGTCTTCCGGTAAGAGGCCAGCGTTCAAAGACAAACGCTCGTACTCGCAAGGGACCACGCAAGACTATGGCGAACAAAAAGAAATAATCTTAGGAGGGATTAATCGATGGCAGTACAAAAGGGTGCTAAGAAGACAGGCGTCCGCAGACGTCGTGAACGCAAGAACATCGAAAAGGGTGCAGCACACATTCAGTCAACCTTCAATAACACTATTGTTACTATATCTGATACACAGGGCAATGCTATTTCTTGGGCAAGCGCAGGCGAACTCGGCTTCAGAGGTTCAAGAAAGTCTACTCCTTTCGCAGCTCAGTCAGCTGCAGAAACAGCAGCTAAGGTTGCTATGGAGCACGGCATGAAGTCTGTTGAAGTATATGTTAAGGGACCAGGTGCAGGTCGTGAGGCAGCAATTCGTGCTCTTCAGACAGCAGGTCTTGAAGTCAGCATGATTAAAGATGTTACTCCAATCCCACACAATGGTTGCCGTCCTCCTAAGAGAAGACGCGTTTAGTATAAAATTTGGAGGTGTTTAGATAAATGGCAGTTCAGAGAGATCCAGTTTTAAAGAGATGCAGATATTTGGGCATCAGCCCGGCAGTTGTCGGCATCAATAAGGAATCCAAGATGAATCCTAATGCTAATAGCAGAAGAAAGGTTTCTGAGTACGGACTCCAGCTCAAAGAGAAGCAGAAGCTCAAGTTCATCTATGGCGTTCTTGAGAAGCAGTTCTATCACTACTATGAGATCGCTTCTAAGATGGAAGGTCAAGCAGGTAATAACCTTATCGTTTGCCTCGAATCCAGACTTGATAATGTTGTTTTCAGAATGGGACTCGCTCTTACAAGAAGAGAGGCAAGACAGCTCGTTAATCACGGTCACTTCCTCGTAAACGGTAAGAGAGTAGATATTCCTTCTTATAGAATTAAGGTTGGCGATGTTATCTCCCTCAGAGATAAGAGCAAGAGCAGCCCTAAGTTCAAGGCTAATGTAGAAGAAACAAACGGAAGAATCGTTCCGCTTTGGCTCGAAGTTAACAAAGATGAATTCTCAGCAAAAGTAACTCGTATGCCAAACATTGAAGATCTTGATTATGATGTAGAAGCTCACCTTATCGTTGAGTTGTACTCCAAGTAATCCGGTCGATTATTGCAGGATGCACTTTTTGGCGGCATATGCCGCTGTCTGTTAAGGAGGTTAGCTAATGATTGAGATAGAAAAGCCACGAATAGACACAGCCGAGCTTACAACGGACGGTACTTTCGGTAAGTTCGTAGTCGAGCCTCTCGAGCGAGGCTTTGGCAACACACTCGGCAATAGCCTTAGAAGAGTTCTTCTTTCTTCTCTCGAAGGTGTTGCTGTAACATCAATTAAGATTGATGGTGTGCTCCACGAATTTTCTACAATTCCCGGAGTTAAAGAGGATGTAACAGAAATCGTCCTCAATATGAAGGGTCTTACAGCTAAGCTTTATTGCAACGGTCCTAAGGTAGTTAATATCTCTGCTGAAGGTCCTTGCAATGTCACAGCTGATTCAATCAAGTGTGATAGCGAAGTTGAAATACTCAACCCTGATATGCACATTGCCACACTCGGCGAGGGAGCTAAACTCAATATGGAGATTACTCTTGATAGAGGTCGTGGATATATTTCTGCCGAGAAAAATAAGGCAAGTATGCCACAGAATGTTATCGGAGTTCTCCCCGTTGATTCTATCTACACTCCTGTTCTCAAGGTTAATTATACTGTCGAGAATACTCGTGTAGGTCAAATCACAGACTATGACAAGCTAACGCTCGACGTCTGGACTAACGGAGTTATAAATGCACAAGAGGCAGTTTCGCTTGCAGCGAAGGTTCTCACAGAGCATCTTAACCTTTTCGTAAATCTATCTGATAAGGGCAGCAGTACCGAAATTATGGTAGAAAAAGATGATAAGGGCAAGGAAAAGGTTCTTGAGATGACAATAGAGGAGCTCGACCTTTCGGTTCGTTCCTTTAACTGCCTAAAACGTGCTGGAATAAATACAGTCGAAGACCTCATCAATAAGTCTGAGGATGATATGATGAAGGTTCGTAACCTTGGACGCAAATCGCTTGAAGAGGTTGTCGAGAAGTTGACAAGTCTCGGTTTCAGTTTACAAAACGAGGAAGAATAATTCTTCAATCACCAAACCAAAAGGTAAAGGAGTGAATATCTATGCCAGGTACAAGAAAGCTCGGCAGGGATACTGCCCACAGAACCGCTATGCTCAGAGCAATGGTAACATTTCTCTTTGAGAATGGCAAGATAGAGACAACTGTAACTCGTGCTAAAGAGGTCAGCTCTTTGGCTGAGAAGTTCATTACAATAGCTAAGGAAGAAAATCTTCATAATAAGAGACTCGTTCTTTCTTTCATCACAAAGGAAGATGTAGCACAAAAGCTCTTTAAGGAGATTGCTCCTAAGTATGCTGATAAGAACGGCGGATATACAAGAATTACAAAGCTTGGACCACGCCGCGGTGACGCAGCTGAGATGGCTATCATTGAGCTTATCTAATTTAATATAATTTATAAAAATCCTCTGTCGAAAGGCAGAGGATTTTTTGTATATTGTGAGATATAGATATTTTGTTATAATTTAAAATCATTAGAATATTTAACCAAAAAAAATATACTTTGTTTGTTTAAAAGAGCGAATTTTGCTTTATAAGGTAAAAACTGACATTTATTTCTTATTTAGAATTAAATTTATAACAAAAAAGGTTAAATTATATATGACGACTGTGTGAAAATTGTGCAGTCATAGTAAATCTTGTATTAAATTTCTATTATAATGGAGGTGAAACTTAGTTTTAGGCAGTTAACTAAGCAAACAATTTGACGAAATTTTAGAAAGAAGGAAAAAAATGACACGAAAAAGCAAATTCGGTGCAAGAGTCATAAGTGCAGCATTAGCTATGGCTATGGTTCTTACAAGCTTCATTTCAGGCTCTATTCCTGCGATGAACACAGAAGTAAACGCAGCTTCTACTTCAACAAGTCCAAAAGATACCCCATTCTCTTGGGATAACGCAACAGTTTACTTCTTACTTACTGACCGTTTCTATAACGGAGACACATCTAATGACCATAGCTACGGCAGAGGTCTTGACAAGAATGGTAATGTTGCAAACTATGACCAGTATGCAGCTTTCCAGGGCGGTGACTTTGCTGGTATCACAAAGAAAATCAATGAAGGTTACTTCAATGACCTTGGTGTTAATGCTATCTGGCTTTCTGCTCCATATGAGCAGATTCATGGTTATTGCGTAGGTTGTAACGGAAACAGTTTCGCTCACTATTCATACCATGGCTACTATGTCCTTGACTACACCGAATCTGACGCAAACTTCGGTACAAAGGCAGAGTTCCAAACTCTCGTTGATACAGCTCACGAACATGGAATCCGTATCGTTATGGATATCGTTATGAACCACGCTGGTTATAACACACTTAAGGATATGGACGAGTTTGGTTTTGGTTCAATCAAGAGTGGTTGGGATTCATACTACTATGCACATCAAAATATAAACAATAACGATTATCACGGCTATATTGATTATAACGCTTCTGCTGATGTATGGGGCAAATGGTGGGGTTCTGACTGGATTCGCTGCGGACTCCCTGGTTATACAGAAGGTGGCGGTGACATTGAAATGTGTCTTGCAGGCTTACCTGACTTCAAGACAGGCTCAAATAATAATGTAGGCCTTCCTCAAATTCTCAAGACAAAGTGGAACAAAGAAGGTACATATTCTGCTAAGTCAAGTAAATACGGCACTTCAAACACAGTTACAGGCTATATCTCAGATTGGCTTGCAGAGTGGGTTCGTGATTACGGCGTTGATGGTTTCCGCTGCGATACTGCTAAGCATGTTGAGCTTTCAGCATGGAAAATACTTAAAACTAAGTGCGTAGCTGCTCTTAAAGAGTGGAAGCAAAAAAATCCGACAAAGAAGCTTGACGACCTCGACTTCTGGATGACAGGTGAATGCTTCGGACATCAGGTTGGTAAGAGTGCATATTATACAGAAGGCGGTTTCGACTCAATGATTAACTTTGAGTTTGCTCCTGCTGTAAATAGCAGTAATATTCCATCTGCAAGTTCTGTTGAAAGTACATATAGCAGATATGCAAGTTCTATCAATAATGACGATAGCTTCAATGTATTGAGCTACATTTCTTCTCACGATACAGTTCTTGCAAAGGGCGACAGAAAGTATGCCGGTTCATTCCTACTTATGCTTCCTGGTGCTGTTCAGATTTACTATGGTGATGAAACAAACAGACCTTTGGTAAATAGCGAATTTGCAAATGTTGACCCAGGTGCAGGACATCAGTTCAGAAGCTTTATGAACTGGGATTCTATCGACAAAGGCGTTCTTTCTCACTGGCAGAAGGTTGGTACATTCAGAAATAACCACCTTTCAGTTGGTGCCGGTCAGCACAAGGTTATCTCTTCTTATGATTCTTCAAATGGTTACACATTCTCAAGAACATATAACAAGAATGGTGTAGAGGACAAGATTATTGCTACACTCTTCGCACAGGCAAATAAAGATATTACTATTGATGTTTCCTCTATATGGGGCGACGGTATGGTTATCACAAACTGTTATGATGATACAACATGCACAGTTTCTGGTGGTAAGGTTACATTTAATTCAGGTGCTAATGGCACAATCCTTCTCCAAGAACCACAGGGTGCTAAGGGTAAGGTTATAGTTAAGCATATCAACCAAGACAATGGCGAAGTTCTCAAGACTCAGACAATGGTAGGTCTTATCGGCGAATCTTACACAGTTTCTGCTGATTCTGAGCTTACAAGAACATATGACCTCGTAAGAACAGAAGGTTCTACATCTGGCACATATTCAGAAACAGACGCAACAGTTACTTTCTACTATCATCTTGACGCTTCAAAGTTTGGTACAGTTTCAGTTTCTTATGTAGATGCTTCAACCGGAACTGCTCTTGCAGATTCTACAACAATGACAGGCAAGATTGGTGAAACATATTCCGCAACTCCTAAGACTATCAAAAACTATGAGGTTGACCTCACACAAACAAACAATGCAACAGGCACATACAAATCCGGTAATATTAAAGTTGTGTTTAAGTATAATTATGTAGAGCCTACAAATCTTCAGGTTCACTATTATAACTCAAACAATTGGTCTTCTGTTTATATGTATACATACACAGAAGAGGGTTCAGTAGCTACTGAGTATAATGGCAAGTGGCCTGGAACTCAGATGAAAGCAGAAAGCGACGGCTGGTTCGTTGGTGAAGCAGCAGATACAGAATCTGCATTAGTTATCTTCAATAACGGTTCAGGTGTTCAGGAGCCATCAGGTGGTACGGTTGCTAGGGGATACGAATCAACAGGTGAAGTTTGGATTAAGAACGCAAAGGTTTATCCAACAGGTAAAGTAAAAGTTATTTACACAGGTGACGATGGCAAGGTCCTTGCTCAGGAAACACTCAAGGGCATGGTTGATGGTACTAATAAGTACACAACATCAGCTAAAACTTTTGAAGGTTATACACTTTCTTCTACTCCTTCAAACGCATCTGGAGTTTATACAGCAGACACAATAACTGTAAGTTATGTTTATAAGAGCAATGCTCCAGCAGAGCTTGTAAACAACTCAACAATCAGTGCTACAACTATCAATAAGGGACAATCCATTACAATGACAGCAGCAGCAACAGGTGGTACAGCTCCTTATACTTATACCTATTTCTGCAAGTCACCTTCAAGCTCAAGCTACACAACGCTTAAAACAACAACGGCAACAAGCTATAAGCATACTCCAACAAGTGCAGGTACATATTCTTATGCGGTTAGGGTTACTGATTCAACAGGCAATAGTCTAACTAACAAATTTACAGTTACTGTAAAGGCTACTACAACAGCACTTGCAAACAATTCAACAATCAGTGCGACATCAATCAATTTTGGTTCATCAATTAAGATAACCGCAAAGGCCACAGGCGGCAAAGCACCATATAAGTATAGATATTTCTATAGACTTCGTGGCGACATTGATTGGACAGCTATTACAGGCACAACAACAGCAACAACATGCACACATAAGCCAACTAAGGCGGCTAACTATCAGTATGCAGTAAGAGTATTTGATTCAACAGGTAAGTATCTTACAAAGACATTTGATGTAAATGTTAAGAAGGTTGCAGAACTTGCAAATGCTTCTACAATCAGCGCAACATCAATTAACCTTGGTTCATCAATCAAGATGACGGCAAAGGCAACAGGCGGCAAAGCACCATATAAGTACAGCTATTTCTGCAAGCCGGCCGGAGAAATTGATTGGGTAACTCTCAAGAATGCAACAACAGCAACAACCTATACTTATAAGCCAACTAAGGTAGGTACATATTATTATGCAGTAAGAGTATTTGATTCAACAGGTAAGAATCTTACAAAACAATTTACTGTAAATGTTAATAAGGTTGCAGAACTTGCAAATGCTTCTACAATCAGCGCAACATCAATTAACCTTGGTTCATCAATCAAGATGACGGCAAAGGCAACAGGCGGCAAAGC
>NZ_JBKXNW010000006.1:9665-59772 GCF_047012705.1 Pseudoruminococcus sp. | reverse complement strand
TTCAACAGGTAAGAGTCTTACAAAAACATTTAATGTTACTGTAAAATAATTTAAAAATAACTTAAAGACAAGTTAAAATACTCCTCGATTATCAGATTTAATCTGAATAATCGGGGAGTTCTTTTTTTAGAAATATTGTTTTTTCTGCTGATTTATGTTAGAATTTTATTGTATTTTTAAAATTTATGACAGGCTTTTCATAAATTTAAGATAGGGAGAGAACTATGAAAAAGAAAATCGGTTTATTGACAGTAGTGAGCCTGCTTTTAATTACATTAGGCGGTTGTAGCCAAGAAAAAAATTTTTTTGATAATGTTTCAGAAATTAATAATGTAATTAATGATTTTGTTTGGATGAAGATAGGGCTTTATTTGCTTTTAGGAACAGGTATTATAATGACCTTTGTTAATAAATTTTTTCAGGTTACACATTTAAAGCATTGGATGAAAATGACCATTGGAAAGATGTTTCATAAGAGCGTAAAAGGACACTCTCATCATGATAAGTCTTCAATCACACAGTTTCAGGCACTATGCACAGCTCTTGCGGCAACTGTAGGAGTAGGTAATATTGCAGGTGTTGCATCGGCAATAGTTTCTGGTGGTCCTGGCGCAGTATTTTGGATGTGGATAGCAGCAATCGTAGGTATGATGACCAGTTATTCTGAAAATGTACTTGGAATTTACTATAGAAAGAAAAATGCCGACGGTGAATGGTCTGGCGGAGCAATGTATTATCTTCGTGACGGACTTGGTGCTAAAAAAAATTGTAAAACCTTAGGAAAAGTTCTTGCTATACTTTTTGCAATATTCACAATTTTAGCTTCATTTGGAATAGGAAATATGGGGCAGGTCAATAAGATAGTCGCCAATCTTGAGGGTGCGTTTAAGATTGAAGCTCTCTCAAATATAAGTATTTTAGGTACTGACCTATATAAAATTATTATAGGTTTGTTTATAATGATTATTGCAGGTTTGATTGTTATAGGTGGAATTAAGCGTATTGCAGTTTTTGCTGAAAAAGTAGTTCCATTTATGGTTTGTTTCTTCATAGTTGCTTCACTTATAGTTATAGGAGTTAATTACTCACATATAGGAAATGCTTTTGTTGCCATATTTGAATCTGCATTTAGTCCTAATGCAGCGTGGGGTGGAGCTGTCGGTTTGACTATTTCTCAGGTTATCACACTTGGATTTAAGCGTGGTGTTTTCTCAAACGAAGCAGGTCTTGGCTCATCTGTTATGGTTAATTCAAATTCTAATGTTCAAGAACCTGCAAGACAAGGTTTTTGGGGAATATTTGAGGTTTTTGTTGATACAATTATCGTATGTACGATGACAGCACTTGTAATTTTAACATCTGGAGTAATCGACCTTAATACAGGTAAGCTCGCAGAGGGAGCATCTGGTGATGCCACACTTGTTGCAAAAGCATTTGATAGCGTTTTCTCAATAGGCGGTATAAATATCGGAAGTATGTTTATTGCGATTGCAATTTTTCTTTTTGCATTTACGACCGTTCTTGGTTGGTCGCATTATGGTACAAAGGCATGGGAATTTCTTTTCGGAGTAAAATCAACTTTTGCATATAAGATATTTTTTGTTCTTATAATTATCTTCGGTGCAGTTATGACGTCATCACTTGCTTGGGATATATCTGATACATTTAATGGAATGATGATGATACCTAACCTCATAGGAGTTCTTGTACTTTCACCGGTTGTATATAGAATTACTAAAAATTACAAAGATAGAGTTTTTAAACATAAGGATATAAAGCCAATGCTCTCTAATGACCCGGAGATACAGAAGGAACAAGAAGAGATATTAAAGCATGTTACAGAGGCAGAATTACAAAATAAATAGAGCTTTGCGGACTTATATAAGACACTCTTAAAAGGTTTTATTCGAGGCGGAGTGCCTTCGCAGTCAAGACGTGTAATCGCTTGGTTTTGCCTCGCTCTCAGTTGATTAGAGGAGTTTATTGCTGCGGTCGATGAGCTGACAGATTTCCATGAGACAGCTAAAAGTTTCGCTCGAGCCTTTAAAAAGGCTCGCAGGATTGAGGGACGGAGTCCCTCATAGGTTTTAAGGGCAAGGCAACGTCCTTAACATTCTTTGCTTTCTAAGGGCGGACTTTGTCCGCCCTTTTTGACTAATGTTGCAAACAAAAGAATTTAAAAATATGAACGAAGTCCGTCTCTTTTTAGAGAAAAAGAAAATATAAGAACTTTGCTCTTAAAACCTACCAAAGGTTCTTTCTTTGGAATCCATAATCTTTTTCCAAAACTTTTGAGTGTTTTGGGTAAGGTTATTAGCTTAAAAATAAATCCGTCACAGCTTATTATTCGCTGTGACGGATTTTAGTTTGTAAAAATCTTAATTTTTTAATGGTAAAGCTTTTATGACATCGCAGACTATTTCGGCACGATTGAATGGTGTCATAAAGTAGAAACCATCTGCGTGTGGCATATATGTTTTTGCAAGCTCAATTGCAATTTCCGTTCCCACCGCAGAACCTTCATCTCTTGTCATAGTCGGAGAAAATCTCTCAATAATATCCTGTGGAATGTTTATTCCTGGAACTTCGTTATTCAAGAATGAAGCATTTCGATAACTTACAAGTGGCATAATTCCAACAAGCATTTTTGCCCCAAGAGAACGAGCCTCCTCAATGACATCAATATTTTCAGCAGAATATACAGGTTGTGTTAGGAAAAATGTTGCACCACATTCCATTTTCTTTTCAAGGCGTTTAAGTTGGCTCTTTGCATATTTCAAATCAGGATTAAATGCTCCACCGATAAGTATAGGTGAATCTGCAAAAACTTCCTTATTCATTTCAGAGATTATTGTCATAAACTGCGTAGAGCTTATATTGAAAACAGGTTTTACAACTCCTCGGTCACTTTCGGCGATATGGTCACCTGTAACTGCAAGAACAGCACGAATTCCTTCGCTATGTGCTCCAAGTAGAACTGAACGCAAAGCATTGATATTTCTATCACGACAACAGATATGTGGCAGAGTATCAATTCCACATTCACGATGTATTCTCGCAGAACAGAGAACAGGTTCCATTTTTACCTGTCCGAGTGGAGAATCAGAGATAGTAACAATATCCGCTCCGGCCTCTCTAAGGAGATTTGCACCATTTATAAGTTTACTTAAATCTGTACCATATGGAGGGTCAAGCTCTGCCGCAATTACAAAATCACTGTTTGCAATTCGAGATGAGAATGGTGCGGGAGAAGATTTTTTGTTTTCTTTAATTTCAATTTTTTTAAAGCCGATGTTTCCGTTAAGTTTTTCAGAAAGAAGCTTGATGTGTTTAGGCTCAGTACCGCAGCAACCGCCAAGAATATTTATTCCGTTTGGAATAAGCCTTGCAATTTCATTAACAAAATGCTTAGTATTCGGCGAAAAGGCAATACGCCTTCTTTCAAGATATGGATAGCCACTGTTTGGTAAAACAGCGGTATAAAGTTTTGTATTGCTTTTCACAAAATCATTTAAGATTACTGCGTGACGCTGAATTTGAGTCGGACCACAACCACAGTTCAAGCCGACTACGCATAATTTATCCTTATATTTTGCTATGCCGTCAAGTATTGAATTAAGTGAAACACCCGAACGAGTAAAACCGTCTGGCATAACTGCAAAAGATAAATAAATATCAGCATCGGGCTTTTTAGATTTAATATATTCGATAGGGTAGGCAACGACATCTATACTTGGAAGAGTTTCAAGTATAAACGAATCCGCACCACATTCAATAAATGCATCAATGATAGCACGATATTCAGCGTCAGGATTTTTATCATGGTCATCATTGGTATAAATTGCACTTATATCAGCACAAACAACAGCGTTTTCACTCGCACATTCCTTTGCAAGCATATATCCTTGTTTGATAACCTTAATAAGCTCATCTTGGCTGATATTAAGAATAGCAGTATTTGCGGAAAAAGTATTTGTGCGTATAATTTTAGCACCTGCGTTAACATATTCTGTGTGTATACGCTTAACGACATCGGGATTATTGATGTTTTCAAGCTCACAGCGTTTTTCAGAATTGCCGGTAAGTTTAGAATAGAATGTTGCAAAAGCACCGTCACAGAGTACGGTTTTATTATCTGCAAGTAATTCAGATAGTTTCATATTTTTCAGACCTTTCGCTATAACAAAACCGCAAGAATATGTTTGCAAATTTTGTTAGGTGTATTTCAGAAATTTTTAATTTTTATTGGCAGTAATTTCGTCCATACAAGCCTTGCAGACATTCTGATTTTTAAAGCTGATAACATCTTTTTGAGAACCGCAAAAAATACAAGTAGGAATTGGCAGATTGTATTTTTGCAGAATAACTCTTTTGTTGTCGCCATCGAGAAAAATTTCTACGGAGTCACCCGATTGAACACCGAGGGCTTTTCTCAAATCAATAGGCAGAACAAGACGGCCGAGTGAATCAACTTGTCTTACATAACCTGAATTTTTCATAATCATAACTTCCTTTGCGTGGATTTAGTCAATATTCAGACGATTATTTCCAAACTTTACTTAATTCTACTATTTTTTTCCAATTTTGTCAATAGATTGTCGATAAATTTATTTCATAAATTCACATTGTCGAAGCATAAAAATAGTAATAAAATCCGAAATGAGGTTGAGGTTTTGTGCTTGGCTATATATGGGGTGCTATGTTGATAATAAGCCTTATATGTTCTATATATACTGGCAAAATGGAGGAGCTTTCCTCGGCTGCCCTGAATGGAGCTGCTCAGGCTGTTGAACTCACACTCTCACTTTTGGGAGTAATGGCGCTTTGGTCAGGGCTTATGAAAATTGCCGATAAAGGTGGAATAACAGCTATTCTTGCAAGAATATTTTCGCCTGTTTTGCGTATTCTTTTTCCGGATTATAAACCCAAAAGCCCAGCATTAAAGGCAATTTGTGCGAATATGGCAGCAAATCTTCTTGGACTTGGAAATGCTGCAACACCCTTTGGAATTGCCGCAATGAAAGAGATGCAAAAGGAAAACAAAACGCCCGAAGTTGCAAATAGAAGTATGGTTATGTTTGTCGTATTAAATACCGCGTCGATTCAACTAATTCCGACAACAATCGCCGCTATGCGAGCATCTGCCGGTTCAAAACAGCCTTTTGACATTATAGTCGCTGTATGGATAGTTTCTTTTTTGTCGCTTTTTGTAGGAATAATAACAGCAAAATGCTTTGAAGCTCCTGTCGAAAGACGGAGATTACGCTCGAATAGAGGTGGTAGAAATGGAAATAATAGGTAATTTTGTAGTTCCTATTTCCATAGCTTTAATAGTCATTTTTGGACTTTGTAGAAAAGTGCCACTTTTTGAAGCATTTACAGACGGTGCAAAAGAGGGGATAGTTTCTATGTTTTCGATAGCACCCTCATTAATAGGTTTGATAACAGCAGTGTCTATGTTAAGGGCATCAGGCTTTTTTGAAATATTGACAGATTTGTTGTCGCCAATTACCAGTGCATTAGGATTTCCAAGCGAGATTTTACCACTTGCACTTATGAGACCTGTGTCTGGAAGTGGTTCATTTGCCCTGTTAAATGATTTATTCAAGAATTTTTCTCCTGATAGCTTTATTGGAAGAACAGCATCTGTTATAGCAGGTTCAACAGAAACTACATTTTATGCAATAGCAGTTTATTATGGTTCGATTGGCATACAAAAAACAGGATATACTATACCGGCGGCGTTAATGTCAGATTTTGCAGGTATGGTATTAGCTCCTTTGGTAATAAGAATATTGATAAAGTAACCACAAAAGAATCTATCTTTGAGAACTGTACGGTTTAATTATATAGTTTCTATAGACTCAATTTGTTAAATCTTTTAAAATTATTATAAAAAGCAAAAAGCGAGATCAAATGATCTCGCTAGATGCAAAAAGGGAGGGATAATGAAAAACAAAAATATGGAATCTTTTTATTTTAGGAAGTCCTTTTATCTTTGGACTAACTATAATATAGCACATATTTTTATTTTTTTCAATACTTTTTCTTGATTTTTTTAAAAACTTTTATAAAATATGCAATATCAGTAATGAATTTCGCTTTATTCTTCCATCTGTTTACCTAAAAAAGCTGCCGCTGTCTGTGTAAGTTTAATTTCTGTTTCATTTGGAACTTGATTTGATTCCCCTTGAAGCATAACAACAGAACCTGTTACATCACCTGCTGAAATAATCGGATACATTACTAAAGCCGCTTTCTCGATACCCTCTATCGGCAAAAGTTCACCCACGCCGCCTTCTTTAGAAAAATAGTTTTTTCTCATCTCCATGAGTTCCTCTATTACAGATGAGATTCTTCTTTCTAAATACTCTTTTTTAGAAACTCCTGCTGCTGCAATAATATGGTCTCTATCGCTTATTATCACAGGTCTGTTCACAACCTTAGATATAACCTCTGCATACTGTGCTGCAAAATCAGAAAGCTCTCCTACGGGCGAATATTTCTTAAAAATAACTTCCCCATTAGTATCTGTATAGATTTCAAGTGGGTCGCCCTCTCTTATTCTTAAAGTTCGTCTAATTTCCTTAGGTATAACTACACGCCCAAGGTCATCTATTCTTCGCACAATTCCTGTTGCTTTCATATACTTAACCTCCGAGTAATTTTATATTTATTTTAGTAAGTTTTGTGAACTTATTAGTTATTATTCACCATAGTTTTTTTGCTATTCACATTTATTAACAAAAAAGCATTGTTTTTGGAGGTTTGTTATTTTATTAACATATTTTAAAAAATGGCTTGCAAAACACTTTTTGCTATGATATAATAATCGCTGTGATATTTCCGGGTGTGGCGCAGTTTGGTAGCGCGCTTGAATGGGGTTCAAGAGGCCGCTGGTTCGACTCCAGTCACTCGGACCAATTATGAAATTTTTTGCTCTTGAATAAAAGCATACAATGTGTTTTTTTATTCAAGAGCAATTTTATGTTTAATAGAGTAAGGGAAAATTTTATATCATTTTTCTCCATTGTATGTGTAGATATTATTTTACTTAAATGGCTTTTAACAAAACTTATATAAACTTATTCTTAAAAATAAACAATAAAAACTTAGTTAAAATGACAAATTTATACTTTTTATTCAAAATGTATTGCTTTATATAATTTAATATGATATTATGATAATAAAATAGTTTAGTTCGTAAATAACAAATGTTTTATACAAAGGCATTTGTTATAAACACAATATTTTTGTACTTGGATATTATTTTATAAAGAGTAAGTTATAATTATAGGAAATATAAACAATTTTTAATATTCACTCAAACAATAAAAGAATCAGACATATATAATGAAATTAATAACAATATTTTTAATTTTTCTACTTATATCAAACTGTTTCCTGATAAAATTATTAATTCAACACTAAAATTAAAATATCTGAAATTTAATGAGTATTAATAATAATTTATTTGATTTACTAAAAGAAACTGCATTTCTGAAATATATAACTTAGCATATCTTGAAAATTACTTCATTGATAATGATTATCATTTTGTAATTTTTATAACTTCATTATATGATAACAACTATATATAGTTAAATGATAAGAATTATGTTTATTAAACTAAATTATATAATAGAATCTTCTTATTATAAACTTGAAGATATAAATATCAACCAAATTTTTATTACTATAAAGAATTAAATGAAATTATATCCAATTTAAATATTTATGAATGACTAAACTATAAACTTTAAATTTAAATTGTATGTATTTTGCATAATAAGGAGATTATATATGAATATCTTATTCTTTCTTAAGCATAAAGCAACTGTTGCCTATCTTTATGACGATTACTCTATCAGACAAGGGCTTGAGAAAATGCATGCCCACGGTTACACAGCAATTCCTGTTATAACTCGTGATGGTAAATATATAGGCACAGTAAGCGAGGGTGATTTTCTTTGGTATATTATTCTGAAAAAAACTCAAGAACAAAATCTCAAATCATTAGAGGAATATCATATAAAAGATATTATCAGAAATAAGCGTGATAAGGCTGTAAGGGTAAGCGAAACTATGGATAACCTTCTTAATATGGTTATGGAACAAAATTTTGTACCTGTAGTTGATGATAGGGGGATGTTTATAGGTATTATTACAAGAAAAGATATTATAAAATATTTTTATGATAAAGAAAAGAAAATCTCAGAAAACTAAAAATTATGGTTTTGAAAAAACTAATCTAAATATAAAAATTCTATTTGTGTAATTTTGATATTCCAAGTTAATGAATATACGCCCCCTTTTTTGCAGATAATAACAATATATCTGCGAACAAAGGGGCGTTATACTTTGAGCAAGAATATTATAGATAAAATCAGCAATGGAATTTTTGCAAAAGAAAGTTTTGATATTATAGAAAGAAAAATTATTATTTGCAATAGGGATTCTTGTCTGTTTTTTGTTGATGGACTCATTAAAGATGAAGTAATGGAAAAAATTATGGAATTTTTCTATTCTATAAATGACGAAAGTCAGCTTTCTGATTTAAAAACTTTTTGCAAAAAAAGTGTACCTTATGTTGAGGTGTCCGCTGAAACAGATTTGGATAGAATTTATACTGGTATTCTTTCCGGAATTATGGCTCTTGCTATTGATGGTTTGGACGGAGCTATTATGCTCGATGTACGCTTATATCCACAAAGGGATTCTTCCGAACCAGAGAAAGATAAAGTATTGCGTGGTTCTCGTGACGGATTTGTAGAAACTTTAGTGGCAAATACAGCACTTGTACGCCGAAGAATAAGAGACAGAAATCTACGTATGAAATATCTTTCCGCAGGAAGTGAAACAAAAACAGATATTGTTATTTGCTATATGAATAATAAAGTTGATAAAAAACTTCTTGCAGAAATCACACGAAAAATTGAAAATGCTTCTGTTGAAGCATTAACAATGACTATACAAAGTCTTTCGGAAGCTGTTTACAGACACAAATGGTATTCGCCTTTCCCTAAAGTAAAAAATACAGAGCGTCCTGATGTAACTGCATCAGCTGTACTTGATGGCAATATAGCTATACTAATTGACAATGCTCCATCTGCTCTGATTATTCCAACTTCTATTTTTGATATTTTAGAGGAGGCGGACGACTATTATTTTCCACCGCTCACAGGAACTTATATAAGACTTTCTCGCTATATCGTGACTATTGCCTCTCTTTTTATAACGCCTATATGGCTGCTTGCTCTAAAATATCCAAGCTATATTCCATCGGTATTTGCTTTTATAGTTCCATCAGACCCTGTAAATATTCCGGTATTTTGGCAACTTATGATGCTTGAACTTGCAATAGATGGTTTAAGGCTTGCAGCAATAAATACACCAAATATGCTTTCAACACCTTTAAGTATAATTGGTGCAATAGTTCTAAGTGATTTTGCTGTACAATCGGGTTGGTTTATCAGCGAAGCTATGCTTTATATGGCTTTTGTAGCTATTGCTAACTATTCGCAGCCAAGCTACGAATTAGGCTATGCAGTAAAGTTTATGCGAATAATGATACTTGTTTTAACGGAGATTCTCGGAATATACGGTTTTATTGCAGGAATAGTTCTTACATTTGTCATAATGGTATGTACTAAGACTATTTCTGGGAAAAGCTATTTATATCCATTGATACCATTTAACAGAAAGGAGTTTTATAGAAAGGTAGTAAGAACAAGAGCTGCAGCCAATGGTAGAACAAAAAAATAGCAGCTATTCTATGCAGTCAAAACGCAAAGCCACTAAGTATGTCTCGCTCATAGTGAGTGAGGCAATGCTGTTTCCTTAGTTGAACTAATTACAACTATTGACAGTGGAGGTCGTTACTGAAGCTTTTAATTATTTTAGGGAAAATTGATAAACTAATTCCGTCATATTAATCCAATATAAGTGTGTTTTTTATTCTACACCGAATTTATGTTAAAATCTAAAAAATATAAAAATTTATACTAACAGATTAGTATATTAAAAAATATAAGTACAGTATTTATCAGCGTTTAAAGGGATTTAATAAGTTATAAAATTAGGGGTTGCTTTTTAGAAAAAACTACCTTTTCAACAACTTGAATTCATAAAAACCGCATAACCAAGCTATTTATAAACACTTTGAGTTCTAAGAATTTTAATTTTGACACCTATTTGACACCAAAGTTTAAGAAAGCCTTTAATAGTGATTTTATCTTAAAAATATAATAATTTTTTAGAGCTAAAAGATTTAAAGTGTGATGTGTAGATTAACCACTTAATATTACACTATTAAGCAACATCTATCTTTAAAATGTAAATATGTGGTAATATGTTCTTATATGTAAAAAAGGTACAGCATAAAGCCATACCTTATAGTTATTGCAACTTGTTTTCATATTTTTTAACCAGATTATAAAATGTATTTCTTTTTAAATTTAATATTTCCATTGCATAAGTTGCAGTGATTTTCTTACTCTTCCATTGGTTATATATTTCTACCCAATTTTCAGGAAATGTTTTAGGTGGTCTGCCTATTGCATTTCCTTTTTTGCCTACTCTTTTTCCGTCAATAATTTTCATTGAAGCAATCCCTTCAGATTGTCTTTTTTTAATGCGTTTTCGCTCATCTTCAGCTATTGATGTGAGAACTTCAATGATGATATTATTAACCATATCAAAAATCCACTCATTACCTTCTACATTATTTAATGTACTTGGTATATCTAATATTTTTACCTTTACACCTATTGATTGAAAATATCTTAATTCCTCTTTTAACTGTTCTTTATTTCTCCCTAATCTATCAAGTGAAGTTACATATAATGTATCGCCTTTTATAAGTTTACCAATTCCACATTTTAATGATTTGTAGCCATCTCGGTTAAAATCTTTACCACTCGCCTTATCTACGATAATCATATCTTCCGAAACATATTCACTTAAAGCTTGAATTTGCCTTGCAAGACTTTGCTCTTTAGTTGATACTCTTGCATAACCTACAATTTTACTCATAACAAATAACACTCCTAAAATTCATTTGAAATAATTATATCAAGAGTGTTTGTATAAGTTAATGAGATTTACAAACATTTATAAATATTAGCACATAAAGTTTTATAAACATAAAATACACCTCTTTTTTGATATTTAATAAAGTATACTTTTATAAACACTTATAATAATTTCAGCTTTTAAAATGATAATTTAAATTTCAAAAGAACGAATTTCGTACTTTTGAATAGTAAATCAAAATATCTTATATCAATAACAATTTGTTATCGAGTTTTAATTGTCATTGGAAATCCACCTGGAGGACACTCAATATTCAATATATCTATCTCAATCTTAATTTAGAATTTAGTTTTAAATTATTATGATAGACGCTTGGCGTACCTCATCTTTAATTTTCTTATGCAGTAACAAGTAATTACCCAATCTAATCAATATTAGCTAAGCTTATACTATAAAGCTATTAAATGATGGTACAAACTATACTGTCACCCTCTTTGCAATGCTTAAATATACTAACTTAATACCGCTCTCATAGCTTAACAAGTATATCTAATCTCTCTTATCTTGAAACACTATTAAATCTTTGAGAGCGGTAATAATATATCTTAATTCTTATTATAAAAAATAAAATATGAATTTTATATTTATTACTAAGCTATCTAAGCATTTTTAAACGATTTAAACCTAAACAGTATAGTTATACTACCTAAGTGCTACAATCAAAAAATATATAGCGTAGCATAGGGTTTTTTAGAAAAGAAACGATTTTAAATATTATCTAATCAGAAACCTAAATAAGCATAAATAATCACTCAAGAATAACAGACCTAATTAAGAATTTAATCTAACCACAGAAAAGAATCTAACCAAAGATAATATCAATCCTCAAGAAAGGGTTTAATCTCTATAAAGAGTTTATTCTTTTTAGGAATAGTTAATCTTCTTAGTAAGAGAATTTAAATAAATACCAGATATTCAATTTAAATTAAATACTTAAATTTCAATCTAAATCAGCTCTATTTATTCGTTAAAAATCTTCTTATTTTACCCCTCAATTTCACCCTCCAATCTCAATTTTTCATTTTCAAACCGTTATAATATTTATATAATCTTATTTTATATATTTAAGGAATATAGTCTATGCACGAAATAGGGTATTAAAAGCGTGCATAAATTTGTGAGGAAAGTATATTCATTTACTTATATATATGGGAAAAAGTTGATGAGTTTGAATTGGGGATTAAAAGGTGAAGCTTGAGTAGAAATTGAATGTCTATAAACAAAAAATGAGAGCGGTATAATTCCGCTCCCACTGATAAATTATTTATAAAATCTGAAAGACCTTTATAAAATTTATTATTTGATATTTGGTCTACAAGCTATATTGCTAAATCTCTATTTACTTATCTTATTATTATCAACTACAGCCATCATTTTCATTTCCTCCTTCAATTATTCGTCAGTGTTTAAAGCATAAAGCAAAGTTGGTGTATAATTTAATACAACTTTCCTATCTTTTTCATTCCAAACTATAACCCAAGTGCTTGTTTTTATTCCTTTATACTTTAATTCAAAACTTATTTTAACTTTAAAATAATGTTCATTACTATTACATAATTCAGTGAATTTTTCCACAGTTTTATCAAGTGAACGACTTTCAAAAACCCTCTTTTCATTGCGTAAATAACGCCCACTTTCATCACTTTCTCCAACCTCAATAAAAAACATATATCCATAACCCTTTTTTATAGAATTTTTTAATGTATATACAAGATTAGGATTAAAAGCTAATGAGTCAATAATTGTATATATATTTTCATCACGATAAAAAGAAGGTACTTTACAAGTTCTTTTAAGAGCTTCCTCCCTTTCTTTTCGCTCTTTTTCTTCACGCTGTCTAAAAGCTTCCTCTTTAATTCGTCTTTGATTTTCCAGATATTTATTATATTTTTTATCGGTAAAACATTGATTAGGATTACTTCTTCCTATAACAAGTCCAAGTAAAAAATCTAACATAATTAACACCTCATTCATTTGTCAATATGTTTATTGCTTTTAAAGTAACTCAGATATATTTATTTCAAGTGGTGTAGCTTTATCTTTATAAATCCAAACAGGAATTATTTCGGTAAAATCATACTTTTCCATATCAAAATCTTCATCAAAGTGGTAAACGGTTACACTTTGCTTTTTAGGATCTACTATCCAATATTCTTTTACACCATAAGATTGATAGAGATTTAATTTTACTAAATAATCGTGTATAGCATTACTTGAAACAATTTCAATTATCCAATCAGGAGCACCTGAACAGCCCTTATCGGTTAGTTTACTTGAATCACATATTACGGATATATCAGGAATAACAACGGTATTTTCAGATAGCTTTACATCAAAAGGAGCGGTATATACTTCGCATTTACCCTTGTTCTTTTTGATATAGTTGAATATTGTAGCTGACAATTCCATTGATATTTTTTGATGTATTCTAAGTGGTGACGGTGCCATATCGTAAATAACACCTTCAATCAGTTCTGCACGAGTTCCTTCGGGAAGTGCATAAAAATCTTTTATTGTGTATTTAATATCCTTTGCCTGCATACTGTTTGCCTCACTTTCATTTATTTTATTTCTTACTTTCCCATCATTTCCTTATCTCGGCTTATAGTTTCTTTTATGGCTCTCTTGATAAAACCGTTTAAACTTTCACCTTTGCTTTCAGCGTGGGCTTGAATTTTTGCTTTAGAGCCTTTTTTAATAGCTATATTTATACGGTCATAAGCCTTTGCGTTATATCTGTTATTTGCTTCAATGCGTGCTTTACTGTTATTTGGCATATTATAACCACCTTTTTATTTTTAGAAATACCTATCCTATTTTACTATTATTTTATCATAAATCTGTACACTTAACAAGTGTAAATATGTACAAGATATGTACTTAAACATTGTATAATATGCTCATTGCATACAATTAAACAGTGTAGTATAATATAGACAGTTAAGAAAACCAACGCAAGCTATTACCTAACTTTTTTCAGAAATTGAAAGGAAGTGAACATAATGGAATACAAAAAGTGGATAATGATGTTACTTGATAAGATAGAAGATGATGAAATTTTAAAGAGAATGTATAATAGTTAATCGTATATTCGTTAGAGATATTTAATCTAACCTACTCAAAAATGAGTGACGAAAAACTTAATATCTTAACTCAAGGGCTATAACTTTCAAGTTATAGCTTTTATTTTTTTGCTCTACTTTTCTTTGAAATTGGCTTATTAGTTAGCGTATTTAAAAGAATAAGACTTAAAGACCGCTCTCGATGATAAAGTGTCTTTTGTATTCCGCTGGAGTAACGAATCATTACCACAACTCCCTGCAAATTATTCTATTTTTTACGACGGAATATTCCTCCTCATTGACTCGAAACTTGATGATTCTGTTTCTGTTCTTGTTTTTCATTTTGTTTTTCTATTCTTGATTACGGTTTTCCGTTTTCAAAGATATTCAGAGGTCTTAGGAGATTTTTCCCTAACAAACTAACCCTTTTGATTATGGGTGCAAATTTCACATTTGCACTCACAATTACTATTACTACTATTTCTGATTCTATTATACTTTATCCACACTCTTCGATATACATTAGATGCTTATTTCTTTGCTCACCTTATATGACGGTGAGACACACTTATTTTTTAAAAAGCTTTGTTGAATTTTCATATATTTTTTATTTTGTGATTATACAATATTTCAAGATGTTTGTATTTATTGCGAATTGATTTTTTTTGTTTGTTTATGCTATAATATTATAATTAAGCATTTGAGAAAAGGAAAAATTTATGTTTGATATATGGAATAGAAGATATACAGGTAGTAAGTATAAACTTATGCCTTGGATAAAGCAATTGATTATAGAACATTGCAATGAACGCTCAACTTTTTTTGATGTCTTTGGAGGAACAGGAGTAGTAACAGCATCACTGTTAGATATATCAAAAAAAATAATAATAAATGATTTTCTTTTCTCCAATGAAATCATATACAAAGCTTTTTTTGCACAAAGCGTAGATAATTCAGATAAGCTTAAAAATATTTGTAGTAAACTTAACTCTGTTGACAAAGCTACCTTGAGTGATAATTATGTTTCAATTAATTATGGTGGTAAATATTTTAATTATGATGATGCAAAACTAATTGGTTATATTAGAGAAGTCATTGAAAGCGAATTTTTAAATGGAAATATATCTGAGCAAGAATACGATATTTTGATTGCCTCGTTAATTTATTCTTTCGATAGATGTGCCAATACTGTCGGACATTATGAGGCTTATATCAAAAGAAAAGATATTATGTCTACATTTAGATTCGAATTAATCAGACCAATAAAGACCGATACAGTAATTGAAATTCATAGAGAAGATGCTAATGAATTAGCTAAAAGAATATCCGCTGATGTTGCATTTATAGACCCACCGTATAATAGCAGACAGTATTCTCGCTTTTATCATGTACTTGAAACTATTACTAAATGGGACAAACCTGTTTTAAAAGGTGTAGCAATGAAACCACCAGAAGAAAATATGTCGGACTATTGTCGTTCCAAAGCTGCTACAGTTTTAAAAAAGCTCATAGATGATTTAGATGTAAAGTATATTGTTGTAACTTACAACAATACTTACGATTCAAAGAGTTCTTCTTCAAGAAATAAGATTTCCCTAGAACAAATAAAAGCTATACTTGATAGTAAAGGTCATACACAAATCTTTGAAAAAGAGTATCATAGATTTAATGCAGGAAAGACGGATGTGGCTGAACATAAGGAACTTTTATTTATTACTGAGGTGAAAAATAACTAATGAAAAACAATGCAATCCGTTCTCCATTTTTCTACGTTGGAGATAAATATAAACTTATGCCGCAACTTCAAAAACTGTTTCCTGATGATATTGAATCATATATTGAACCTTTTGCAGGTGGTGGTAGTTCTTTTTTGAACACTAAAGCGAAAAAATACATCGTAAATGATATCGATTCTTATGTAATTAAATTGCACAAGAAACTATCATCATTTTCCAACGATACAGATTCATTTATCAATTTTTTATACAAGTTAATTGATGAATATGGCTTATCCTGTTCTTATCGTGGAATAACAGTATCGGAAGAATTAAAAAAGAAATATATCAAAACATATTATTCGCATTACAACAAAGATGCTTACATAAATCTTCGCAATGATTACAACAAAGATGGCGATTTGCTAAAACTTTATCTATTGCTGATTTATGGATTCAATCATATGATAAGATTCAACACATCAGGTATCTTTAATTTGCCTGTAGGCAATGTAGATTTCAATAAGAACGTTTATAACGCTATATGTAATTATATGGCTTTTATGAAAAAATCAAGTGTTGATTTTTATAATATGGACTATATTGATTTCCTTAATCAACTTGATATTTTAGAAACAGACTATGTTTATTTTGACCCACCTTACCTTATATCAGATTCCGAATATAATAAACTGTGGAACGAAAGTAAAGAAATTGAACTTTGTGATTGTATAGATAAGTTAGATAAAATGGGCATACATTTTGGAATTACAAATTTAGTAAATCACAAAGGAAAACACAACAATATATTTATGCAGTGGTCAAAAAAGTACAGAGTATATGCTATTGACAGTAACTACATAAGTTTCAACGATAACACTATAAAAGAAAACTCAAAGGAGGTTTTTGTAACTAATTATGGTAAGTAAAGCGAAACCGTTGTCATTTTCGACAACAATAAGAAATCCTGCAAGAATTCCTGCTTTTTTGCATTGCATACTACCTTATGAGGGAATGTTATTGACATCAAAAATAATACACAAAGTTATAAAAAATGTAATTAGAGAAAAAGAGTATACACCTACTTATGTTTCACGCATTCCTAAGTTAAAAGCAATATCCAAAAGTGAGGATTCAACGTTCACAGATACACAATTAGAGGATATAATTTTAAACTCTCCACAACAGCATAAAGAGGCAGGATTTGATTATGGCTGGGATTCAAGATTTGATACTTGGTATAAGATGATAAAAGAATTCGGATTTATCAAGTATTCAATGAACAATCCGATAGAAATAACCAAAACAGGGCATATGATTGTAGATGCTTATATGGAAACTCCAAGCAATGAAAAAAAGATTCAGCAGATTTTCTTAAATGCACTTATGAAGTATCAGACCAATAATCCGTTGCGTAAGAATTTAAATGAAAATGCACCTTTACCACTTCTTTTGAATGTAATAAAGCATTTTCACGAAGACAAAGAAGAGAACGATGCAGGATTGGCACGTCACGAATTACCCATTTTGATTTGTTGGAGAAACAATGATTCATTACAAGCATATAAATTCATTAAGGGCATCAGAAAGCAATACGGATTCACTTGTTCAGATGAAGTTATTTACACGAAATGTTTGGAATTACTTGAAAGTACAAACAAGAAATATCTGAAAATTGAAAAAATATGTGGTGAATCAGTTGATGAGTACATTAGAAAAATGAGAATGTCTGGTTTACTGTCTTTAAGAGGAAATGGCAGATTTTTGGATATTAACAGCTTTGAAAGTGATACTGCTTTGTATGTAATGCAACAGTATATGAAATATCCTAAATTTGATGATGAAAACTCATATATTGATTATATGGGTGAGATAGATACTAATATACTACAATTAGAAAACGCTGTTGAAGTTGATTTCTCTGATGTTAGAAAAAATACACTTTACAAATACGCAGAAACAATGTCAAAAGACAACGTTATACAAGAACTTAGGACAGTTTGTAACAAGAAAGAGAGTAAAGATGACGTTTTAAAGTATATCTCTGCCCCTACAAGATTAGAGTTTCTTACAAGTATCGCATTAGTTCAGCATTTCAAGGGATTAGATGTCAAACCTAACTATGCTGTAGATGATGAGGGATTGCCTACATTTACGGCATCAGGTGGAATAGCTGATATTGAATGTTTTGACAATGACTATGATAGTTATTTTGAAGTTACGTTAATGCGTGGTCGTCAAGACCAAGTCAATAACGAAATAATTCCCATAAGCAGACACCTACGAGAGGTAAAAAAAAGCCGTAGGGAAGATTCTTTCTCGGTATTCATTGCTCCGATAATACACGAAGATACTAAGGAAGCAGCTGATTGGCAGAAGTTTAAATACAAGATAGATATACTCACATTCTCAATTGAAGAATTTATCAATGCTATCTGCCAAAAGTCAAAAGCATCCGAACTACTTAATGTATAGGAGTAAGAATATGAAAAAAAATTTGTTTTTAGAAGTATCTTCAAATGAAAACAATCCAAATTGGGAAAAACATATTTCAAGAAAAGATGTGCTGTATTCAAGAGAAAACGACATCCGTTCTCCTTATGAACGTGACTATACTCGTATACTGCACTCATTGGCTTATCGTAGATTAAAACATAAAACACAAGTTTTCTTCAATATTGATAATGACCATATATGTACAAGAATGGAACATGTTCAACATGTTGAATCTGTAAGCTGTACCATAGCAAAATTTCTTGGATTAAATTTAGATTTAACTCGTGCGATAGCTATGGGACACGATTTAGGTCACGCTCCATTCGGTCACGAAGGTGAAGTAGAACTTACGAAAATAAGAGAAGAAAATGGTCTTGATAAATTTTGGCACGAAAGAAATAGCTTACGCATCATAGACAATGTAGAACTGCTCGCAGATACACAAGGGCATTACAGAAACTTGGATTTAACGTATGCTGTTAGAGATGGCATAATTTCGCATTGTGGTGAAGTAGATGATAATGGCATACATCCAAGAGAAGAAGCTATAGATTTGGCTGAATTTAAAACATCAGGACAATATCAATCATATACTTGGGAAGGCTGCGTTGTAAAAATTGCGGACAAAATCGCATATTTAGGCAGAGATATTGAATATGCCATAAGGATGAATTTTATTGAGCAAAGAGATTTAGTAAAATTAAGAAACATATCTAAAAAATATGGTGAATCTACAATGAACACAACAGTAATTATGCATAATTTTATCATAAATATCTGTGAAAATAGTTCTCCGAAAGACGGAATTAGATTAGATGATAAGCATAATGAGATGTTGAAAGAAATCAAGAATTTCAATTATGACTATATCTATACGAATAAGAAATTCGATACATATCGCAAATATGCGGGATTGATTATTAGGAGTATTTATGAAACGCTTCTGCAAGTATATTCAGGAATGAATACTCTTAAAAAGTTGAAACACTTATCAAAGTTTTATCCTAAATTAGCCAAGGATTTTTCGAATTATCTCAAACAGTACTTGATTGCATCAGAAGATAAATACTATAACACCAAGATATATGGGCAATTAGAGACAAAAGATATTTATGTTCAGGCAATAATCGACTATATTTCTGGAATGACAGATAGATATGCTGTATCAACGTTTAACGAACTAATAAAATATTAAATACAAAATCGCAAGTGAACTCACTATATCAAGTGGTTTGCTTGCGATTTTTTCGTTTATTGAATATAGCTGTTTTGGAAAGTGTCTTTAATTGTCGCTTAATAACATCTTGTAGGAGTCATTAAAACAGTGATACCTTTACAACGCATTCTCTCAACACTAATAATCAACCAGCCGTCCGAAAAAACACTCGCTTGGTATAATCTTACTCTCCAAATTTGGAAAGCGACAAATTATTCTATTAACTTACAGAATAGCCTTATTTCACTCATAATTGGCTTGAGAGCGGTTTTATATAATAATCAAGATAATTTTTTTAATGCTAAATTCAGTGTAGGCTTACAGTGGCTATTATTAGCAAAAGAGGTTTGTCCGAAAAACGGTCTAACCCCCAACATAATGAATATATCTCCTAATGTTAGAGAAGATATAGTATTCATAGCTTCAAAATCCTATCCGACAAAAATGTCGAACAAAATTAACTAACGACGAAATTCGTCGCCAGTTTGGTGCAGGCAAGAATGCAGGCAAAACAATGACAGTAGTCACTGAGAGCGGATACATAAATGCTTGTGAATATTCTAAATTCAATATAATATGAATTTTTTTATTATATTTTTATATTTGAGTAATAATTTAGGTATCAAAAAACAGATATATATAGTGTACGATTTTTTTCGTGCAAAAAGTTAATGATTCTCTCGTTCGGGGAGAATACCGTAATTTTGAACCTCGGCAGGGGCAGGCTTGCTATTTGGTCAATTATAACGATACAATAGAAAGAAGTGATTATATTTGATATTATTGAACATCATAAACTCACAGTAAACAGGGCTATTTTACATATGTTATTATGCTTGCTTTGTAGTTAAACCTATGAAGTGGCATAGCTTAGTATCGCAGATTGAAATTATAGGACTTAGAAAGGTAAGGTATTTATATGAATAACCGCTATGAGATTAACGAAATTGAAAACTACTTGAATATATCAGGCAATAAGGCAAAAAATACAGAATTAAAAGAAATATCCAAACACAATAACACAGAAAGTAATATAGAAAGCAACACAATATCTATTGACAAAAAAGTGTACTTAACCATAAAAGAAACTTCTCTACTGTTTAATATAGGAATAACCAAAATAAGAAATCTTACACAAGAGAAAAATTGCCCCTTTGTGTTATTTAATGGCAATAAGTGTTTAATAAGCCGAAAGAAATTTGAAGTTTTTTTAGACAATAAACATTCTATATAACAAAAACATTTGTTCTTAGTGTAAATCGAAAGGTGCATTGAACAAAAAATATGCTTGTAGCTATGCAATAAATTGAAAAGAAAGCAAGTTCATCAATGCACCTCTCTCTTAACAAAGAAAGGATTTAAAATAATGAAAAATATTATTACTGTTAATGGCATTAAGTATGTAAGAATCGAGGAAACCAAAGTGAACGCAGAAGATATTTACAATCTCTACTATGACTATATAAATGAAATGGTTGATTTTAAGAATATGTACCTTTACAATCATAACCTACAAGAGAATAAACTAAGCAGTAATTTTTTAGACCAAATTTATGATGATTTTGAAATTATAATATCAGAGAATTTCCCAATGCTTATTGAAGATGAGATTGAAAACCTTAGTTTAGCCTTTGTATGCTTATTCATTCTATCAGAAATGCCTAAGTTACCTAATAAGGCATTTAGAGAGTTTATAAGAAATTTAGGTTTTTCTCCTACATATTGTATAGTTAAAGAAACCTATAACGAAAATGTAGCTAATAAGTTAGCTCTTGAATATGGTGGTACTCTTGTAGTTGATGAGAGCGGTAATATTATACCTGAATTTAACAACATATATGATAACAAGAACTATATAGATGAGTTATTTAATTTAGGAATGGTAAAAGAAGATACTGCACCACTTAATAAAAGAGTAAGTATTGAAGATATACAAGATTATATATGTAACTATGCTGAAGATATTGAGTATAAATATTCTATTATCAATGATTATATAGAAGATAAGTGCAATCAATTCTAATGAAAGAAGATAGTATATAAAAATAATAAATTTATTAAGGTACTAAGTTGAATTGTAAAGCCTTTAGTGCTATTATTTATTTGTCACATTAAAGGCTTTCTTTTCTTGTTATGAAAGGAATTGATACTATGACAGCAAAGAAAGCTATTAAGAGAAAAGATAATAAAGGCACTGTTTTAAAAGATGGTGAGTTTCAAAGAAAGGATGGTAGATATTGCTATAAATATAAAGATTATAGAAGCAAAACAAATTATATTTATGCTAATATCTTAAATGAATTAAGAGAAAAAGAAAATCAATTACAAAAATCTCTTATGAAAGGCTTGGAAGCTAATGATGTTAATTTAAATTATGTGTTTGAGTGTTGGTCTGAAATTCATCAAGTCAAGCCTTCTACAATGTCAAATTATATTGCTATGTATAATAAGCATATCAGGAATACTTTAGGTGACTTAAAAATTAAAGATATAAGATATTCCTTGATAGCTATTATTTATAAGAATTTGTTATCTAATGGTTTAAAATTAGGTAGTGTTAGAGATATACATAACTTACTTCATTCTATAATTGATTTAGCAGTTAAAGATAATTTAATAGATAAAAACCCTTGTGATGGTGCTTTAGATGGAGTTAAAAAGTTCGCTAAACCAACAGAGAAAAAACAAGCTTTAACCATTAAGCAACAATCAATATTCTTTGAATATATAAAATCTTCAAGGTATCGAGGTTGGTTGCCATTATTTACAGTTTTATTTGGTACAGGTTGCCGTATAGGTGAAATATTAGGCTTAACTTGGAATGATATAGATTTTAAAAATAATCTTATATCTATCAATCATACATTAGAATACATAAGAGTTCCAAATGAAAAATATAAGATAAGTATAAACACACCAAAAACTAAAACAAGTGTTAGACTTATACCAATGCTTGATGAAGTTAGAAAGGCTTTACTGAATATAAGAGAATTTCAGCTTAACACAACATTGAATACTTTAAAAGTTGATGGATATACAGGTTTTATTTTCACAAATAAAAATGGCAATTTATATTATAAGAATAATATTAACAATGCAATAAACAACATAGTTAATTCTTATAATAAGCGTGAAACTGAAATAGCAAAATCAGAGAATAGAGAACCTGAATTACTACCACATTTTTCTTGTCATATAGCAAGGCACTCATTCGCTACTCGTTTATTTGAGAACGAAACTAATATAAAAACTATATCTGAACTTTTAGGACATAGCAACATATCAACAACTATGAATATTTACACAGATGTTTCTATTGACAAAAAACAAGAAGCTATAAAAGAAATTCAAGGCAAAATAAAAATATCATAAACTAAGTATTATTATAATTATATTCACCTAATGTTATGTGACATAAATTGTGCAAATAAATATTATATATCCAATGTATATGGTTATTTTGCATTTTGACACCTATTTGACACCAAATTTCCGAAAAAATATAAAAATTTATACTAACAGATTAGTATATTAAAAAATATAAGTACAGTATTTATCAGCGTTTAAAGGGATTTAATAAGTTATAAAATTAGGGGGTTGCTTTTTTAGAAAAAATAATATAAAATCATATGGTAACTCAAGATTATTCAATTATACATCTTGTGAATTTTTTAAAAATCAGAAAGGATATTTTTATGAGCAATCCTATTATTACTTTTACTATGGAAAACGGTGATGTTATTAAGGCAGAACTTTATCCTGAAATCGCACCAAATACAGTAAATAACTTTATCTCTCTTGTCAAAAAGGGATATTATAACGGACTTATATTTCATCGTGTAATCAATGGCTTTATGATTCAGGGAGGTTGTCCAGAGGGAACAGGCTTTGGCGGTCCTGGATACGGAATCAAGGGCGAATTTACTATGAATGGATTTAATAACAATCTAAAACATACTGAGGGAGTTCTATCTATGGCTCGTTCAAACAACCCTAATTCTGCCGGTTCACAGTTCTTTATTATGCACAAGAATGCTCCTCATCTTGACGGTCAGTACGCATCATTTGGCAAGGTAATTGAGGGAATGGATATAGTAAATAAAATTGCTGAATGTGATACAGATTTTACTGATAAGCCACTTGTTCCACAGGTTATGAAGAGCGTAACAGTTGATACAATGGGTGTCGACTACGCTGAACCTGAAATTTGCTAATTCTAAATTTATAACTTAAAACTCCTCTTGCTGATATTAGTTAGCAAAAGGAGTTTTTTTGATGATATATAAAAATAGCAAGAGTTATAAAAACTCTTGCTATCATTTTATGATAATTCAGTATGATAATAAGTTATTAAAAACTTATTACTTTTCTTCTTTTTTATCTTCAGGCTTCTTTGCATCGCCCATATCGCCAAGAAGGTTAAAGCGGAAAAGTCTTGTTTCATCTTCCGGCTTAGAGCAGATGATGTAAGCATCGCTTATTTTTCCACCTTCAATAAGCTTAGTAAGACCAACGAGTTGGCAAAGCTTACTCTTCAAGTTAAGGTGGTCTCCATCACGAGTTACGAGGAAAACATCTCCCTCACAAGTATCGAGAACCGAAAGGAAGGACTGAACATCAATATTGTGTAATTCGAGCATAGGTGCCATAATAGAATTCCTCCTCTAAAATTATTAGCTTAATTTAAATGTAACACTTTTTCTGTTACAAATATATTATAGCATAAAAATTATACTTGTCAATCACAAAGCATCATACATAATATTCTTTTGTTTAATATTTCAAATTCAGAGATAATATGAATTTATTGAGTTTGTACAAAATTATAATTGCTAATTTGTATAAAGATAAATTTTTTCAGTGATTTAGTTAATTGAAGGAAGTTATTTTTGTTTTCTATGCCGAAATTTTTAAAAGCCTATAAATTTTATAGATTTATTTTAAATTACAAAGCAAATTATTTTGTTGGGAAAAAGAAATTTACAGTCATATCGAGATAGTTGAGGCCGCTATATTCAGGATATTTCTCGTTAATCTTTTTCTTCATTTCATCAGCATTATCACATGTAAGAGCAATTTCCTTTATGGTATTAAGGTAATCAACCTTAGTTCTGACATCTTTCAAATCTTCTGGCGTATAGTGAGAAGTTAGGACAAGGTCGAAACCCTTGCAAATGTAGTAATTAAGCTGAGATATGATTCCGTCTGCGTGTGGGCAACCTGCTACAATAGAGTGGCAGTCATGGCCAAGCATATGAGTATAAACACAGTTAATTTCAGGAATCTCTATATCATATGCCTCGGCATTAGATTTAACATTTAGATTAATATCAGCAATCTCAAATTCTCCATCTTGGATAAGTTCTGCTTTGCAAACAGATGAATCAAATATCTCACCAAAGGTATTTGTAAAGTTTTTGATAAGGCCTGCTCCGCCACCAACACTATTATACTCTAATGATGACTTAGTACCATAAGCAGTGACTTCAGGCATAAAGCTTGCACCGGCGGCGTGATAAGCAACCATCTTTCCGACAAGCTCAATGTTATTTTCTTTGATAAAAGCAGTAAGCTCCTCAATGTTATCATAGAAGCAAGGAAGTTCTATACAAACGCCCTTTTCATTTTTAACAAGAATAAAGACTTCATCATCTATAAAGTCGTTTGTTTTATATGCATAAAGTTTAACTGCATCAAAATCATATTCGCTAATGACACCTTTGTTTAAAGCAGTTGTTTTACAATTTTCCTTTTTCATATTAAATTACCTCCGTAATAGTTATTTGTGTTGTAACTATCTTTGTTACAATTAGAATATATCATATTATAGTTGTAATGTCAATAGTTACAACTGAATTCTTTCAAAAAAATTTCCGTATCTTCTTGGATACGGAAATCATTTAATTTTCTTCTCTTATAAGTTTTTGTGTATCAGAAATTATTTCAGCTAAGGTGATACTTTTCATTTCTTCTTCCATAGCTTTCTGTACTAGTTCAAGCTTTTTATCAAGAGCGTTATGAATATTTCTTCCAACAGGGCAGTTCGGATTCGGATTTTCGTGAAAATGAAAAAGCTCACCATTATCTATACATTCAACAGCATTATAAATATCAAGCAAAGTTATTTTATCAAGAGGCTTTGCAATTTCTGCACCACCACTTCCACGAGCGACATTAACAATTCCTGCGGCTTTAAGCTGTTGTAATATTCTTCTTATTATAACAGGATTTACATTAACACTCCCTGCAAGGAAATCACTTGTTAGTTTATAGCTGTCTTTAAATGTATCTATACAATCTAAAATATGTACAGCTATTGTAAGTCTGCTTGAAATTTGCATAAAAAATCTCCTTGTCAAATTTTTTGAAGTAATTATATCACTCAAAAACAAAGGTGTCAATTTAAACAAACTTAATCAATTGGTGTTGGAAGATGTACTATTGTTGGAGTATGATTCATAGCAGGGAGTATGGTATCTGTCAGGTCACTCATACGAAGGCGTATACTTGAAGTATTTATGCAAGGGTGACAACCGAAATATTCGTCTTTAAAAACATCTTCATCAATTATAAGGCGGACATTATTTTCTGTATCGTTCATAAGTCCCATAACGCTGACAGAACCTGGTGTAATATCAAGGAAGTTTTCCATATATTTCTCTTTGCCAAAGGAAAGTCTTGATACACCAAGCTGTGCGGATAAATCTTTAGTTTTGAACTTTTTATCTGCAGGAATCATAAGCAAATAGAAGTTTGTTTCCTGACGATTGCAAAGAAATAAATTCTTACAAATCATAGCTTTGAGAGTTTTATCTATTTCAGCACAAACTTCCATAGTCATTGCTGGTTCGTGGTCTATTCTCTGATATTCAATATTTAGCTTATCAAGAAAATCATAGGTTCGGATTTCTTTTGATAAACGGTTCATTTCGTCGTTAGGTCGTCCGTTTTGAAGTATAAGCATATTTTAAACCTCCATTTAAAATCTATAATGAATGATACTACTTGAGACTTTATATGTCAAATAAGCTATTTTACCTATAATAATACCGTATTATAATATACTTTACATTTAGAAAAATTTAAGCTATAATTAATAAGAAAAATAACAGCAGAACGGAGATAATTTATGGTACAGTTTGATGAACTAAGGCTTGCTTTAGAGGAGCTTTGGCCTGATATTAAGGATTTATCTGAAGCGCTTGGAATGGGTGCTATAAAGTCAGAAATCGAACAGCTTGAACGCAGAGCCGCCGAACCCGGTTTCTGGGACGATATGGAAAATTCACAGAAGATTTTGCAAAAGACAGGTTCCCTTAAAAATAAGGTTGAGCAGTATGACAGACTTGTTGCAAGCTATGAAGATACTCACGCATTGATAGAGCTTGCTAATGAGGAAGAGGATTTATCTCTACTTGATGAAGCAACTGCTGAATATGAGAAAGTAAAGAGCAGTCTTGAGGAGCAGCGTCTTTCTACTCTTCTTACCGGTGAATATGATAAGAATAATGCAATTCTTACTTTCCACGCAGGTGCAGGCGGAACAGAGGCTCAAGACTGGGCAGAAATGCTTTATAGAATGTATAATCGTTGGGCGGAACGCCATAACTTTAAGGTTAAAACTGTTGATTATCTTGATGGTGATGAGGCGGGCTTAAAGAGTGCAGTTATTATGATAGAGGGCGAGAACGCTTATGGCTATCTCAAAAGTGAGGCTGGCGTTCATCGTCTTGTCAGAGTTTCTCCTTTTGATAGTTCTGGCAGACGCCATACTTCTTTTGCATCACTTGAAGTTATGCCTGAAATAGACGATACTATCGACATCGAAATTAGTCCTGAAGATATTAAGATGGATGTTTACAGAGCAAGTGGTGCGGGTGGTCAGAAAGTTAATAAGACTTCTTCGGCTGTTCGTCTTACTCATATTCCGACGGGCATTGTTGTTTCTTGTCAGGTTGAAAGAAGCCAGCACCAGAACAGAGAAGTTTGTATGACAATGCTTAAATCTAAGCTTATTGAAATCAAAGAGCGTGAACATCTTGATAAGATTGAAGATATTAAGGGCGTTCAGAAAGAAATAGCTTGGGGTTCTCAGATTCGTTCATATGTCTTTATGCCTTATACAATGGTTAAAGACCATCGCACGAATTTTGAAACAGGTAACATCAACGGTGTTATGGACGGCGACCTTGATGGCTTTATTAACGCATATCTCAAGGCATCAAGTCTTGGTGAGCTTGATAATCAATAATATGAATAAAAAATCTCCTATTATTTTGTAATGACTTTAATAAAGTTAGATTGAAAACTAACTATTGAAAAGTCGGTACATTTTTCATAGGAGATTTTATTTTATGCTTATTTATTAGAATACAAAATAATATAGTGTAAGCATGGATAAAACTGAAAGTAGTATTACGCTTATTGCAAAAATATAAAATTTAATTTTGGCACAGATTATTCCTACAAACTCTCTTAAAAATGCATTAGGCCAGAAGTACCATTTTGTTTTACTTCCAATTCCTTCTGCATTGAGTTCTGCGGCTTGCGAAAGCATACCACTTCGGAAAATATGATAGTTGGTGGTTGAAAAAATTATTTTTGCATCTGGATTGATTTTGTGTATGATTTTTTTCGAGAATTTCATATTTTCGAGAGTTGTTGATGATTTATCTTCCATAATAATATGGTCTTCGGCAATTTCTTGACTTAAAAGGTAATTTTTCATTGCCTGCGATTCGGAGATTATTTCATCGCTGCCTTGACCGCCTGATGGAACAAAGTATATATCTTTGCCAGTAGCTTCTTTTTGTTTTCTTGCAAAAGTAATTGCTCTATCTACTCGACCTTTTAAGAGAGGAAGTAGAGTGCCATCTTTTTTTATTCCACAGCAAAGTATAATAACGAAATCTTTATCATACTTTGGCTTCTTAAATACAGCTATCAATGCACAAATTATTGCACCAAGTAACATACAATCAAAATAGCTTATAACAGCGGATAGACAATAGTTAATAGAATCTGTGCTGAAAAGTCTTAACCTGATTGTTTCAAGGCTTTCATCTGTTGACATTGAAAATGGCATAAAAATTATAGAACCTATAAAAAATACAATGCCAAGTATTACGCCAAGCAGATTTTTCCATGTTTTTCCTTCGTGAATAATTAGTGAAACATTACTTATGGAGATTAACAAGAATACCAATGTAAGTGGTATAATAAGGTATGTCCTAAGATATTGAGTACTATATAGTATATTAATCCATAAATTTATTAAAAGTCCACTTTCTTGATAAGTGAAATAATGTAATAAAACTTGGAAAGAACTATATAAAATATTTATGAAAAAGAGTAATAATCCAAAGCAAATAATGTTTCTATAATTATAGATTGTCTTTTTCATTGATTTAACTAAGCTGAAAATAATTATAGACATTGTAATTAGCAAAAAGTATATTGAATTGATTTACATGAAATGATAATGGTAAATAAAAGTATTCAGGAATAGATGATTCTACAACATCATCTGGATGATATTTTATTTCAATATCTGTATCACCTTCTTTTAATGCCTCAAAGGTAATCTTAAAAAAGTCATTTTTATTATCAATCTCTTTTAATTTAACTACACTTTCATCATCAATATTAACCTTAATATCTGATATATTATAAAAATCATATAATATAACAGTATATGTATGACCTGTAAAAAATGGTGTTATAGCAGAAGCTGTCAAAAACAACACAAATAATACTGCAACAAGAGCAAATGTCTTTTTTATTAAAAAATCTCCCTAAAATAAGTATGCTATATTATAACATTCAGTTTTTATTAATTCAATGAAATTATTGTGTGTTTTTGTAAAACTACTATAGAGAAAAGATTTTATTTTTAGAAATAATATTATAAACTTTTTACCTCATTTTTGCATATATATCATAAAAAACTCTTGCTATACACATATACTTTGGTGTATTATAATGAGTAGCAGAATTGTACAAAAATTCACTCTACTATATAAAGGTAAAGGGGCGTTTATTTATGAAAAGAATCGGTATTTTAACAAGTGGAGGAGATTGTCAAGGTCTTAATGCCGCAATTCGTGGAGTTTGCAAGACTCTTTATAATCACTATAAGAAAGATGAAATAGAGATTTATGGTATTATAGATGGATACAGAGGCTTGATTACGGGTGAATATCGACTTATGAAGCCTGAAGATTTTTCTGGTATCCTTACTCGTGGAGGAACTATTCTCGGAACTTCTCGTCAGCCATTTAAGCTTATGCGTGTTATTGATGAAGAAAATAATGTAGATAAGGTTGCTGCTATGAAGGCAAATTATAAGAAGATGAAGCTTGATTGCCTTGTTATTCTCGGCGGAAATGGTACCCAAAAATCTGCAAATATGCTTTCTCAAGAGGGATTAAATGTTGTTTCCTTGCCTAAAACGATAGATAATGACCTTTGGGGAACTGATATGACTTTTGGTTTTCAGAGTGCTGTTGATATTGCAACACAGGTTATTGACTGCATACACACAACAGCTACTTCGCACAGCCGTGTATTTATAGTTGAACTTATGGGACACAAGGCCGGTTGGCTTACACTTTATGCAGGCATTGCTGGTGGCGCTGATGTAATTTTGATTCCTGAAATTCCATATGATATAAATAAGGTTATTAAATGTATCAAACAAAGAACTAAATCCGGAAAGAATTTCTCAATTCTCGCTGTTGCTGAGGGCGCTATATCAAAGGAGAGAGCTGCACTTCCTAAAAAGCAAAAGAAAGAAGCTCTTGCAAACCTTATGTATCCGTCAATTTCTTATGAGATTGCCGCTCAGATAGAGAAGGCAACAGGTCAAGAAACCAGAGTTACTGTTCCGGGACATTTTCAGAGAGGTGGAAGTCCTGTGCCTTATGATAAGCTTATTGCAACTCGTTTTGGTGCGGCTGCCGGAGAATGTATTATAAATGAGCATTATGGCTGTATGGTTTCGCTTATAAATGGAAGAGTTGTTCCTGTTCCGCTTGCTGATATTGCAGGAAAGTTAAAGACTGTACCTACTGATTGTGAAATTATCAAAACAGCAAGACTCACAGGCATAAGCTTTGGTGATTAGTTGACAAACTTTCTTAAGACACTGAAAAGTTTTGCTCAAGCTTTTTTAAAAGCTTGCAGGTTCGAGGGACACCGTCCCTTATGATAGCTAATTGGTAATTACTTTAACCGCGGCAATATAAGTTGATTAAGAATGTCGAGTTTTTTGCTTGCAAAACCGATTACACGTCTTGGGAGCGGCGGCTCGCCGCTACGGTAGTTCATTGGTAATTACTTTAAATCGCGGCAATATAAGGTGATTAAGAATGTCGAGGTTTTGCTCGCAAAACCGATTACGCGTCTTGGGAGCGGCGGCTCGCCGCTTTATATTTTTTAGAAGAGGAGAAGTATCGTGGCAGAAGAATATGCAAAAGATGTAATAATGCAAGAAAGAAAGCGTTGGTTATTCTTTGGAATACCTTGGACATTTACTAAATATACACTTACTCCAAAGAGAATTATACTTAATGAAGGACTTTTGCGTTCAACAGAAAATGAGATTTTGTTATATCGTATTATAGATATGGAGCTTTCGAGGACACTTTTTCAGAAGATGTTTAAGCTTGGTACTGTTACAGTGAAATCTAAGGACGCTTCTCACCCTATTCTTGAGATTAAGAATATTAAAAATTCGAGAGCGTTCAGAGATAGTCTTGCAGAGGCTGTTGAAAATGAAAGACTCAGAATGAAAGTTCGTCAAGGTGAGGTATATGACCCTCAGAGCGTTGCTGAACCTGATGATAATTTTGATGACGGTTTTTAATCCATATTGAATAATATTTGCGAAAATCTGTTTATCAGGTTGCAATATAAAGGCTTGCCGCATAAACTGTTATAAAAGAACAGTGAGGTGATTTTGTGGGCAAGCCTTTAATTATGGTATCATCTGTTACCTATGCTATGAAAGGGCGACAGCTTCTTTCGAGATATGGTATACGAAGCGATATAGTGCGTACTCCGAGCCACATTCGTGGAAGCTCATGCGGATATAGTTTATATGTTCCTAAAAAGACTGATGAGGCACAAAAGATTCTTGAAGCGGCAGGCATAAGGGTTGCCGGAAGAATGGAGAGGGAGAATGTGCCGTGATTTATCTTGATAATTCTGCGACAACTTTCCCAAAGCCGAGAGTAGTTATAAACTCAGTTAATAATTCATTTACGAACTATGGTGCAAATCCGGGCAGAGGAGGACATAAACTTGCGATTAAATCTTCGCAGATAATGTTTGATTCAAGAAATACGCTTATGCGTTTTTTTAATGCACCTGATGAGAATAGTATTGTTTTTACCGGCAGTTGTACAATAGCTTGTAATATGGTTCTGAAAGGTCTTTTGAAATCGGGAGATCATGTTGTTGTTTCATGTCTTGAGCATAACGCCGTTATGCGTCCTTTGCAAAAGCTTTCTGAAAATGGTATAAGCTATACAGTTGCAAGAGTTTATCCTAATGATAATGATAAAACGCTTGATTCATTCCGTAAGGCAATAAATCAAGATACTAAGCTGATATTTTGCATATATGCATCTAATGTATGGGGAATAAAATTGCCTGTTGAGAGGATTACAGCTCTTGCACATCTTTACGGTATTCCGATAGCAGTTGATGCGGCTCAGGCGGCTGGTATCGTTCCAATAGATTTAAAAGAAAGTGGTATTGATTTCCTATGCTGTGCCGGCCATAAAGGTTTATATGGTCCTATGGGAACAGGTATGCTTATATTTAATACTGATATTACCCTTGATACAATTATTGAGGGGGGTACAGGAAGTAACTCATATTCTCTTGAACAGCCGGAAATATTGCCGGATAGATTTGAGAGCGGAACGCAGAATTTGCCAGGGATTGTTGGGCTAAAGGCATCAACAGAATTTATTATGAGGCGTGGAATTACTAATATAGCAAATTCCGAAATGCGTCTTATACAATATCTATATGACAGGCTTTCTAAGATAAAGGAAGTTAAGCTCTATACTGATAGACCTGAAAGCGAACATTATGTTCCGCTTTTGTCTTTTAATATAGAGGGTATGGATAGTGAAACTGTTTCGGCTATGCTTGATAAATATGGAATTGCAGTAAGGGCAGGTTTGCATTGCGCGCCATTTGCACACGAGTTTTTCGGAACTATTGATGGTGGTGCTGTAAGGGTATCTCCATCTATGTTTACAACAAGAAACGATATGAATTATCTTGTTAATGCTATTTTAAAAATTATTCATAATTTAAGAAAGCATTGACAAATGCCTACCAAAGATTATATGATAGTGTTAGTATACCCGCAGACGATTTGCCTGCGGGATTATACAGTCTATTTTTTAAGGAAGTGAAATATATGTGGGAATGGGTTCAGTCGGCATTCAACGGCTTTATTGCTCTTATGAATACCTTTAGACTTACTGATGTACTTGACATTGCCGCAGTTTCATTTATAATTTACAGCGTGATAAAACTGGTTCGTGAAACGAGAGCGGAACAGCTTGTTAAGGGTATAATTATTCTGATTATTGCGTTTGCGCTTTCATTCCAATTTAATCTTAAAATGTTAAGCTCACTTTTCAGCAGCTTTTTCCAATTTTCAGTTCTTGCGGTTCTTATTTTATTTCAGCCCGAATTAAGAAGAGCTTTAGAGCAGATGGGAAGAAGTAAGCTTGGAAAGTATTGGACAAGTCTTGCATCAACTCCTGCGGAAGAAGAAGCAGTACAGCATACAAGAGCTTGCATAGATAGTGTTGTAGATGTATGCGATATGTTTCATAAGACAAAGACAGGTGCTTTGATTGTTTTTGAGCGGCAGACCAAATTGGGCGAAATTGTAAATACAGGTACAGTTCTTAATGCGATACCGTCTACGCCGATTATAGGAAATATTTTCTTTAATAAAGCTCCGCTTCACGATGGTGCTATGGTTGTAAGGGACGGCATGGTTTATGCTGCAGGCTGTATTCTGCCGTTGACCCAAAATGACCAAGTTAGTATAGACCTTGGCACAAGACACAGAGCGGCTCTTGGTATAAGTGAATATTCTGATGCGGTTATTGTTATAGTTTCAGAAGAAACTGGTACAATATCTATAGCCGTTAATGGTGTACTTACAAGAGATTATACTAAGGAAACCCTAAAAGGCGAATTGGAAGCTTTATTACTTCCACAGCCTAAGAGCACAGAAGAAAAAATTCCGATTATTTCGGGTTTAAGAAGGGGACGAAAAAATGAAAAATCGGAAAAGAAGTCTGAGGACGATTAAAAGAAATTTTAGTTTTCATAACTTCCTATATAATGATAAATACATATTGATTTTTTCAATCTGTATGGCTTTTGTTATCTGGATAATTGTTTCGTCAACCTCATCAGACCCTGATGTTAAGACTATAACAGATATTTCAATAAGTATCCCAAATCTTTCAGACGGGCTTGAGGTTATGAAGGCTGAAGATATAAAAGCTGAAATTAGAATAAAGGGAAATAAGCTCGTTATTGGTTCTGTTCAGAGCAGTGATATTCTTGTTTCGGCAGATGTTTCAGAGGTCAATAAGCCCGGTGAATATAAATTGAAGCTTAGTGCAAAAAAACAGGGCATACTTAGCGACTATGAATTTGATTCAACAGTTACTCCATCGACAATTACAGCTTATGTTGATAGGAAAGCAGAAAAAACTCTAAAGATAGAGGAGAAAGTTCAGGTTCAGGCGGGAAGTGAATATCTTAAACAGCAAAATCAGCTTTCGGTTGATTCGGTCAAACTTTCTGGTGCTGAAACTGATATAAAAAGGATTGCAACAGTAAAAGCTGAGTATACTTCAAATGAAACTCTTACAGAAACTAAGACTTTTGATGTTCCGCTGAGATTTTATGATGAAGATGGGGCGGAGGTATCCAGCGATTATGTAACTGCTGAATTTAATAGTGTTCAGGTTACTGTTCCTGTTCTTAAAGTTAAGCGAGTTCCAATTAAGATTGAATTTACAAATATTCCCGACTCTTGGGAGATGCCTGATAATTGGGTTTCTGTTACAAGTCCTGAAAGCGGATATATTCAACTTGCGGCTTCTGACGAGGTTATTGATAGTATTACTGAGATAAAAACTGAACCGGTTGACCTTTCGCAGATTTCGGCAACAAGGAAAACAATGAGCGTTTCTATTGAGATTCCGACATCGTGTACGAATGTTGATAGAATTGAAAAGGTTACACTTAAATTTAATACAGATAAATTTACCTCTAAAAACTTTACTGTAAGTAATGTGGAGCTTAGATCTAATGTTTCGGGGGTTACGGGCAAGCTTTCGGGAGATAGCTTTAATGTGACGATAGTAGGACCTGAGAGCGAGGTTAATGCTATGAAGGCGAGCGATATTACACTTTACGCAACCTTGACGGAATCAGAATCTACAGCGGCGTTTATTACCAAACCTTTGCAAATCAGTATAGAAGGCTATAAATCTTGTTGGTGGAATTATTCCGATGGTGAAAATCACGCAACCTTTACACTTACGAATAAATCAAATACAAGTTCGTCAGCTTCAAATCATTAAGGCTAATTTTAGAAGCCACAGCAGAATTATAAACTGCTGTGGCTTCTTTTTAATGTTGCTAACACAAGAAAATTAAGAGGTGGATAAGTCCACCTCTTTAGTAACAAAGGAATGTTAAGGGTCTTAGGAAAATTTGTTAGCTAATCAGTAGTTAATTGGGAATTTCCTCGACCGCGTCAACTATCTTCCCTAATTCACTACGAGCGAGGCAAAGCCGAGCGATTCTGCGTTTTGACTGCGGAGTCACTCCGCCTTGAGCGAAACTTTTAATTTTAAAAATATGGCTTGCTAGTATAAAGCATATGCTTTCATTTATCATTGACTTGTATGTTTAAGTAGTATATAATTTATTTGTAAAAGCTATTAAAATAGTGCAAATTTACAAATAAGGTGATGTGGGTATGATAAAATTTAAAAATGTTACAAAGGTTTATAATAAGACTATAAAAGCGGTTAATAATGTTAGTTTTGAGGTTCGTGGCGGTGAAATAGTTGGTTTTACCGGTCCAAATGGTTCTGGTAAGACTACAACTATAAAAATGCTTACAGGAATTTTGCCGCCTGATAGCGGAAAAATAAAAATAAACGGTTTCGATATTAAGAAAAATATGATTCAGGCGAAAAGTTCTATTGGATATATCGCTGATAGTCCGGATATGTTTTTAAGATTAAAGGGAATTGAATTTCTTAATTTTATTGCAGATGTTTATAAAGTTTCTGACGATGACAGAAAAAAGCGTGTAAGTGAGTTGGCGGAACGCTTTGAGCTTACTGACGCTTTATCTTCGCCTATGATGTCTTATTCTCATGGTATGCGTCAGAAGCTTATGGTTATTGCGGCTTTGGTGCATAATCCTCCTGTTTGGATTCTTGATGAGCCTATGACAGGCTTAGACCCTAAGTCTTCATATGAGCTTAAAGAAATGATGAGAGAACACGCTAAAAAGGGTAATGCGGTTTTCTTTTCAACTCATGTCCTTGAAGTTGCGGAAAAGCTTTGTGATAAGGTTATCATTATTAAAAAGGGTAATCTGTTATATGATGGTACTCTTGAAAATCTTGAAAGTCAGCATCTTAATCAAACTCTCGAAAATATTTTCTTAGAGATGACGGAAAATTAAATTATCGAAAGGAATGAATTTATATGCGACTATATCTTAAATTTGTACATATACTTATTAAATCGGTGGAATTCAGCGACGATGAGAAAAAGCGAAAGAAAATTTTTAATACAGCTATGGCACTTATAGTCTTATTGGGCATAATGCTTCCTGTATCATTTTTTGTGGGAATTGTTGTTTATGCAATAACTGGCGGTCTTACACAGCTTGGAGGTCAAGAAGAGGGAATAGCACTATTTTTACATTTGATTTCGGCTTTTTCATTTGTATTTGGACTGAATGTAATTTATAATGTTTTTTATTTTTCTGCTGATGTGGAATCTATATTACCGTTGCCGTTAAAACCTTATCAGATAGTTTCTGCAAAATTTACAGCAGCATTGATAAGCGAAAACATGATGCAGTTTATGATAGTTCTTGCGGCTATGGCGGGATATATTTTTGCTATGGGATTGCCGATATGGTCGTGGCTTGTGGCTGTATTATGTATGCTGACGCTTCCAATAATACCTATGGTTTATTGCGGTATAATAGCTCTTGTTACTATGTACTTTACTCACTTTATTAAAAACAAGGACAGAGTAAACAAGCTAACCGGTGTATTGACATTGTTTATAATTCTTGGAATTGTGCTTTTTTGCGGAAATATGAGCGATTTCAGCACAGATTCAATTACACAGGCTATTGCAAGTGATAATTCACTTTTGAATGTTATGAATATTATTTTGCCACATATAAGATTTATAGTTTCAGGTGTTTCGGGAGATATTCTTGGTATAGTTATCTATCTTGCAATAAATATTGTTGCAGTTGTTGTATTTTTACTTCTTGCAGAACTTATGTATTTTAAAGGCGTTATAGGGATTAGCGGTGCAGGTTCTAAAAAGCAACGCTCTGTTGATTTCAGTAAAACTGTAAAGGGCTTGAAAACAAGGGCGGTTTCATTAAGTTACTTCAAAAAAGAAATTCTTATTCTTGTAAGAACCCCAGCATATTTTATGAATTGCGTTGTGATAAATCTTGTATGGCCGATTTTGCTTTATCTTGTTTATGCATTACAAGGTCCTGATAATTTCTTGGGGAAATTCTTTAAAGATTTAAGTAACGGAAATGCTACTGCCGGGCTTATATTTATTTTCTGTGCATCAGGAATTTCAGTGCTTATAACCTCTGCAAACAGCATAGCCTCAAGCTCAATTACAAGAGAGGGAAGTCACTTTGCGTTTATGAAATATATTCCCATAGATTTTATGACGCAGATAAATATTAAGGCGAGTGTAGCAATTTTAATCAGTGGTTTAGGAATGATTATATATGTTATAATTGCAGGAATACTATTTTCATTGAATGGTATGTTTGTACTTTTCACTTGTCTTATAAGCTTATTTTCAGTTATATTTGCATCATATTTCGGAGTTTATATGGATTCTATTAACCCTAAGCTTGTATGGGACGATGAAGTTAATGCCTTGAGAGGAAATTATAATATTTTCTATAATATGGCACTTTCAATATTACTTGTAGCGGTTTTATGTGTTATTGCGTATTTGCTTTTTAGCTTTGTCGGAGTAAGCGAAATTGTGTTAGAGATTGGTTTAATGATTGCTTTGGTTGTATTTTGTGGAATAAGCTATTTGCTTTGTAAAACAAGAGCAACTAAGAATATCTATGAAACTGCTGCGTAATTGAATTTTTATTTAGCGTAAGTTCGATAAAAGTTAAAAAGCTTGCGTTAAGCTTTCTAAAATATAGTAATATGATTATTTGAAAAGTCTGTAAACCTTTTAAAATTTGGTTTTACAGACTTTTTTCTTTTTTATTAATAAATAAAAAGTCAACGCAAAAAATATATTGAAAGAATCTGCCAATAATGATATAATATATTATATTTGTTTAATCTAACCTAATTTTGTGATTGAACTGTTAAGATTTTTCTTGACGGTATTTATGAGTACGAAAGGAATTTTTATCTATGTTAAGAGAGAACTGTTACAGAACTTTATACTGCGGTGACCTGAGAGAGAGTCATATAGGGCAAACTGTCCGTGTTGCCGGCTGGCTTGAAAATATTCGTGACCACGGCGGCGTTATGTTCCTTGATATCCGTGACCAATATGGTGTTGTTCAGGTTGTTATTCACGATGAGAGTATGCTCAAGGGACTTAATAAGGAATGCTCGCTTACAGTAAGCGGTTCAGTTGTTAAGCGTGATGAGGAAACCTATAATCCAAAAATTGCAACGGGTACTGTTGAAATAGTCGCAGACACATTGACTGTTCTTGGAAAAGCTCCTGTTGCACTTCCTTTTGAAATTGCTACATCTAAGGAAACAAAGGAAGAAGTTCGTTTGAAGTATCGTTTCCTTGACCTTAGAAATAAGAAGGTTCACGATAATATCGTACTTCGTTCACAGGTTATTTCATTCCTTAGAAATAAGATGACAGAGCTTGGCTTCCTTGAGCTGCAGACACCTATTCTTTCTGCATCTTCACCAGAGGGTGCAAGAGATTATCTCATTCCAAGCCGTAAGCACAAGGGAATGTTCTATGCACTTCCACAAGCTCCTCAGATTTTCAAGCAGCTTTTGATGGTTTCTGGCTTTGATAAGTATTTCCAGGTTGCACCTTGCTTCAGAGATGAGGACGCAAGAGCAGATCGTTCACCAGGTGAATTCTACCAGCTCGATTTTGAAATGGCTTTTGCAGAACAGGACGATGTTTTTGCAGTAGCAGAAGAAGTTCTTTATGAAACATTCTCTAAGTTTTCAGATAAAGAGGTTTCTAAGCCACCTTTCCGCAGAATTCCATATGCAGAGGCTATGGTAACTTACGGTACAGATAAGCCTGACCTCAGAAACCCACTTCTCATTAAAGATATAAGCGATATGTTTGTTGAAACAGATTTTGCACCATTCAGAGGCAAGACTGTTCGCAGTATAAATGTTCCTAACGCGGCTTCACAGTCAAAGAGCTGGTTCAAGAAAATGGAAGAGTTTGCACTTTCTATTGGTATGAAGGGACTTGGCTATGTTAAGGTTCGTGAAGATTTTACATTTGATGGTCCTATTGATAAGTTCCTCAAAGAAGGCGACAGAGAAAAGCTTATCGAAATCAATGGCTCTAAGGCTGGAGATGTAATCTACTTTATTGCTGACAGCAAAGAGCTTGCACCAAAGCTTGCAGGACAAATCAGAACAGAGGTTGCAGAGCGTCTTTCACTTATCGACAAGAGCCGTTTTGACCTTTGCTTCATAACAGACTTCCCAATGTATGAGCATGACGAGGATACTGGAGCAGTTATCTTTACACATAACCCATTCTCAATGCCACAGGGCGGTATGGAAGCACTTCTTACAAAAGACCCTTGCGATGTTCTTGCATATCAGTATGATATAGTTTGCAACGGTATAGAGCTTTCATCTGGTGCTGTAAGAAACCACGACCTCGATATTATGGTTAAGGCATTTGAAATTGCAGGATATACAGAAGAAGATTTACAACAGAAATTCTCCTCACTTTACAGAGCATTCAAGTATGGCGCACCACCACACGCTGGTATGGCACCTGGAATCGACAGAATGCTTATGCTTCTTACTGATGAAGAAAACATTAGAGAGGTTATTGCGTTCCCTATGAACAGCAATGCACAAGATGTACTTCTCGGAGCACCAAACGAGGTTACAGAACAGCAACTCAGAGAAATTCATATAAAGATTAGATAATATTGGAGATTATGAGTTCATAAGAAGGGAGAATGAAAATGGTTGACCGCGAGGAAATTTTGAAGATTGCTACACTAAGTAAGCTTTTTGTTTCTGAGGAAGAATTACCAAAGCTTACAACCGATATGGAACAGATGATAGCATTTGCGGATACTATCAATAATGCAGAGGACGCAAGTACGGATTTTGATAATATCAACAATCTTTGCAATGTGCTCAGAGAAGATGAGGTTGTTCCGTCTCTTGATAGAGATAAAATTCTCGGAAACGCTAAGGATATTGATGATGGTCATTTCCTTGTTAAAAAGCGTGCATAAATTTTTAGGTGGTGAAGTAATTGAGTTCAAGAGGAAACATAAAAAAATTAGCTGATATGTTAGAGAGCAAGAAAATTTCTTGCACAGAGCTTACACAATCATATATTGACGAAATAGAAAAGAGCAACGGCGAACTTAACGCCTATGTTAAGAAAACTCCTGAGATTGCTTTGGACACTGCGAAAAAGGTCGACGAGAAAATCTCTAAGGGCGAAAAGCTTTCCCCACTTGAGGGTATTCCTATGACTCTCAAGGATAATATTTCAACAGACGGAATTGAAACAACCTGTTGTTCAAAAATCCTCAAGGGCTATGTTCCGATTTACGATGCAACAGTCTGGAATATTCTTAAAAAGCAAAACGCAGTTCTCCTTGGCAAAACCAATATGGACGAATTTGCAATGGGTTCATCTTGCGAAACTTCTTGCTTTGGCGGAGCTAAGAACCCTCACAACATAAATCATGTTGCCGGAGGAAGTTCAGGCGGTGCAGCTTCTGCTGTTGGTGGAAATATTGCTGTATATGGCTTGGGTTCTGATACAGGTGGTTCTATCCGTCAGCCTGCAAGCTTTTGCGGTGTTGTAGGTTTAAAGCCAACCTATGGTGCGGTTTCAAGATATGGCTTGATTGCTTATGCTTCAAGTCTTGACCAGATTGGACCTATAACAACTTCTGTTGAGGACGCAGCTATTGTTTTTGATGCAATTTCTGCATATGACAAAATGGACTCAACTTCTCGTGGCAGACAGGGTGCAGCTACTGTTGATACTCTTAACAATTCTATCAAGGGTATGAAAATTGGTATCGCAAAGGAGTATATTGAAGGCGTTCGTGACGATGTTAGTGAAGCTGTTATGAATGCAGCAAAGGTTTATGAGTCACTTGGTGCGGAGATTGTTTACTTTGATTTACCGGTTTTGAAGTATGCACTTCCGGTTTACTATATTCTTGCTTGTGCAGAGGCATCTTCTAACCTTGGCAGATATGACGGTATTCGTTATGGATTTAAGGCAGAGCATTATGACGATGTAAACGATATGGTTAAGAAAACAAGAAGTGAAGGTTTCGGCGATGAAGTTAAACGCAGAATACTTCTTGGCACATATGTTTTGAGTTCAGGCTATTATGACGCTTACTATAAAAAGGCTCAGAACCTCAGAGGTACTATTGTAAATGCTTTCAAAGAGGCATTTACAAAGTGCAATGTAATTCTTGCACCAACTGTTCCTATGACAGCTTTTGAGAATGGTAATGCTATAAGCGACCCTGTCGAAACCTATCTTACTGATATTTGCACAGTTCCTGTAAATATTTGCGGACTTCCTGCTGTTTCTGTTCCATGCGGATTTAACGCAAAGGGTATGCCTATCGGTATGCAGCTTATCGGTGACAGCTTCTCCGAGGCTACTATACTTAATGTGGCACATCAGTATGAAACAGCTGTTCCAGAGGCATTTAGGGCTTCTGATTTTGGCGTAAAGCTATAAGGAGGTTTGCAAATAATGAAATATGAGATGGTTGCGGGTTTTGAAACCCATGTTGAGCTTTCAACAAAGACAAAAATTTTCTGTGGTTGTACAACTCAATTCGGCGGTGACCCTAATACTCACTGCTGTCCGATTTGTATAGGCTTACCAGGTACACTTCCTAAGCTTAATCGTCAGGTTGTCCGTTATGCAGTTATGGCAGGTCTTGCAACAAACTGCACTATTCCTGAAATTGCAAAGATGGACAGAAAGAACTACTGCTATCCTGACCTCCCAAAGGCTTATCAGATTTCACAGTTTGATATGCCATTGTGCGTAGGCGGATATATTCCGCTCTCAAACGGCAGAAAGATTCGTCTTACAAGAATCCATATTGAAGAGGACGCAGGTAAGCTTATTCATCGTCACGGAGATACTCTTGTTGACTATAACAGAGGTGGAGTTCCACTTATTGAGATTGTTTCCGAGCCTGATATAAGGTCTATTGAGGAAGCAAGAGAATATGTTGAAAAGCTTCAGCTTATTATGAGATATATCGGAGTTTCTGACTGCAAGATGCAGGAAGGCTCTATGAGATGCGATGTTAATATTTCTGTTCGTGAGGTTGGCAGTGATAAGCTTGGCACAAGAACAGAAATTAAGAATATGAACTCAATCAACTTTATTGCAAAAGCTATGGAATATGAGTTTGAGCGTCAGGTTGATATTCTTGAAAATGGTGGTAAGGTTATTCAGGAAACACTTCGCTATGATGATGTTACAAATACTACTTCAAGTATGCGTGGCAAGGAAGACGCTAACGATTATCGCTACTTCCGTGACCCTGACCTTGTTACTATAAGTGTTTCAAGAGAAGAAGTTGAGGAACTTAGAAATCTTCTTCCTGAACTTCCTGTACAGAAAGCTGAAAGATATGTCAGCGAGCTTGGACTTTCCGAAACAGATGCAGCACTTCTTACAAAGTATCGCAAGATTGCTGAATTTTACGAGGAAGCAAGTAAGGGTACAAAAAATCCGAAAACTGCCGCAAATTTCATTATCGGTCAGATTTTCCGCAGACTTGATACAGAAAGTGATAAGGAAGCTTTTGATATTAAAGTTAGTGCAGAGGATTTGCGTGAGCTTATTAAGCTTATTGATGATGGCAAGATTAAGATGAACCTCGCTAAGAGTACACTCGAAAAAATGCTTGATACAGGCAAAAAGGCAACTGAATTTATTTCAGAAAGCGATATGGGTGGTCTTGATGAGGCAACTATGATTTCGCTTTGCGAACAGGCTGTTGAATCTAATCCTAATGCTGTCAACGATTATAAAAACGGCAAAGAAAAGGCAATTAAATCACTTGTTGGTTTTGTTATGAAAAATTCAAGAGGCAAGGCAGACGCTGTTGCCGCTGAGGCTAAAATAAAAGAGCTTATTGCTAAGGCTTAAAGCCTTAAAAATACCGTCACAGAAAGATAAGCCTGTGACGGTATTTTTGTTGCTATTTGTTTTTATAGAAGGTTTGCATAAAACCATCTTTTTTTGTTTCGCTTATGTCACCGCCGATAACTTTATTATCAAGCACAAGAAGATTTGCAACGATTTTACTCTTACTATCGTAGTTAAGAATTTTATATGTATATTTAGTACATTCCTCGCCACTATATTTCGTAAGGTCTAAGCCCTGTTGTTTTTGAAGTTCATTATAGCTTGTGTAAACTTCATTAAATTCTGATGGGATTGTAATTTTTTCGGTTTTAGTTGCTTTGCCTGAAGTTTTCCAGCCGAATTGTTCTAAAAATTCGATTCTTCCGGCATTCCCATCAGCCTCAAGGCTGTATGAACCTTTTTCTCCATTAGCACTTGAGGGAGCGGTTGACAATATGGTGATTCCGATTATAAGCATAATTACTGCTGCGACAATAGCACTTACGATTATTACCGTTTTTTTCTTAGGCTTTACTGAAACTATGAACATAAAAACACGCTCCTTTATTTATAAAATAATATGAAATTCCAAACGAAAATATTTCTAAAAATATCACTAATGGTTACATTTTTTATAATTTTCTGTGTAGCTATTGTATTTAGTACGATTTTAATGTAAAATATAATCTATATAAATATAATAGAGATAAATATACTCACGAATAGTCGGAGGTAGATTATGAGTCTAAATGATAATATAGAAAATCAATTTGAAAGCGAAGAAACTCAAGAAGTTAATGAAAACACAGTATCGTCTGAAGCTGAAAACAATATAGAGGATAGTCAGGATAATTCTGAAATAATTTCAGCTGATGAAACAGCTACTGAACTTGAAGATATTGAAGATAGCAATGCAGATATTGATGAAGAAAGTCCAAAAGCTAAAAAACACAAAAATAGAACGCTTGTGGTTGCAGCGTCTATTTTTGTGGTGACAGCATTATCTTTTGGTGCTTGGTATACTTTTTTTAATAAAGATATTTCTGGCGTTTGGGCAACAGATGTTAAGATTACTGACAGTGAAGGTAAAACCAAAACTGCAACTATGAAATTTGATTTTGAAAATACAGAAAGAATGAGCTTTTTTGAAAATGAAAAGTCTTATTTTTCTGATAAAGAATCTAACTCTCCGTCTGCAAAAATGATAAATGGTGGAAGAAGTTGGTCCGGTTGGTATAATAAGACAACTTCTGAGGCTAATGAAAATATCTTACAACTTTATTTCTCCGCATATCAAAGTGTTTATTCTTATAATTACGAGGTTTCCGGTAATATATTTAATGGCAGGACACTAAAGCTTACTAATGGCGATGAGGTTATGGAATTTACACAATCCGATAATAGTTATGCCTTAAATCCTGATGATGATTTTAAACCTAATACTGGCGTTGTTGGTAAGTGGGATGCGAATGGTATAATTTATACATTTACTAAGGACGGAAGATTCTCTGAAGATACTGGAGATTCAAAAATCGAGGGTACTTATAATTTCGGAGAAAGCGATGACGGTTACGATGCTATAATAGTTAAGTATATGTATAACGGAGAGGTTAATACAGTTACTATTCCCTATCTTTTAAAGGGCGATAAGATGACCTTAACTTTCAATGGCTATGAGGTTGACCTTACTAAAAAGGCTGAATAATAATTTATCGGGGGAAAATATAATGCTTAATCGTGAATGGAAGCAATTTAAAAGTGGTACAGACATAAGAGGAGTTGCAGTTGAATATAAAGAAAATAAGGTCAATTTGACAGATGAAGCTGTTCGTGCTATGGCAGGTGGTTTTGTGCTTTGGCTTAGTAATAAGGTCAATAAAAAGCCAACTGAACTTAAAATCTCTGTTGGACGAGATTCAAGAATTTCCGGTGAACATATACTTGGTCTTTGTGCTGATGTTATGAAGGAAAGTGGTGCAGAGGTTATCGACTGCGGTCTTTCAAGTACGCCGGCTATGTTTATGACTACAGTTGATTTAGCTTGTGACGGTGCTTTGCAGATTACAGCAAGCCACCACCCGTTCTACCGCAACGGACTTAAATTCTTTACGAGAGATGGTGGTCTTGAGGCTGAAGATATAGAAGAAATTCTTCAATTCGCACAAGACGGCAAAACATCTGAAAGAGTTTCAGGCGGAACTATTACTAAATATAATTATATGAAAGATTATGCCGCCGGACTTCGTGACATAATCAAAAAAGCTGTTAATGCGGAAGATTATGACAAGCCCCTTAAGGGCTTTAAGATTGTCGTTGACGCTGGAAATGGCGCAGGCGGATTCTATGCTTCTGATGTTTTAGAGCCACTTGGCGCAGACACAGAAGGTAGTGTTTACCTTGAACCGGACGGTATGTTCCCTAATCATATACCTAACCCTGAAAACGAAGAGGCTATGGCTTCAATCTGTTTGGCGGTTAAGAAGGCTAACGCTGATTTGGGCGTTATATTTGATACAGATGTTGACAGAGGCGGTGCTGTTGATTCAAGCGGAAATGAAATCAACAGAAACAGACTTGTTGCAATCGCAGCAGCTATAGCACTTGAGGGCAACGAGGGCGGTCTTATTGTAACAGATTCCATTACTTCAAGCGGACTTAAAGACTTTATTGAGAATGAGCTTGGTGGAAAGCATCTCCGCTTTAAGCGTGGATATAAAAATGTAATCAATGAGGCTCTCAGACAAAACGAAATGGGTGTAAACTGCCCACTTGCGATTGAAACTTCAGGTCATGCAGCTATGAGAGAAAATTATTTCCTCGATGACGGTGCGTATCTTTGCACAAAAATTATTATTAAGCTTGCACAGCTCAGAAAAGAAGGAAAAACTCTTGAATCGCTTCTTGAAAATCTTGCTGAACCAGTAGAAAGCAAGGAAATAAGAATGAATATTCTTACAGATGATTTCAGAGCGTATGGAGAAAATGTTATTGAAAACCTTACAAAATATGCTGAGAAACAGCCTGAATTTATTATAGCACCTGATAATCATGAAGGTATTCGAGTATCATTTGATAAAAATAATGGAGATGGTTGGTTCTTACTTAGATTGAGTGTACATGACCCAATTATGCCTATGAATATTGAAAGTAACAGCGTTGGTGGCGTTGAAACAATTCTTAAAAAATTAGAGGGTTTCTTTAAGGAATTTACCGAGCTTGATTCTTCAGGCATTTCTAAAGCTTTAGGAAGGGGTTGATTAATTGAGTAGCAGTAATAAGAACTATAACCGAAGAGCAGGTACTCCATCACTTATTGTAGGTTTATCTCTTGCAGTTATTGCTGCGGTTATTGCGTTGATAGTATCATCACAAACAAATAGAAATCAGGAACAGAAACCTGTTGCACAAACTTCATCTCAGGATTCATCAGTTGTTAGCACAGTTTCAAAAGTAGAATCAAGCGAAGATTCTGAAAAAAAAGTGGAAGCTGTCAAGAGAAACGGTCTTGAGATAAAGTATATTGATGTTGGGCAAGGTAATTCTACTTTGGTTATGCTTCCTGATGGTAAAAATCTTCTTATTGACGCAGGTTCTAAGGAAAATGGCGATAAGCTTGTGAGCTATCTGAAAAATGAGAAAATTGAAAAAATAGATTATCTTATTGCAACTAATGCTGATGTTAACGATATAGGCGGTATGCCAAGTGTCATAGAAAATTTTGATATAGGCAGGGTTTATGCACCAAATATAGAGGATATTATTGATGCATATGAAACAGAGAAAAATGTATCAGAAGTATATAAAAGCTTCACAGAAGCACTTTCAGCCAAAAAGCTGGTTAAGCTTGATGCAAGTAGCGGAACACATGTTTATTTTTCTCTCTCTCTTACAGTAGATATAATTTCACCGAACGATAGTGCATATAGCGACTTGAATAACTATTCAACAGCCGTACTTTTAAAATATGGTCAGCAGAAATTTATATTTATGAGTGATGCAGAAAATTATTCTGAGCAGGAAATCATTGATAATGGTATTGATATAACTTCAGATGTTATTATGATTGGCAATCATGGAAGTTCGGCAGCCTCTGGAAAATCATTTATAAAGGCTGTTGCTCCGAAATATGCGGTTATCTCTTGTGGTGCGAATAATAGTGAGGGTTATCCTCATCAGGAAACACTTAAAACTCTTGAGCAAAATGAAACTAAAGTTTTCCGTACAGATTTAAATGGTACAATTACTCTTAAATCTGATGGTATGAATGAGCTTAAATTGACGCCTGAAAAACAAGTTAATAAGGAAACTGCTTCATCAATAGAAAGTTCAGCGACTGATGAATCTGTAACTAAGTCAAGTACAGAGTCTGAATCATCAGATAGTAAAACAGAAAGCAACACAGAAAATGAGACTTCCAAGGAAACAACAGAAGAATCAATTGCAAGTGCAGCTTAAGTAAAAAACCGAGGTTAGCAAAGGTGCTGACCTCGGTTTTGATTTTGTGCTTATTTTAGAAATGTATGGTTGAAAGGAGTATACTGAAGATACTTACAACCATAAGCCCTGCAAGAACAAGTGCAACAATTCTTATGATAAGCTTTCGTTTTTTATTGTTATTCATAGTAATTATCCTTTCATTTAATAATTATAGTATAGCATAAGTTCCAAAATTTTCAAGCCTTTATTGACAATGAGTGTTATTTGATTAGAAAAGCTTATTTGGTATGATTCAAAAAATTATTTATAGCATTTTAAAACAGATATGTACTATGTATTTATTTGCAAGAAAATGTAAAAGTATTTGCAAAGTTACTTTAAATTTGAGTTTATTTATGATATAATTTTATGGAATGACTTTTAATGGTGTATTTTTTATTTTTTCGAGATATTTTTCATATAGAAGGGTGAATGTAGTTTGAAAAATGATAATTTTGAAAAAGGCGAGGATATTATAGCGGGCAGAAATCCTGTTTCAGAAGCACTTAAATCCGGGCGTTCTATCGAAAGACTACTTGTTGCTCATGGTGAAATGAGCGGTTCGGTTAAAGTTATTGTTGCTAAAGCTAAGGAAAAGGGTATTCCGATTAAAGAGGTTGATAGCAGAAAGCTCGATTTTATGTGTGGTAATGCTAATCATCAGGGAATAATTGCTGTGGCAGCGGTAAAAGAGTATGTTAGTGTCGATGAAATTCTTAAAATAGCAGAAGAAAAAGGTGAGAAACCTTTTATAATTATACTTGATAATATAGAAGACCCACATAATCTCGGTGCTATTATCCGTACTGCTGAATGTGCAGGCGCTCATGGTGTTATAATACCAAAGCGCAGAGCCGCAGGCCTGACATTTTCTGTTGGTAAGGCATCTGCAGGCGCATATGAATATATGCCGGTTGCAAGAGTTACAAATATTCCTGCAACTATTGATGAACTTAAGGAAAAAGGACTCTGGGTATACGGTGCTGATATGGACGGTGAAACCTATTGCACTAGCGACCTCAGAGGTGCGTGTGCTTTGGTAATAGGTTCTGAAGGTAAGGGCTTGCAGCGGCTTGTTAAGGAAAAATGTGATGTGATATTATCCTTACCTATGCTCGGAAAAATTAATTCTCTTAATGCATCTGTTGCTGCTGGTGTTCTTATGTATGAATTTACGCGCCAGCGACTTGAAATAAAAGCTAAATAAGGGGGAATTTCAATGTCAGAGGAAAAAAGAACTCCAGACAAATTGGAAGATAAAGCTCTTAATGATATGACTGATGATTTCGGTGATGTTTTTAGTGAAATTAAAGATAAAAGCGATGTTGAATCGAAAGAAAATCAGTTGGAGGAAGAATCTGCAATTCGTGGAATTTTCGGACGCATAAAAAAGAAAAACAGTAATCAGCAAAATTCCGTATCTGAAACTGAAAAGAAAACTTCCTCTATGAAGCTTAGCGATAGCCAGGAAATTCTTGACCTTAGCAAAAAAGTTACAGAGAGTGCTAAAAAAGAAGCAGTAGTTATAGTTAAGGCTGAAGAAGAATCAAAGGGTGTTACAACTATTACTATGAAAATTCCTAAGCTTACTGATGAAAAACTTGCTGAAATTACAGAAGAAAAAAATCAAGCTGATATACCAGAAAAAAAATCCCAAAATGAGGAAAAAAAGTCTGAAATTAAAAATCAAGATTCCAATAATGAAGTAGATAATACTGCTGATATCCAAAAGCAAACTGAACAGAAAATTGAAAAAAACGAATCTGACGAACAGGAAGAAAAAATTTCAGAAGATTTTTCTCAAGATATAGATGAAAAACCAAGCTTTAAGTCAAAATTCTCTAAGTTCCTTTCTACTGCAAAAGAAAAAGCGTTATATTATCTCGGGTTTGAAGATGATGAGAATTATGATGACGATGTTATATTCAGTACAAGTAGTGGAGTAGAGCGTTCAAAAAATGCTAATCCGCTTGATTTTGATGAGGAATATAAGGAAAATATTGTTTATCAAGCATCAGATGATGAGAAAAAAGATGACAAACCAGATTTATTAAAAGTTGCTGCACAGAATACAACTATAAATACAGATTTTGCTTTGACGGAAGATAAGACAAAAGAAAATAATAGTCAGGATAATGCGGAAGCTGATAAAAAGTCTATTGTAGCGGAAACTAAAACGGAATCTGATGAAAAGTCTGTTGTAGTGGAAATTAAAACAGAATCTGATGAAAAGCCTGTTGTAGCGGAAACTAAAACAGAATCTGATGAGAAGCCTGTTGCAGCGGAAAATAAAACAGAATCTGATGAAAAGTCTGTTGTAGTGGAAATTAAAACAGAATCTGATGAAAAGC